>SBGO01000286.1 GCA_006226565.1 Deltaproteobacteria bacterium | reverse complement strand
CTACCTCGTCGGCCAGGTCGCCGACGGCGTCGTCCCGGCCTGCCAGAAGTGGCGACCGCTCCTCCGCGTCTACCGCGCGCCGCGTCCCGACGCTCCCGCGCTCGCCTCCGAGCGGATCGCCGCCCGCTACCTGCAGTGGGCCCGCGCCCGGACGGCGCGCTGTGAGCGCCGGCGCGACTACGACGCCTGCGCGGCCGCCGACGAGGTCCTCCGCCGCGCCGTCGCCATCGCCCCCGACGATCCCGCCCCGCAAGCCGCGCTCGACGCCATCCCCTGGCCGTGACCGCGCCGCGGCTTTGACGCCGTCCCCTCCGCCACGCATGCTCGGGCCTTCCGTCACCATCGCGAACACGAGGGCCCATGACCGCCGTCGAGGTGGACCAGCTCCGGCTCAACTTCAGCCCGGCCGGCATCGCCGCCATCAACGCCGTCATCGGCCTGATGATGTTCGGCGTCGCCCTCGACATGAAGCTCGGCGACTTCAAGAAGATCCTCGCCAAGCCCAAGGCGCCCGCCATCGGGCTCCTCGCCCAGTTCGTCCTGCTCCCGGCCGTGACCTTCGGGCTGACGATGGTGCTCGATCTCCAGCCGTCCATCGCCCTCGGCATGATCCTGGTCGCCGCCTGCCCGGGCGGGAACCTCTCGAACCTCATGACCTACCTGTCCGGCGGCAACACCGCCGTGTCGGTCACGATGACCGCCATCTCGACCCTCGTCGCAGTCGTGATGACCCCGCTCAACCTGTCACTCTGGGGCGGGCTCAACCCCAACACCGCGCCCGTCCTCCACGCCGTCCGCCTCGACCCCCTCGACGTCTTCGTCACCGTCTTCGTCATCCTCGGGATCCCGCTCGCGCTCGGCCTCTACGCGGGCCACCGCTGGCCACGCCTCGTCGAGCGCATCCGCCGCCCGTTCAAGATCGCGACCGTCGTCATCTTCGTCGGCGTCGTCGCCGCCGCCCTCGGCGCCAACTGGGCCTACTTCCTCGACGCGGTCGGGCTCGTGATGCTGGTCGTCGCCCTCCACAACGCGCTCGCCATCGGCATCGGCTACACGGCCGCGCGCGCGGCGCGCCTCTCGCGCTACGACACGCGCGCGGTCGCCATCGAGGTCGGCATCCAGAACTCCGCCCTCGGGCTCGTGCTCGTCTTCGGCTTCTTCGACGGGCTCGGCGGGATGGCCATCATCACGGCCTGGTGGGGCGTCTGGCACATCGTCTCCGGCCTCACCCTCGCCGCGATCTGGGGGCGCCGCCCGGTCGCGCCGATGGCCCCGCCCGAGGCCGCCGTCGCCGACCTCGGCTGAGCTTCGCGCGCCCCGTCACCGCGCCGCCTCGCGCACCGCACGGTTGACGCCGTATTGCGCTGCACGTCAGACTTGCGGCGTCCGCAATGGCCTGTTCCCAAAGGCCAGCGCCGCGGGCAGCTCACCTGGTCAAGCTCGTCGTCTCCGCGCTGCACGTGGCTCGCTCGCCGCGACGCCGATGGCGCCCCGAGGTCCCCATGCGACGTCCCTTGCTCTCCCTCGCCCTCGCGCTCGCCCTGCTCACCGGCTGCGCCGAGGCGCCACCGTCCGGGGACGGCTTCACGGGCCCCGGGGTCGCGGTGAACCTGGCCGCCTTGAACCTCGAGGGCGTGGGCGACGTGGTGTGGGACCTCGAGGTCGACAACGGCGACGGCGCCGTCGTGTGGCAGCGGCGCGTCACCTCGAGCGGCTACGGCGACAGCGCCGGCTCGGCGAGCTACGTCGGCCCCTGCGACGCCGATCCGGCGGTCGCCGACAACACCATCAAGGTCTGGGTGGTCGGCGTGTACGCGGCGGACGTGACCGCCGCCGGAAGCTTCGCCTCGGGCGACGCCAGCGGCGTCACGGGGACGGCGGTCCCGTTCCAGAACCCGACGACGGGCGGCCCGCTCACCCAGATCGCGACCTGCCGCGAGGGGCAGGACGTGGCGGTGCAGTTCGACGTGGCGCTGATGCGCCCGGCCCAGCAGGGCTTCTTCGACATCGCGGTCAACTTCAACGACGTCTTCTGCTCGGCCAAGCTCGACTGCCAGCAGAGCGGCGGCGGCGACATCGAGCTCCTCTTCGACGCCACCGGCGCGCGCGCGCGGACCTTCGTCCTCGGCTTCGCCTGCACCCCGGGGCCGGGCGCGGGCGTCGACACCGAGCTCTACATGAACGACCTCGCGCTCGACTGCACGGCCCCGAACGACCCGGCCAGCTTCGCCGCCGATCTCGTCCTGCGCCCGGACGCGCCGAGCAGCGGCAACCTCTGCGTCACCGGCGCCGACGGCATGAGCGCCTGCACCGCCAGCGTGACCGAGAACGCCCCGGGCACGGTCGACGCCGACGCCTACCTCTTCCAGCTCGCCGTCTACCGCGGCAGCGAGCTCCTCACGACCGGCGGCGTGGCCGCCAACAAGCAGTACTGGAACGTCGCCCTCGGCGTGAAGGCGCCCATCACGAGCTGCCGCCTCCAGACCCGCGCGACGGCCGACGACGCCGGCAACGCCGGGGACCTCGTCAACGGCGGGACGATCGCGGCCGGCACGGTCTACCCCTACGTGCAGTGGGACGTGGATCTGTCGACCTGCACCCAGGAGGAGCTGACCTTCGACGACCCGGCGGCGCCGGTCCGCGCCGCCTACACCGGCACCGGCGACACCGCGACGGCCTTCGCCTACGCCTGGGCGGCCGGCCTGCCGCCGACGTGCGCGACCCCGTGCGCCAACGGCGGGACCTGCGTCGCCGTCGACTGGTGCGCCTGCACGGCCGATTGGACGGGCGCGACCTGTGAGACGCCTGTCTGCGACCCGGCCTGCGCCAACGGCGGCGTCTGCACCGCCCCCGACACCTGCGACTGCGCGGGCACGGGCTACACCGGCGCGACCTGCGAGGACCCGCAGCTCGGCATCGTCAACAACGCCGGCGTCCGCGAGTGGGAGGACGGGACCTACGCCGCGAGCTGCTACGACTACAAGAACCCCGACGGCGTCACCCACACCTACACCGGCGCCGTCGGCAGCGGCATCTACCGCATCGACCCGACAGGCGGCGCGCCCTTCGACGTCTACTGCGACATGGGCTTCGACAGCGGCGGCTGGACCCGCGTGTACTACCAGGACGCGGCCGTCGGCTTCTTCGCCGACAACGAGTTCACCAAGAACAAGACCAACCCGAGCGCCGGCGTCTACGCCATCCTGGGCGACCTCGAGTCCTTCCGCCGCGGCGGCAGCTTCGAGCTCAAGATGGACTGGCCGGGGAACACGACCTTCACCGGCTACCAGCACTGGCTGCAGACCAGCAACCCCGTCACCGCGCCCTACGGCGACACCCCGACCGGCGTCGTCTCCGTCCACATCGACTACACGACCTACACGACCGCCGGCGGGACGTGGGGCGGCCTGCAGCGCAACGCCGACGGCGCCGCCGGGCCGGCCCTCCTCGACGGCACGCTGGACCAGGCCCAGTGGTGGTACTACGCCGTCGGGACCAAGGCGTGCTGGCTCGGGCCCGCGCCCGCCTGCCAGCCCGGGCCCGACAGCCCGCCCGCCCGGATCGTCGAGCTCTGGGTGCGCTGAGCGCGGCTCAGGCGCCGCGCACCACGCTCCGCGTCACTTCCCCGGCCCCGGGTAGACGCGGAGCGCCTCGGCCAGCAGATCCATGGCGCGCGAGAGCGGCTCGAGGTCAATGACGAAGGCGAGGCGCACCTCGTCGTCGCCCAGGCCCGGGGTCGCGTAGAAGCCGCCGGCGGGCGCGACCATGACCGTCTCGCCGTCGCGGGCGAAGTCGGTCAGGAGCCAGCTCCCGAAGTGGAGGCTGTCGGCGACCGGCAGCTTGGCGATCATGTAGAAGGCGCCGCCGGGCAGGACCGCGCGGGCGCCGGGGATGTCGGCGAGCTTGGCGAACGCCAGGTCGCGGCGCGCCCGGTAGGTCTCGACCGCCTGCTCGAGGTAGGACTCGGGCGCGTGGTAGGCGTGCATCGCGAGGGCCTGCCCGACCGCCGGCGGCGACAGGCGCGCGTCGGAGAGCCGCAGCAGCGCCCGCATCAGCCCCTCGTGGCGGCTCACCACGCAGCCGACGCGCGCGCCGCACATGCTGAAGCGCTTCGACACGCTGTCGACGACGACCACGCGGTCCGCGTAGGCCTCGAGGGCGAGCGCGGTCCGCAGCGTCTCCGGCCCCGGCTCGAAGACGAACTCGCGGTAGACCTCGTCGACCACGAGCCACAGGTCGTGCTTGGCGCAGAGCGCCGCGACCGACTCGATCTCCGACCGCGTGTAGACGACGCCGGTCGGGTTCGAGGGGTTGCAGAGCAGGATGGCGCGCGTCTTCGGCGTGAGCGCGGCCTCGATGCGCGCGACGGGGGGCAGGCGGAAGCCCTCGTCCATCGTCGTCGTGACCGGCACCACGCTGCCGCCGGCCATCTGCGCGAAGCTCGTGTAGTTGGTGTAGTACGGCTCGGGGATGAGGATCTCGTCGCCGGGGTCGAGCACCGCCATCAGCGTGAAGAGGAGCGCCTCGCTGCCGCCCGACGTCACGTTGATCTGGTCGGCCGTCAGCGCCACGCCGTAGGCGGCGTAGTACTCGCGCAGCACGTCGACGTACGCCGGCACGCCGCGCGACATCGTGTAGGCGATGAGGCGCTCGTCGTAGTCGTGCATCGCGTCGATCACGATCGACGGCGACCACACGTCGGGCTGGCCGATGTTGAGGTGGTGGACGTGGACCCCGCGCGCCTTGGCCTCGACCGCGAGCGGGACGAGGCGACGGATGGCGGACGCGGGGAGGTGTCGAGCGCGTTGCGAGAGGGAGGCCGGCATGTGCCTCCACTACCGCGGCGGCCGCGTCGCGGCAAGGGCGAGCGGCGGCCGCGTGCGCGTCAGGGCGTCGGCGCCGCCGTCCAGCAGCCGTAGTCGTAGGTCGTCACGGACTCGGGCTCGCCGCCGAGCGGGCTGACGCGGTGCTCGACGAGGTTGCCGGCGGCGTCGTAGCGCCAGGTCTCGTCGCGCGGGGACTCGCACAGCTCCGGCGTGTCCCGGTACTCCTCGCGGATCCGCCGCCCCTGGGCGTCCTCCTCGTACTTCGACGGCGGCGTCGGCGCGCAGTACTCGTCGGAGTCCGGGTAGTCGTGGTTGCTCTCGGTCATGCGCCAGCCGTCCCACCCGTAGGTCACGTGGTGGGCGCCGCGGGCGTCGATCGAGGTCTCGCGGACCAGCCGCCCGCGGGCGTCGTAGGTGTTGACGGCGGCGATGAGCTCGGGCTGGCCCTCGTCGCTGGCGATGACCTGGCGGGCCACCACGACCAGCCCGCGCGCGTCGCACGTGTAGCGCGTCCGGACGGCCGGCGAGTCGGGGTAGGAGGTGACGGTCTCGGTGAGCTGGCCGGCGTCGTCGTAGCTGTGCACGCGCTCCTCCTGGCCCGCCACCTCGCGGACGAGGCGGC
The DNA here is from genome assembly GCA_006226565.1 of Deltaproteobacteria bacterium. Taxonomy (GTDB): domain Bacteria; phylum Myxococcota_A; class UBA9042; order PHBI01; family PHBI01; genus PHBI01. The sequence goes on along the minus strand of SBGO01000286.1, from coordinate 556 downwards.
CGTAGGCGTCGTAGGAGTAGGTGGTCACGAAGTCGCCGCTCACCATCCGGCACGGCCCGACGAAGCGCCCGGCCCGCCGGCCCGCGTCGAAGCGGGCGCGCGCCAGGCGGACGCGCGCGTCCTTCGGCAGCTCCACCCCCTCGAGCGTCTTCTCGGCCGCCTCGAGGCGGCGGGTCGCCGCGCCGTCCCAGTCGACGACCGCGACGCTCGCGTAGGGCTTGGCGCCGTCGGGGCCGACCCCGGTCATGTGGGTCGAGCGCACGACGACCTCCCAGTCGCCGTCCTCGTCGGCGTTCTCGAACGCGACCCACTCGACCTGGTACAGCTGCATCCGATCGAGCTCGGGCAGGTCGTGGCGGGCGTCGCCGTCGGCGCCCGGCACGAGGACGAAGCCGGCCAGCCGCGACGGGCCGCCCTCGACCTCGACGAGCGCCAGCACGGCGGCGTCGGTCGGGCCGATCGGCCCGGAGAGCGCCGCGCTGGCGAGCTTCTCGCCCGGCTTCAGCGCGGGGGTGACGCGCGCCGCCACCGCCGCCTCGTCGAGGGGCGTCCAGAC
>SBGO01000061.1 GCA_006226565.1 Deltaproteobacteria bacterium | reverse complement strand
GCTCCGGTCGGCCTCGGGGAGCCCCGCCAGGGCCGCCTCGAGCGCCTCGCGGCCGATCACCAGCGGCGCGCCCTCGGCGATGTCCCCGAAGCGCTCGGCGTGCGCCCGCAGCGCCGCCTCGCCGCCGTCCCGGACCGCCTCCACGATGGCCCGCGCCCCCTCGAGGGTGGCCGCGTCCACGGCGTCGCGGCGCAGGTCCGGAAGCCCGTCGATGGTGAGGTGGCGCCAGCTCACTGCTCGCCTCCGATCGGCGGCTTGGCGTCGCCCTTGCGCCGCACGAGGTGGAGCGCCCGGCGGTCGAGCTCGGCCTCGATGGCGCTGAGGTCCGCCCCGCGCTGGATGGCGGCGACGAGCGTGAAGTAGACCACGTCCGCGGCCTCCCAGGCGGCGTCCGCCGGGGTCGCGGCGGCGGCCAGCTCGGCCGCCTCCTCCATGAGCTTGCCGCGGAGGAGCTCCGCGTCCTCGAAGAGCCGGCGGGTGTAGGAGCCGGCGGGCGCCTCGCGCAGGCGCTCCGCGACCCGCCGGGCGAGCGCCGGCAGCCCGTGGTCCGGGCCCCAGCAGGTCCAGGTGTGCTCGTGGCAGAAGCCGGGCGGCGTCTGCGTCACCGTGAACCGCAGCGCGTCGCGGTCGCAGTCGAGGTCGATGGCGAGCAGCTCCTGCGTCGCCCCGGAGGTCTCGCCCTTGACCCAGAGCGCGTTGCGCGAGCGTGACCAGTACACGCCGCGCCGCATCCGGACCGCCTCGCGCAGGCTCTCGGCGTTCGAGTAGACGAGCCCGAGCGCGCGCCCGTGCGGGTCACAGACGACCGTCGGCCACAGCCCGTCCGGGCGGTCGGTGCGGAGCGGCGCGGCGATGGCGTCGCCGAGGTCGAGGAGCCCGGAGTATAGCGCCATCCCGACCTGGGCGTCGGCGCCGAGGCGGTCGAGCTCGGCGATCTCCTCGGCGGTGGTCACGCCGCCGGCGATGGTCACGCGCGCGTCGCCCGCGGCCGCCACCAGCGCCTCGACCTGCGCGAGGTCGGTCCCGCCGAGGCGCCCCTCGCGCTCGACGAAGGTCACCAGGTAGCCGCCGACGAGCCCGTTGAGCTCGCGCATCCGCTCGTAGATGCCGCGGCCGGTCTTGCGCTGCCACCCCTCGACCACGACCTCGCCGTCGCGCGCGTCGAGGGCGGCGATGACGCGATCCTTCGGCAGGTGCTTGAGGATCTCCGGCCGCGCCGCGGTGCCGAGGATGATCTTCCGCGCGCCGCGGTCGAGCCAGCGGCGGGCGGTGTCCACGTCGCGGATCCCCCCGCCGACGCGACACGGCGCCAGCTTGATCAGCCGCTCGATGGTCTCGCGGTTGTCGCCCTTGCCCATGGCGGCGTCGAGGTCGATGACCGCGGTCTCGCCCGCGACGGCGAAGCGGTGCGCGATGGGCACCGGGTCGCCGGCGTCGATCTTCAGGGTCTCGCCCCCGACGAGCTGCACGGCGCGCCCGAGCTGGAGGTCGATGGAGGGGACGATCATGCCTGTGCCTCGGCCGATGGGATGGGGCGTCGGGACCACCCCGTCGCCGCCCCCGATAGGTACCCGAGCCGACACCGCTTTCCAAGCACGCGGCGAGCCTGCGTCGACCTCAGCGGAGGTAGACCTCCATCGCCTCCATCGCCGGCGCGTTGGTGTAGGTGAAGGAGCACACGTTCGTCGCGGTCGTGAGGTGCAGGCCGTTGCTGTTGTTGCAGGCCCAGTAGACGGCCGGCCAGGTTCCGCTGACCGCGCAGTTGTACCACATGTTGGTCGGCACGACGGGCCCCGACCAACCCGGAGCCGAGGTGGTGCTCATCGTCTGGCCGAGGTTGGTGATGTTGCCGGCGCGCAGGTTCTGGATCGCGAGCCCCCCGGCCGAGGAGGTCGCCGAGCGCGTCGCCGCCTGGTCCTTGGTGCGGATGTGGACCTGCGAGGCGCCGTTCGCCAGCGCCTTCATCGTCGCCGTCGGGAGGTAGCGGGCCGTGCCGGGCGCGACGGTGCCCATCGTCCCCACGCAGCTCGAGGTGGTCGTCGAGCGGATCAGCGTCCAGCCGCCGCTGTCCCAGGTCATGTCGCAGTAGACCGTGAGCGGGGCGATCGCCCCCGCGCCGTCGGGGTCGACGAGGTAGCTGCCGGAGCCGACCCCGCGCGCGGCGAGCAGCGCGTCGCAGCTGGCGTAGTAGTCGCAGACCGTCCCGTCGCCGAGCGTGTCGATCCCCTCGCTCGGGCAGGCGCAGGTGTAGCCACCGAGCGTGTTCGTGCAGGTTGCGGTGGGGTCGCAGGCGTCGGTGCCGGCGGCGCACTCGTCGACGTCGACGTCGCACACCGCCCCCGCGTAGCCGGTGCCGGCGCAGTCGCAGGTGTCGGGGGCCACGCAGACGCCTCCGTTCTGGCACGGCGCCGCGCAGACGGGGACCTCGCAGGCCGCGCCGTCGTAGCCCGTGCCGGCGCAGTCGCAGACCGAGACGCCGGCGTCGGCGACGCAGACGCCGCCGTGGTCGCAGGCCGGGTCGCAGACCGGCGGCGCGGCCGAGAGCACCTCGCCGTTCGGCAGCGTCGGGTGGATCGGCTGCAGGCGGTGCTGCATGTAGATCGTGTCCGGGCTCCAGGTGAAGGCGTTGAGCTGCGGCAGGTAGCCGACGTAGTCGGTCGCGACGCCGTCGCCGCCGTCGATCTCGTGGCTCGTGCAGACGCGCTGGCTGGCGTCCGAGAGCGCCACGTCCCAGGTGACGACCGGGTAGACGGCGCCGGCGGGCAGCGGGAAGCCGCCGACCTCCTGGGGGAAGGGCTCGCGCGAGGCGGTCGCGCGCGTCGTCAGCGTGCACGCGCCGGCGGCGGCGAAGGTCGTCGCGTCGAGGCCGAGCGACACGTTCCAGTACGCCTTGCTCGCGAGCTGCTCGGTCCCGCGGTAGACGGCGGCGCCGAAGAGGTAGCCGTCGGCGTTGGCGACCGGCGCCTGGGTGCCGAGGCCGGTCGGCGCGACGCGCACGTCCTCGGTGAAGCCGGCGCAGTGGATGACCAGGTCGTCCATGTAGAGGTAGGTCGAGCCGGTCGTCGAGGCGGTGCAGGCGAAGCCGAGGACGGCCGTCATGCCGCGCCCGCCGTCGGGGGCGTGGAGGAGCTCGAGGTCGCTGCCGTCGGGGTTCTCGCAGTCGAGCTTGGCCGAGCAGAAGAGGTCCTGGAACTGCACGGCGACGTCGAAGAAGCCCTGCTCGGCGCGGCGGGCGAGGGCGATGTCGAAGGTGACCGCGACGTCGCCGTCCGCGACGCAGGCGACCTCGCGGCTCACCGGCGTCGGGTTCATGTAGCTCCCGACGGGGAGCGCGCCGCTGGCGTCGTAGAGCGCCGTGAGCTCGAGGGTCACCGTGTTGATCCCGGTGCCGGCGTCGCAGGTCCCGACGTAGCTCAGCGAGCCGGCGCCGTCGCCGTAGGCCGCGGAGCTGATGGCGCGGGTCCACACCACCTCGCCCGTCCCGCCGGGCCCGTTGTGGACCGTGAGGGTGTAGTCGGCGTCGGTGACGCCCGGCAGGTTCAACGCGGCGACCGCGATGGACAGGTCCCCCTGCGCCCCGGGGGCGCCGCCTTCGACGCAATGCACCATGGCGAGCATCGCGACGGCCGCGAGCCCGGTGTGACGCCAAGCTTTCATGGGGAGAGGGGTCTTCACGCGCGGATCGGACCTGCCGACGGGACGCGGCGACTCTAGCATAGTGCGGTGCGGCGGCGAATGACCGATCGGTCGGAACACGCCCCGGCGCGTCGGCTCAGCCGCGGCGGACCTCGATCCCGCGCGCCGCGAGCACGTCCTTCACCGCGCCGACGGTGTACTCGGCGTAGTGGAAGATCGACGCCGCGAGGACGGCGCTGGCGCCGGCGTGGATCGCCTCGACCAGGTGGTCGGGGTGGGCGGCGCCGCCGGAGGCGATGACCGGGATGTTGACCGCCTCGGACACCGCCGTGAGGAGCTCGAGGTCGTAGCCGCTCTTGGTGCCGTCCTTGTCCCACGAGGTCAGCAGCAGCTCGCCCGAGCCGCGCGCGGCGCACTCGCGCGCCCACGCGATGGCGTCGATGCCGGTGCGCTCCTTGCCGCTGTGGACGACGACCTCCCAGCCCGGGCCGCCGATACGGCGCGCGGCGTCGACAGCGACGACGGCGCACTGGCTGCCGAAGCGGCCGGCGACGCGGTCGATGAAGGAGGGGTCGCGGACGGCGGCGGTGTTGACGCTGACCTTGTCGGCGCCGGCGTCGAGCAGCGCGCTCGCGTGGTCGATGGTGCGGAGGCCGCCGCCGACCGTGAGCGGGATGGACAGGACGGCGCGCACGGCGCGCACGGTGTCGACGGCGTGGCCGCGGCCCTCGGGGGTGGCGGAGACGTCGAGCAGCACGAGCTCGTCGGCGCCCTCGGCCTCGTAGCGGGCGGCGGCGTCGGTGGGGTCGCCGGCGTCGGTCAGGCCCTGGAAGCGGATGCCCTTGACGACGCGGCCGTCCTTGACGTCGAGGCAGGGGATGACGCGGTGGGTCAGCATCGCTCAGGCCTCCCGGGCGGCGGTGAGCCAGCGGTCGAGGAGCGCGAGGCCCCACGGGCCCGAGAGCTCGGGGTGGAACTGGCAGGCGAGCAGCGCGCCCTTCTCGAGGGCCGCGATGAAGGGGCCGCCGTGCTCGGCGCGGGCGGCCGACCAGCCGGCGGGCGCCTCGGGCAGGCGGTAGGAGTTGGCGAAGTAGGCGTAGCCGGGCTCGAGCAGGCGGCAGCCGGCGTCGGGCGCGACCTTGTTCCAGCCGAGCTGCGGGACCTTCACGGTGTCGGGGAAGCGGGCCACGTGCGCGTCGAAGACGCCGAGGCCGGGGACGCCCGGGGCCTCGTCGCTCGAGCTCGCGAGGAGCTGCAGGCCGAGGCAGACCGACAGGAGCGGGCGGCCGGCGGCGGCGCGCTCTTTGAGCGGCGCGGCGAGGTCGTGCTCGTGGAGGGCGGCCATGCCGGCGCCGAAGGCGCCCACGCCGGGGAGGATCACGGCCTGGGCGGCGCGCACCGCGGCGGGATCGGTGGTGACGTCCGGGGTCACTCCCAGGCGCCGGAGGCCGGCGAGGACCGACGCCAGGTTGGCGACGCCGGTGCGGACGATGACGACATCGCTCACGGGAGCTCCGAGGTTCCGATGGACGCGAGCCGGCGCGAGGGCAGGTCCCGCCGCGCGCTGAATCGATAGGTACCCGACGCCCCCCGCGTTTCCAAGCGGAAGGTCACCCCGCGGCGTCCGGGCGTCCGCGCCGCGCCGCCGCTACAGCACGCCCTTGGTGCTCGGGACGGCGTCGCTCCCGTCCCGGGCGACCGCCTGCCGGAGCGCGAGCGCCGTCGCCTTGAAGGCGGCCTCGGCGCGGTGGTGGTCGTTGTCGCCCTTGAGCACGTCGACGTGCAGGGCCATCCGGCCGGCGAAGGCGAGCGACTGGAAGACGTGGGTGAGGTTCTCGCAGGCGAGGCCGCCGATCGCCTCGCGCCGGAGCCCCAGATCGACGGCGGGGTAGGGGCGACCGGAGAGATCGACCACCGCCCGCGCCAGCGCCTCGTCGAGCGGCGCGTAGGCGTGGCCGAAGCGCGCGATGCCCTTGCGCTCGCCGAGCGCCTGGTCGAGCGCCTGGCCCAGCGCCAGCGCGCAGTCCTCGGCGGTGTGGTGGTCGTCGACGTGCAGATCGCCGACGCAGCGGAGCGTGAGGTCGAGGCGCCCGTGCTTCGCCAGGGTCGTCAGCATGTGGTCGAGGAAGCCGATCCCCGTCTCGACCTCGCTCCGCCCGGTGCCGTCGAGGTCGAGGGTGAGCGTGATGTCCGTCTCCCGCGTCTTGCGGGTGATCTCGACCTTTCGCGCCGCCGTCATGGTGCTCCTTCGTCGCGGCCGCCTCGCCGCACCGCTCGCCACTGTAGTCGCGCCGTCCGGGGCTGGGAAGCGCCCGGGCCTCAGCCCGCCGCGCGCACCGCCGCCGGGAGCACCCCCTCGAGGGCGTCCGGCCCGGTGACGACC
>SBGO01000739.1 GCA_006226565.1 Deltaproteobacteria bacterium | reverse complement strand
GCACCGGGTGGGCCGGGTCGCGGCCGAGGCGTTCGAGGGCCTCGCCGGCGGCGGCGGCGGCGCGAATCAGGGTGGCGCGCGGCAGGTCGGCGCCGCTCTCGTCGACGACCTCCACCCGGCCGGGGAAGCCGTGGGCGCGCTTGGTGAGGATCCGGCCGTCCCGGGCGCGCACGCGCAGGGTGTCGTCGGGGACGTGGCGCCCGTCGTCCGGCTCGGCGACGTAGCTCCAGCCCCGGCGCAGCTGATTATCGACCGGGCCGGACATCGTGCAGAACATGGGCGGTCGCCGCCGTCGGTGTCAACCGATGGCACACGCGGCGGGGCCGGCGGCGACGGGAGGACGCGGCCGTCGCGGGTCGGACGCCCAGGAGCGCGACGCCCGCCGGCGGATCCCGCGGCGTCGCGCGGGGCCATTGAGCGTTGACGTCGCTGTGGGGCGGCGGGATAGTCGCGCCATGCGCGCGCTACGTCCCGGTCGTTCTCTGTACGTTTCGTTTCTCGCGATCATCCTCGTCGGCAACGCCGCCGCCGAGGTCGGCTGCGTCGGCTACAAGTTCAAGCAGGGCTACGGCGTCCGGACCGGGACGGAGACCCACCGCGTCAGCCCGAAGGTCGAGGTCCGCTACCCCGCCGGGGTGTCCAACCCGATGCAGTCGACCGTCACCTATCCCGCGGGCACCACGCGCGACGAGGCCATCCGCGACTACCTCGTCCGGGCCCACGAGCGCGGCGCGGGCTGGGTCTCGAAGCTCCAGGCCTACACGCTCTCGCAGGAGCACCCGTGCGCGATGCCGCTCCTGCCGCCGTCGGTCGCCCAGGAGCACGACGCGACCTATCTCAAGGAAGAGACCTACGCCGGCGGCGCGGCGGACTACTCCTTCAGCACGCGGCGCGAGTCCTACGACGTCCCGTTCGTGCGCAAGCTCGACGACCTCGACTCCATCCTCGACGACATCGACATCTGGACCTCGCGTCAGCGCAAGACGTGCGTCTTCGACCCGAACGTCCCCATCGAGATCTCGGCCGGTATCCACGGGCGCACCGGCATCGGCGTCCGCAAGGGCCCGTCGCGGCTCGACCTGCGCGAGTGCGTCGCCGTCGCGTCCTCCGGGGGCGACGTGGTCAGCGACCCGGCGGACGACACGACCGTTCTGCTCCTCGGCAACATCCGCGCGATGGACGTCGCCGACGCGATCCTCCCGGGCTGGGTGCACTCGCGCGTGCTGCTCGAGCTGGCAGACAAGAAGGTCCAGGGCGTCCTCACCCGCTACGTCAACGGCAACCTGTCGGTGCAGGGCGACGACGGCGAGTGGACCTACGCGCACGTGATGGACGCCAAGGGCATCGTCCTGCTCGAGCTCGCCCAGGGCGCGCCGGCCGCCGCGCCCGTGGTGCGCTCGATGTCCGGCGGGTCGACCGCGCCGACGCCGACCGCGGAGGACTGCAAGAGCTGGCGGCCCGAGGTCAAGCACGCCTTCTAGCCCGCGTCTCCGCCGCCGCGGCCGCGAGGATCCCCAAGGGGCTCAGCCGCGCGCGAGCTCCGGCAGCGCGCCGAGCTCGGCGTAGAGGCGGACGTTGGCGGCGATGGCCTTGGCGAAGAGGCCGAGGTGCATCGACTCGTCGGGCCCGTGGGCGCCCGTCTCGGGGTCCATGACGCCGTTGAGGATGAGCGGCAGATCCCCGAAACGGCGGCCGAAGAGCGCCACGAAGGGGATCGAGCCGCCGACGCCGATCTGCACGGGCTTCTCGCCCCACGCCGCGGCGTACGCCCGGTCCACCGCCTCGAAGGCCGGCCCCTTGGGCTCGTAGAGCCAGCTCTCGGCGGCCCCCTCGTGCCGCTTCAGCGCGACCTGGCAGCCGCCCGGCACGTCGCGGAGCAGCGTCTCCTCGAGCATCGCGTACAGCTCCGCGTCGGTCTGACCCGGCGCGATGCGCAGCGAGAGCGTCGCGGTCGCCTCGCGACGGAGCGCGTTCTTGCGCGCCTCGGGGCGGGGCAGGGTGGTCGAGAGGATGGTGATGGCGGGTTGCCGCCAGCCCCACTCGGCGGGGGGCGTCCCGTGGTCGGGCAGCGGCTCCACGCCGTCGCGGAGGCGGGCGCCCGAGCGGATGGTCTCGGCGTCGAGCGGCACCTTCCAGGCGTCCTCGCGCCAGGCCGCGGGCACGTCCATGCGCGGCCCCTTCGCCCGCCCGTCGGCGTCGAAGAGGCGCGCGAGCAGCGTCACGAGCGCCGCCGAGACGTCGGGGGCGAGGTTGCCCCAGAGCCCGGAGTGGACGTCCGCCGTCAGCGCGGAGACCGTCAGGTCGACCTCCATCAGCCCGCGCAGGGAGACGGTCAGCCCCGGCAGGTCGGGCGACGGGTTCTCGCAGTCGGTCAGGACCATCACGTCGGCGTCGAAGACGTCCGGGTAGGCGTCCATGAAGCGCTCGAGGTTCGGCGAGCCGATCTCCTCCTCGCCCTCGATGATGACCTTGAGGTTGCAGGGCAGCTCGCCCGTGGTCGCGAACCACGCCTCCATCGCGCCGATGTGCGAGACCCAGCCGCCCATGTCGTCGGCCGCGCCGCGGGCGTAGAGGCGCCCGTCGCGGACCGTCGGGACGTGCGGGTCACTCGTCCAGCTCTCGCCGGCGACGGGCTGCAGGTCGAGGTGCCCGTAGACGAGGACCGTCGGCTTGTCCGCGCCCGCGCGCAGCCACTCGGCGGCGACGATCGGGTGGGCGCCGTCGAGCTCGCACACCCGCGCGCGGTCGAGGCCGAGCGCCGCGAGGTCGTCTCGGACGAGGCCCGCCAGGCGGCGCACGTCCTCGGCGTGGGCCGGCTCACAGGAGATGGCCTCGACGCGCAGGTAGCGGTCGAGGCGCGCGAGGGTGGCGTCGAAGCGGCTCGCGGCGTGGGCCGCGACGGCGTCGGTCTGGGGATGGGGCATCGGGGCCTCCGGGCTGGTCGGGTGGGGCGGGCGAATGGTCGAGGCTCGGGCCGCGTCGTGTCAAGGACGGGCCTGCACGAGGCGGCACGCCCCGTCCTGTCCCTTCCGCAAGTGATTTCGCGCCGCTGCGGCGGTGCTCGGGCGAAGCCGCTTGACACCCCCTCGGGCGGGCCGGAGTCTCCGACCGTCGCGCCAGCTTGCCGTGTGGGCGCGCAAACACAGAGGAGAGTTCATGGCTGCCTACGACGTCATCATCGTCGGCGCGGGCCCCGCGGGGCTGTCACTGGCCGTCGAGCTGGCCGAGCACGTGCGGGTCCTGGTGCTCGAGCGCGCGCCCTTCGGCCACACCGCCGCCACCTGGTACTCCTACGGGGATCGCGTCCGAGACCACGGCCTCGACGACGCCGTCGCCTTCCGCACCGACCGGCTCGTCTTCGTCAGCCCGAACCACAAGCACGAGATGTTCGACGACTGCGTCGTGCTCGACCACGGCAAGGTCCTCGACATCTGGCTCGAGCGGGCCCGCGCGCGCGGCGCCGAGCTCGTCCACGGCGAGTACCTCGGCCACGACGTCGACGCCTCGGGCGTGACCGTCCGCTCGAGCGCCGGGGAGCACCGCGGGCGCCTGCTCGTCGACTGCACCGGCCCGTTCTCGCCGATCGTCGCCGCCCACGACCTCATCGTCCGCAAGGACGCCTGGGTCCTCGCCGGGGCGCGGGTGCGCCTGCCCGCCGGCGAGGTGCCGCTCGAGATCGGCTACTACCCGCTCGGCGACGACGCGAACACCTACCTCGGCATCCACCCCTTCAACGACACCGAGCGCAACGTCTACGTCTTCCAGGGGCAGTCCGACACGCTCGGCGATCCCGCCGCGCTGCAGCCGCTCTTCGACGCGACGCTGGCCGAGCGCTTCCCGACGGCCGAGCTCGTGGCGCCCATCAGCGGCAGCATCGTCTCGGGCGTCCTGCGGAAGTACGCCCTCGAGCGCGTCGTCTTCTTCGGCGCCGCCGGGATGATGAACCCCGAGGCCATCGGCATGGGGTTCAACGAGATCCTGCGCCAGGTGCGCGGGTTCGCCGCCGGGCTCCGCGGGGCGCTGGCCGACGAGCGCCTCGGCGCCGCCGCGCTCCACCGGGTCGCCATGGCCGCCCGCGACCGCGAGGCGATGTACTTCCAGCGCATCATCGGCGCCTTCTCGCTGCACTTCGTGAAGAGCGAGGCGAAGTGGGACGGCGGCGTGAAGTGGCTCAACTCGCTCGGGGCCGAGTCGCGCAACTGGATGCGCAACGAGATGTCCCTCGACTGGATCCGGCGCGCCACCTTGAACCTCCACAAGGCGGTCCCCATCCGGGAGACGGTCCAGAACATCCCGCCGCGGGAGCTGGCCTTCATCGGGGGGCAGCTCGCCCGCTTCGTCGCGATCACCGCGGTCGGGGAGGCCCGCCGCCGCTTCGAGGACGTCCGGCGCCGGCTCGCCCTCCGCAAGCGCGCCTAGCTGTCCCAGTGCCAGCTGCGTTGGGGTAGCCGCTCGAGATTGAACACATCTTCCCACCATGGAGGACACGGAGGACACGGAGCTGGGGGAACCGCTGGCGCCGAAACTGCGAACGCGACCCGCTCTCCCCTCCGTGAACTCCGTGATCTCCGTAGTGAAGAACCGCGCCGGTTGAGCGCCTCGTCGCCTCTCTGATCCGCATTGGGGCTAGCCGGACCGCGGCCGGGTCGGCGGTCGTCCCAGCCCCGGGGTCACCACGAGGCCGTGCGGCGCGAGGGCGACCATCGCGGCGCGGGTCTCCACGTCGAGGCGGGCGAGCGCCCAGGGGTCGCGGCGGACGGGACGTCCGCCGGCCAAGTGGCCTGTGCTCGTCCCGAGCGCGGTCGGGCTTTGGAGGCGCCGTCGGTGGGCTACCGCGACAGCCTCGGGATCCCCGCCCGCCGGGCTCAGAACGCGGCGTTGAAGATCGGGAAGACCGGCAGGAAGCCGTTCTTCGCGATGTTGATGAGGCCGATCTGGATGCCCTTGAGGCTGTCCGTGTAGTTGACGAGCCCGAACTGCACGCCCTCGATGGACTCGGCGTAGTTGAAGACGCCGACCTGGAGGCCCATGGCGCTCTTCGTGATGTTGCCGGCGCCGAGCTGGATGCCCTCGAGCTTGCCGCCGACCACGTTGACGACGTTGTCCTGCAGGCCGAGGAAGCCGCCCTTGACGATGCCCACGCCGCCGAGCTGCCAGCCGAGGCCGTCGCCGTCGACCTGGTTCACGAGGCCCAGGTCGATGCCGGAGACGTCGTGGTTGCGGCCGTAGAGGATGTTGAGGCGCAGCCCGGTCACGTCGTAGCTGGCCGGGAAGATCTGGATCGGGGCGAGGAGCGACAGCTGGATCGGCGTCTCGGAGGCCGCGGCCGGGGCCGTCGGAGCGAGGCAGGCGAGGACGAGGAGGGCAGAGAGCCAGGCGCGCATGGGAATCTCCAGAGGTCGAGGAGGCAAACGCCCGAGAGCGTGGCGCCTGCGCTGGACACCGTCAATGGCATTTCAGCGTCGCGCACAGGGCCACCCCCGCGCGATCAGAGCGTCGCGAGCGCCGCCGCTGTCTCGGCGGCGCGCCAGGCGGCGGTGACCTCGTGGGTGAGGACGTCGCGCATGAGGTGCGGGTCGGGCCCGCGCGGTGTGCCGTCCGGCGCCGCGCGGAGGGTCGCGAGGTAGCCGGCGAGGCGGAGCGGCGGCTCCGCGGGGGGGCTCGGCGGCGCGCCGGGTCGACGCGTGATGTGGTGGAAGATGGCGGCGTAGAAGACGAGCGCCTGGAGCCGCGCGAGGTGGAGCCGCGCGCGCTCGTCGGGGCGCGCCAGGCGGCCGAGGTAGGCGGTGAGGAGCGTCTCCTGCTGCGCGCCGGCCGGGACGCCGAAGACGCAGAGGGTGCCGAGGTCGTGGAAGGGGTCGCCGGCGCCGGCCATCTCCCAGTCGACCAGCCACACGCGCTCGCCATCGAAGAGGAGGTTGCCCGGGTTGAGGTCGTAGTGGCATGGCGCCGGGGCGGCGTGGCGCGCCAGGGCGGCGGCGATGTCGGGGGACGCCGCCCGCACCTCGGCGAGCGCCTCGGGCACGGCGCCGGCGGTCGCGAGCAG
>SBGO01000289.1 GCA_006226565.1 Deltaproteobacteria bacterium | reverse complement strand
TGCCACACCCCGAACCCGGCCAGGCCCGCGGCCAGGACCGGCGCCCCGACGGCGATGGGCACGGCGAAGGCCAGCGCGCCGAGACCGGCGGTCGCCGCGAGCCCGAGCGCGATCGCGCGGATGACGACCAGCGGACGGAAGCGGCGCACGCGGCCCCCGCTCACGACGACCCGCGGGGCGCCGCCCGGGATCGCGTCGGAGCCGAAGCCACTGGAGGAGGAGTCGGAAGAGTCCATCCGGCGACGGTACTACGTGTCGCGTCCAGCGCGCGACACGTCGCTACTCGATGGTGTCCGGGTAGGTCACGGTCAGGAGCTGCTCCTCCACGACGGCCCCCGCGGGGAGCGTGACCGTCGTGCCGTCGGGCCAGCGCACCTCGACCGTGTAGCCGCAGTCGCGGTCGCCGAGGCCGACGTAGGCGGCGCGGGTGTCGGCGGTGCTCGACAGGCCCCGGGACGAGCGAATCTCGCGCAGGATCTGCTCGTCCCCCGCGCGGACCGTGATGCGGGCGCCGATGGCGTCGCGGTTGACGTGCACGCCGTCACCCACGAGGCGGAAGCCGAGCCAGCGATTCTCGTGCCCGATGTCGTTCCGGAAGAGGAAGTTCGGGCGCCCGCCGCCGAGGTCGCGCCCGCCGACGAGCAGGTCGAGGTCGCCGTCGTGGTCGTAGTCCGCCCAGGCGACGTTCTGGGCGCGCTTGGTCGTCGCCAGGAGCCGGCAGAACCCGAGCGTGTGGCAGACCTCCTCGGGCGAGGTGCAGTCCGCCGACGTCGTGCACGGGGTGCGGCAGCGGCTCGAGAGGCACGCCTCGCCCTCGGGGCAGGTGTCGCCCTCGGCGCACTCGGTCAGGCTCGCGACGTAGCTCGCGTCGACGGCGTTGAGGCCGCTCACGGTGCCGAGGCTCTCGAAGCTGTGGTCGCCGAGCTGGTGCATCAGCCCGAGCCAGCCCTTCTGCTCCGGGTCGTCGTAGGCCGACTCGTACTTGTTCTCGCGGCCGATGGCGATGTCGAGCAGCCCGTCGTTGTCGAAGTCCGCCAGCGCGAGGTCGAGGTCGCCCTCGTTGAAGGGGATGCCGAGCGCCGCCGCGCGGTCGAGGAAGGTGTACCGGCCGTCGCTGCCGGGGCCCCGGTTGATGAGGAGCTGCGTCGGGTCCGACCACGTCCGCGAGTAGTCGCCGCCGGGGTGCGAGATGGTTCCCATCGCGATGTCGAGGAGCCCGTCGTTGTCGAGGTCGCCGCAGTCCACGCCGAAGCTGTTCGACCCGATGTACTCGCCGGGCTGCTTGCCGGGCTCCATGGCGACGCCGTAGTCGGTCGCCGAGATCCACCGGTTGCCGGTCGCCTGGCTCGCGAAGCCCGTCGCCACGCCGACGTCGACGAAGCCGGCGCCGTCGTTGCGCCACAGCTGGTTGGCGCCGAGGCGCGAGCTGACGCCGTAGGTGCCGACCACGAGGTCGAGGTCGCCGTCGTTGTCGTAGTCGCAGGTGACGGTGCCGTTGGTGGGCTGCGCCACGCGCCCCTGGAGCAGCGCGCTGACGTCGGTGAACGTCCCGTCGCCGTGGCCGCGGAAGAGGGCGTCGCGCACCGCGTAGGAGGTGTGACCCTGGCCGACGAACAGGTCGAGCACCGCGTCGCCGTCGTAGTCGAGGAACATCGCGTTGGAGGCGTAGGGCAGGACCGCCCCGGCGGCGAAGCCCGAGCCGGGGACGCGGGTGAAGACGCCGGTCCCGTCGTTGAGGTAGATGGCGCTCGACTGGTTCGCGAGCGGGACGTCGAGGCCGGCGAAGAGGTCCTGGTCGCCGTCGTTGTCGACGTCGCCGAAGACGAAGATGGCGGCCTGCACGTCGCGGAGCCCGGAGGCCTCGGCCACGTCGCTGAAGGTGCCGTCGCCGTTGTTCCTGAGGACCACGTGGGTGAACGGGATCCCGGCCTCCGGGTTCGGGTAGAGCGAGTGGCCGACGACGTCGTCCCAGCCGTCCCCGTCGAGGTCGGCCCAGGCGATGCGGCTGTGGTCGTTGATCGGGATGGTCTTCGCGGGGTGCTCCTCGTAGTTGCCCGCGCGGATCCCGCTCACGGCGGAGACGTCGGTGAAGAACGGCGCCTCGGGCGCGACCGCGGCGCGCGCGGTGCAGACGGGCGGCGCGGTGTCCGGGACGAAGGTGTCGGCCGCGTCGGCGACCGTGTCCTGGGCGGCGAGCGAGTCCTCCGCGACGTCCTCGGTCAGGTCGGGGGCCGCCGTGTCGTCGGCCGCGGTCGTCGCCGTGCCGCCGCCGCAGCCAAGGGCGAGCGCGACGAGGACCGTGAGGGCGGACGATCGGAGGAGCGCGACGGGGTGAGTCATCGAGACGACCTCTGCTGGAAAAAAATTGAACGGCGAGTTGATACTACAGGTCGCGCGCGATGGGGAGAGACCGGCCGCAAATCTGCGCTTCGTCCTCTCCGAGCCGCAGCTCAGCGCCCTCGGCCGCCGCGGCGTGGATTGAAGCGGTCCCGACGGCGCCCTATCCTGCGCGCCAACTCTTCCAGGTCGCGTCGACTCGCCGGTCCCTCCGGGGGCGTCGCCGCGCCTGCGCCCGCGTGAGGATGCGATGGCTCGGTGGCTGTGGATCGGAGGCCTCGTCGTGCTGGGCGCGGCGGGGTGGGGGGCGTGCTCGAGCGACGAGGGGACCGCGGTCGGCCTGGTCGACGCGAGCGACATCGTGCGCTTCGGCGGCGACTCGGCGGAGGTGCCGACCGACACCCGCGAGACCCCGCCCGACACCGCCGCGGTCGCGGACGACACCCAGGTAGCGCCCGACATCATCGCGGACGCCGACGCCTCCGACGACGACACGCACGAGGCCTTCGACACGCTCGCCCCCGACGACACGCTCGTCGCCGTCGACACCGGGCCGCCCTCGGTCCTCCAGGTCGGCTGCGCCGACGGCAGCCGCGAGGGCTTCGCCGACCTCGACCAGTACCCGGTCATCGCGGGCTGCGGCGGCGCCTGGGACGTGCCCGGGATCTTCGACATGCCGGCCTCGTGCGGGCGCGCGGCCGGCAACGACGGCGCCAACGCCGACGGGGTCGGCTGCACGGTCACCGACCTCTGCGCCGAGGGCTGGGGGGTCTGTCACGGGCGGGCCAAGGTCCTCCAGGCCGCCGGGGGCTGTGAGGGCGCGCTCATCGGCGCGACCGGCCCGGTCTTCTTCACGACCCAGATGTCGTCGACCGGCGCCTTCGCGTGCGCCACCGGCGCCGACGCCACCAACGACCTCTTCGGCTGCGGCAACCTCGGCTGCGACTTCACCAGCAACGCCACCGTCGCCGACCTCTGCGCCCCGCTCGTCCTGAGCTCCCACGACCTCTGCAAGGGGCTCCGCAACGACCTCGGCTGCGGTGACTGGTGCAACCACCTCGGCAAGTACCCCGGCCTCCCCAACGCCTGGTCCTGCGGCTCCGACGGCAGCCACGAGGCGCTCAACGTCACCAAGAGCCACCCCGACCAGCAGGGGGGCGTCCTCTGCTGTCGCGAGTGACGCGTCGGGCCACCCGGTCGGCGGCCCGACGATCCCGGTCACGACGCCGTGATCGCCCCATCGCGGCGCGCGGGCGGGTGCTGCCCGCCCTTGCCGGCGCCGGCCTCGGCCCCACCTTTTCTGTGCGCCCGTTCGCCCAAGGAGGTGAGCCATGGCAGGACACGCGCTCTCCCACTCGCCCGGCTCGGCGCCGCGGCCGCCGACCGAGGAGCGACCCCTCGGCATCCGCGCGCGGCACGAGGTGCTCGTCGATTTCGTCATCGCGGTCGCGGTGCTCGCCTTCGGAGTCGCCGTCTACCTCGGGCGCTCCGAGGTCACGGGGTGGTCGGCGTTCCGCGTCGCGGTCGTCATCTTCGCGGCCTTCTTCGGCCTCGGCTTCCTCGCGCGCGCCATCCGCGCCTTCGTGCAGCGGCGCCGCTTCGCCCGCCTCGCTCAGGCCGACCGCGGCGGCCCCGGCGAATAACCTCTCCGTCACTTCCCGGTGCCCGGCGGCGGCACGATGTGGCACCCTGCGCGCATGAAGACGCGCCTGTGGACCATCTGCATCGCCGCCCTCCTCGTGCTCGCCGGCTGCCGGACGAGCGAGGAGCTCGCCTGGGCCCCCGGGACCGAGCCGAAGCCCCCCTCGGGCCCTGCCGGCGATCTGCCGCGCGCCACGTCGGGCGCGCCCTCGGACGACCCGCTCGCGGCCCCGCCCGACGTCTACGGGCCGCCCGTCGACGCCGAGGTCACGCCGTCCGGTCTCGCGAGCCGCGTCCTCCGACCCGGCACGGGCTCCCGCCACCCGCGGCGGAGCGACACGGTCGTCGTGCACTACACCGGGTGGACCACCGACGGGACGCGCTTCGACAGCTCCGTCGCGCGCGGCGAGCCCGCCGTCTTCCCGCTCAGCGGCGTCATCGCGGGCTGGACCGAGGGCGTACAGCTGATGGTCGTCGGCGAGAAGCGGCGCTTCTGGATCCCCGCCGAGCTCGCCTACGGCAACAGCCCGCGCCCCGGCGCTCCGGCCGGGATGCTCGTCTTCGACGTGGAGCTGCTCGGAATCCGGTGACGCGGGCGGGGACGGGTCTGCCCGATCACTGCCATTCCGCCCGGTCGAACGCGGCTCTGCGCGTGATCGCGCTCCGCGGTACACGATGGCGCTCGTGGGCGTTTCAGCCCGCGCCGCGCTGTGTTGCGATGCAATAGCCCCGGGAACTGGACGGAATCAGCCTTCAGGCATATTCGTGAGTCATGAACTCACGGACATCCTGGGCGCCCTCTCTCGCATGCGCGGTTGCCTGCCTCGCGCTCGCGGCCTTCGCGGGCTGCGCCGAGCCCGAGTCGGGCGTCGTCGACGCGGTCTCGGACGCGGCAGACGTCGGCGCGGACACGTCGCTCGGCTACGACGTGGTGCAGATCGAGATCCCCGAGCTCGATCCCACGCGTACGGCGTACTTCTTCAAGGTGACCGCCGAAGACGGCGAGGTCTTCGCCATCGATCGCGATGTGACCGCGGACGGGCCGCTGGTCTTTCTCTTCTCGAACCCGGGGACCGAGACGGACCTCTCGCTCAGCTTCGGCGACGCCATCGTCACCGTGCGCCTGCTGCTCGTGGAGCTCGACTTCGGCGTCGTCCTCAACGCCGACGGCCCGGTCGACATCCCGGGCCCCGCGAACTACGACTTCGGCCCCGTCGTCCCGACGCTGCTGCTCGGCGTCGACGACTCGGACTACAGCTCCGGCGGCCCGGGCGCCGACGGGACGATCTACATCACCGACTGGAGCGACGACCGGGGCGGCCGCATCGCCGGGCGGATCAAGGGCCGGCTGACCGACGACGACGGGCGCTGGATCGACGTCGACGGCCGCTTCAACCTCATCCTCCCGCGCGCGTTCCGGCAGTCGTCGAATCGCCCTTGCGATCTCCTGCTCCAGGACTGCGCGGACTGGGAAGCGTGCTACTGGGTCGACGACCCGCCGGCGCCCTCCTGTCGCCTGCCGGGCACCAAGCGGGCCGGGGCGGCCTGCGAGGTGCCGGAGGCCTGCGCGCCCGGCTTCATCTGCCGGCTCGGCTTCTGTCGCCGGCTGTGCCTGCTCAGCGCGCCCGAGTGCAACATCGACTACACCTGCGAGCCCTGGTACGGCGCGGCGGGCTACTGCGCCCCGCCGCGCTGACGCGGCTCGGCGTGGCGCGAGAAGAGGCGGCGCAGGCGGCGAATGAGCCCGCGCGGCTCGCTCGAGAGGGTCGGCGTGAGCCCGTAGCGGCGTCGGAGTGACTCGCGGGTCGCCTCGATGCTCGCTTGGGAGCGCGCGTCGAAGAGCACCTCGCCGTCGGGATACTCGATCGCCTCGGGGGGGCCGTCGTTCGAAGGCTGACATTTCATGACAGCCCTACTGTAAACCCGTGATGTTGCGGGCCTATGGAAGTTCTGCGACACCTTCGTGAAGGGGCCACTTCGGCGCCGGCGAGCCCGTGCTCATCGGCGTCGCGAAGCGGGCCCCGCGGGCCCCGCCACGTCGGAGGCGCGGCCGCGCGCGATCAGAGCGGGCCGACGGACGTGAACCCG
>SBGO01000569.1 GCA_006226565.1 Deltaproteobacteria bacterium | reverse complement strand
CGACGCCGAGCGCCTCGAGCCGCGCGCCGACCTCGTCCGCCTTGTCGTGGAGCCGCGCGACGGCCTCCTCGGCGCGCACGACGTCGGCCTCCGCCTCCATCCGCTCGGCCTCGAGGGCGCTGGCCTGCGCCTCGGCCCCGGCCTTCTTCGCCCGCGCCGCGGCGGCGAGGTCCGGGCGGCCGTCTCCTTCGGCCTTCGCGATGATCGCGTCGCACTTCACCACCAGCGCCTGCTGGCTCGCGATCTCCGCAGGGATGGCGTCGAGCCGCTCGCCGAGGGCGGCCCGCGCCGCCTCGACGGTCTGCGCCTCGGCGCGTATCTTCTCAGTGAGCGCGGCGAGCGCCGCGCCCGCGTCCGACGCCATGCTGGCGACCCTGTCCACATCGGCGCCGATCAGGGTTTCGACCCGCTTCCAATTCATCGTGCCTCTGCTCCCGGTCGAGGGACCCGGACTATACGCCGCCCAGGAGGATCCGTGGACCCCGCCATCGACGCCCAGCTCCGAGAAGCCGTCAAGGCCTTGCGCGAGGCGCGCCCGCACGACGCGATCGCCGTCCTCGACCCGCTCACCGAGCGGGTGAGCGGCGCCTCGGACGAGCTGGTGGTGCGCCAGCTCCTCGCCTCGGCCCAGGTCGCCGCGGGCGACCTCGACGCGGCGCGGCACCACGGCGAACGCGCGCTCGAGCTCGCGCGCCTGACCGGCGACGACGAGTCGATCGCGCACGCGCACGTCTTCCTCCGCCGGCTCTCGCCGGACGACGCGATCTTCGGCGGCGCGCAGGACGAGGAGATCAACCCCATCGACGAGGCCTTCGACACCGCCGCCTACGCGCTCACCCGCGGCGACGGCGCGGCCGCGGTCGCGGCCCTCGAGCCGCTGATCCTCCAGGCGGCGGGCTCCGGCGACCTCGCCCTCGAGGCGTCGGCCAGCGGGATGATGGCCCAGGCCATGATGATGCTCGGCCGCCTCGACGAGGCGCGCCGCCAGGCCGAGCGGGCGCTGGAGATCGCGGAGCTGACCGGCGACCTCCGCGCGCGCGAGCACTTCGCCGAGCTCATGACCCACCTCGACAGCCAGGACAGCGCGGACTCGGCCATGGCCGCCGCCCGCGTGGCCGCTCGCGCCCGCGCCGCCCTCGGGGTCGCCGGCCAGGCGCTCGAGGCCGGAGACGCCGACGCGGCCCTGCAGATCCTGTGGCCGGTCCTCCACGACGCCTGCGACACCGGGGCCCGAGGCGCCGAGGCCTCCCTCCGCGGGCTCATCGCCCAGGCCCTGCTCGCCGAGACCAAGCGCAACGAGGCCATCGAGCAGGCGACCCGCGCCGCGGCCATCGCCGACGAGCTCAAGAACGCCGACGCCGCCAAGGCGTTCCGCCAGATCGTGGAGCTCGCCCTCGGCTTCGTGCCGCCGACGGGCGAGGCCTGACCCAAGGGATTAGAGCCAATGCCGGCCACCCAAGGGTAACCCCTTGAGTTCGAAGGCTTCTTTCTACCACGGAGGACACGGAGGACACGGAGGATGTGTGGCCAGCTCGAGCCGAAACTGCGAGCGCAACCCGCTCCCCCCTCCGTGATCTCCGTGCTCTCCGTGGCAAAAAACCTCGCCGATTCAGTCCCTTGCGGCTATCTGGACGGCATTGGAATTAGAGCCGCAGGTCGCTCATCGCCTCGGCGATGCCCTCGGCGAGGGGGCGCGCCGTGAAGCCGAGGTCGCGCTCGGCGGCCGCCGTGTCGAAGCGGACCCAGATCGGCACCGGCACCGGGACCAGCAGCGTCGGCTTGTCGAGCGCGCGCTTCATCGCGGACAGCACGCGGTAGAGGCTCACCGGCGGGCCGGCGACGTTGTAGGCGCGCCCCGCCGACGACGGGTTGTCGAGCGCGCCCACGACCGCCATGGCGACGTCCCCGGCGTGGACCCACGGCACGCCGACGGTCGGCGCCATGCGCACGCGGCGGTCCAGGCTCCGCACCAGGTCCGCCGTCGCCTTCGGGTCGCGCGAGCCGTAGACCGGCCCCGGCCGGAGGCACGTCAGCGCGATGCCGTGCGCCCTCGCACGCTCCCACGCGACGCGCTCGGCCAGCGTCTTGGTCCGCGCGTAGCGCCAGTCGGTCGTCAGGTCGCTCCAGTTGAAGCGCCGGCGCTCGGTGTCGTAGGGCCGCGCGTCCTCGGTCATCGCGCGGTAGAGGCGCGTGCGATAGACCGCCACCGTCGAGATGTGCACGACGCGCCGCACCCCGGCGGCGTGCGCCGCGTCGAAGACGTGGGCCGTGCCGTCGCGGTTGACGCGCTCGAAGTCCGCCATCTCCCCCTGGCGCGAGCCGAGGGCGGCGTTGCTCACCACCACGTCCGCGCCGGCGAACGCGGTGGCGAGGCTGTCGCGATCGGTCAGGTCACCGTGGACCAGGGTGACGCCGTGGGGCGCCATCCAGCGCCCCTTCTCCGGGCTCCGCACGACGCCGACCACGCGCATCCCGCGCGCGGCCAGCTCGAGGGCGATGTGCGAGCCGACGAAGCCGGTCGCGCCCGTGACGGCGACGGTGACGCCGCTCAGAACTGCGTCCCGTCCTGCTTCGTCCCCGGCGTCGGGTCGGTGATCCGCCACTCGTCGGCCTCGGCGAGGTCCGTCGCGCGGTTGAGCGCCTGGCCCTTCCCGAGGTCGCCGTTGTAGCGCACGGCCCCGACGCTCTCGCCGTCGAGATCGGCGAGGCGGACCATGTCGCCGCTGTTGTTGAGCCCGAGGGTCCCGGTGCTCGCGGTCTGGACGAGGGTGGTGCCCGGCACGATGGTCGGCTCGCCGCCGCCGAAGACCAGCACGACGCCGCCCGGGGGCAGCACGGTGCCGCTCGGGAAGACGTGGCGGACGCCGACGCCGTCGGAGAGCGACCAGCCGCTGAGGTCGACCGCGAAGGCGCTGGCGTTGCCGACCTCGACGTACTCGTCGCTGGTCGCGATCTTGCCGTCGCCGTTGTAGTCGGCGAGCTGGTTGGCCATGACCTCGTTGATGAGGACGATCTGGCGCTCCTCGACCGGGGCGACGCAGGAGAGCGACTCGGGGGCGCAGACGTTCTTGGTCAGCCAGCCGTCGGTCTGGACCGCGCGGCAGCTGTAGCCGGTCGGGCAGCCGGTGGTGGCCGTGCACTCCGCGGCGCAGCCGCGGGCCCCGTCCTTCATCGTGACGCAGCGCATGCCGTCGCCGCAGTCGCTGTTGCGGTCACAGACCGCGCAGGACGCCGCCAGGTCGGCCCAGGGGTGGACCTTCGGGTTGTCGTCGATGCCGTGCACGCCGTACATCGTCGTGAACCAGTAGGAGTTGCCGTCGAGGTCGCTGATGAGGCCGCTGAAGAGCGACGGCTCGACCACGTTGCGGCTGTAGGCGCCGAAGAGGCGGCCGAGGATGTCCTGGGCGCTCGCCACCGTGGAGGCGTTGGAGAAGCTCGTCGTCGTGATGACGTCGAGGTCGGTCAGGCCGTCCTTGTAGGGGTTGTCGTAGAAGGCCTGGCCGAGCGCGTAGGTGTCGCAGCCCTCGGCGATGATGAGCTGGTACTGGCCGGTCATGAGCTCGACGCCCGCGAGCTCGCTGTCGTCGAGGTCGCCCTCGCTCGTCTTGCGCCAGTTCGCCAGGGCGAAGCCGTAGAACGGGCCGGAGTGGCCGCTGAACATCACGACCTCGCGGTGGGCGAGGCTGTCGAGCATGTCCGCCTCGAGCTGGCGGCCGCCGGCGGCGGTGTCGGGGTCGGTGTCGAGGCCGGGCTGGCCCCAGAAGAGGCTGATCTCCACCACCACGTCACGGCCGTGGTAGCTGACGGTGCGGGTCAGCGGGCCGCTGTCGTGGCGCAGCTCGTCGTAGGAGTCGACCGGCGACTTGAAGCCCTTGGCGACGAGCCAGTCGTAGAGCGAGCGCGAGTGCTTGAGGTGGTACTCGCTGTGGTAGTCCCAGCCGAAGTGCACGCCGACGGTGACCTTGCCGTCCTCGAAGAGGCGCTCGGTCTCCATCCAGGCGTCCTCGCTCGCCGGCTCCGGGCGGATGGTGAGCTGCAGGGTCTCGAGGCGCTCGGCCGAGACGTTGGCCGGGTTGAAGCTGCCCCACGGGCTCGAGCGGTACCACTCGCGGTCCGTGTCGAGGCGCTGCATCTCGTCGTTCGAGATCTTGCCGATGACCAGCGGGAAGGTCCACGAGCCGTCCTCGTTCGCCTTCGCGTCGGGCAGCGCCCGGATGAGGTCGAGCTGGCCGCCGATCTCCTGGCGGAAGTCGAAGGTCCAGGTCAGCTCGTCGACCGGCGTGATGTTCATGTCCTCGTACGAGCCGTTCTTCGTGAGCGCCTTGAAGCCGCCGTAGGCGTCCTTCTCGGAGTGCTCCTTCTCGACGATGTACTGGTTGAGGAACCAGCCGATCACGACCTGCTTGTACGGGATGAGCCGGCGCACCTCGGCGAGGCGGTCGGACTCGTTGCGCCCCTCCCACTCGGCCGCGTCGAGGACGATGGTGGCGGTGCCCTCCACGTAGTACTCCTGCGCCGTCTTGGCGTAGAAGTTGTCGGCCTTTCCGGGCTCGACGATGGTGCCGACGGGCTCCTCGCTCACGCTCGCCGCGTCGTCACAGCCGGGGGCGGCGACGGACACGAGCAGGGTGGCCGCAAGCGCGTGCGCGAGAGACTTCAGCGTCATTCTCATGGGGGGACCTCGTTCGCGGGACGCGGTTAGAAAGCAGAATGGCGCCGAGAATACAAGATCCCGGCGCCATTCTGAATCGGAACGAGGGGTGTTCAGCCGAGCTGGGCGGGCACCTTCGCGCGCACGGCGGCGTTCTTGACGACCGTGTCCTTGGCGCCGAGGCAGCCCGTCGGGATGGGCTTGGAGTCCGGCGGATCGCCGATCGCGTGATCGTCGCTGCCGTCCGTGGCGACGCAGCCGAGCAGCTCGTAGGGGTGCTCGAGGGCGTCGACCACGCCCTTGATGCCGAGGCCCGCGTTGAGGCCGTCGTCGATGCGCTCGTCGAAGGTGAAGCGGAGCGGGATCACCTTGTGGATGACCATCTTGCCGTCCTCGACGAAGACGCGCTCCTCGGCGTGGCCGATCATGACGAAGAGCGGGCAGGTCCCCCACTCGTAGAGGTGGTGGAAGCCGGCGCTCATCCCGAGGCTGCCGAGGTTGGCCGCGAAGATGCTGGTGTACATCGCGTCGTTCTGGATGAAGCTGGCGGGGAGCAGGCCGTAGTAGTCGAGCCAGCGCAGGAACTTCACGCCGACGCGCAGCACCGGCCGCGGGATCTTGGACAGGAGGCCGAGCTCCTTGTCCTGGTAGGTCTTGGCGTCGGAGCGCTCGACCTTGATGTTCTCGTTGAGGGCGCTCACGAGCTCGAAGAAGCTCTGATCCTGCGGCACCTGGCGCTTGACCGCCGAGAGCTTCGCCTGCCGGTTCAGCTTCTTGCGCTTCATGCTGAAGGTGATCCAGATGCCCTTGCGCTGGTAGAGGCGCCGCCCGACGACGAAGCGGTTCATCGACGGGGCCTTCTTCATGCCGTTGGCGATCGCGCCGACGATGCAGTGCGTGTAGTCGACGTGGAGGCGCGCGTTGATGTCCTTCACGTAGCGCTCGAGCGCGTCCACCTTCACGTAGTCGTCGTAGTAGACCACCGACTCGTTCCGGGTCGGCATGATGTGGAGCATCAGCTTCCGGAACGGGTGGATGTTCCCGAGGAAGGTGCCATCCGACCGCGAGGTCTTCATGTTGAGGAGCGTAATCAGGACGACGAGCGACCCGAGGACGATGAGAAAAGCGACCATAGCAGCCTCCCGGCTACCCGACGCCCTAGCCATGGCGCGGGATTCGCAGGAGCTAATCAGCCACGAGTCACGTCGTCAACCTGTCCGTTCGGCGCCGACGAGGCCCAGGCGGCGACCGAGACGATAGAGGTTGCCCCGATCCACCCCGAGCCGGCGCGCCGCCTCCGCCCAGCTCCCGTCCGCGGCGGCGAGGACGTCGGCGACCAGCCGCCGCTTGAAGGCGTCCGTGGCCTCCGCGAGGCTCAGGCCCGGCGGGACGCCGGCGTTCCCGGCGGCCGGCGGAGGCGGGGCCACC
>SBGO01000577.1 GCA_006226565.1 Deltaproteobacteria bacterium | reverse complement strand
TCGAGCATGCTCGAGCCGCCCGAGCCCATCGTCCTCGACCTCGCCGACCCGGTCCCAGCGGTCCCGCGCGTCGTCGCCCGCCTATCGGGCTTCGAGGCCGGCGCCGGCGCGGCCATCGCGCGCCTCCGGAGCCTCGACGCGGCCATCGGCGACGGGCGCACCATGCACCTCTACATCCTCGAGCCCACGACGCCGTCGCCCGGGGACGTCGAGGCGTTCTGGTGGATCCACGGCGGCCCCGTCGCCGCCTGGGCCGACGCCTGGTACTGGCGCTGGTGCCCGCTGCTGCTCGTGGCGCAGGGCTACACCGTGGTCATGCCCAACCCCGCGGGCAGCACCGGCTTCGGCGACGCCTGGGTCAACGACATCTGGGGCAACACCTGGGGCGCCCGCTGCTACGAGGACCTGATGGGCCTCGTCGACGTCCTCGAGTACGACGAGGACATCGTCCCCGCGAACACGGTCATCATGGGCGGCTCCTTCGGCGGCTACATGGCGAACTGGATCGGCGGCAGCACCGACCGCTTCCGGCTCATCGTCACCCAGGCCGGCATCTTCTCGATGAAGTCCTTCTATCTGGCCACCGACATGCCGTCGTGGTGGCTCCTGATGATGGGCGACACCCCCTACCGCGACGCCATCGGCTTCAACCGCTACTCCCCGAGCCGCCGCGTCGCCCACTGGCGCACGCCGGCCCTCGTCATCCACGGCGAGCGCGACTACCGCGTGCCGATCGGCGAGTCCCTGGCCCTGTTCGAGGCGCTCGACTACCACGGCGTGACGGTCGAGCTCGCCGTCTTCCCCGACGAGCACCACTGGGTCGAGAAGCCCCACAACATCGTCGCCTACTGGGATCTCGTGGTGGACTTCGTCGCCCGCCAGTGGGACGCCGCCGCGGGATGAGCGCGGGCACCGCCGCGGGCTACCGCGAGCTGCTGCGCGACAACCACGCCGTCCGCTGGCTGTGGCTCGGCTCGGCGGTGTCGCTCTTCGGCGACTGGTTCGACACGATGGCCATCTACGCCCTGGTCGAGCGCCTCACCGGCTCGCCCCTGGCGCTCGGCCTGGTCTTCGCGATCAAGCTCCTCGGCTACGCCGCGTTCGGGCTGCCGGGCGGGCTCCTCGCCGACCGCGTCGACCGCAAGCGGCTCATGATCGTCGCCGACGTCGCGCGCGCGGTCATCGTGCTCGGCTTCATCTTCGTCGAGTCGGCCGAGGATCTGCCGCTGCTCTACGTCCTGATGACGCTTCAGGTCGGCTTCGGGGCGACCTTCGACCCCGCGCACCGCGCCTCGCTCCCCAACATCACCACGCCGCGCGAGCTGCTCACCGCCAACGCGCTCCTCGCCGCCACCTGGTCGGCGCTCCTCGCCATCGGGGCGGCGCTCGGCGGCCTCGCCACCGCCGGGCTCGGGACCGACGCCGTCTTCGCCCTCGACGCCGGGACCTACCTCTTCAGCGCCTACGCGATCCGCCGCGTCGCCATCCCCTTCACGCCGCCGCCCGCCGTCCACGCCAACCTCGCCGTCGCGGCCGCCCGCGAGCTGCGCGCCGGCTGGCGCTACCTCCTCCACCACCGGGATCTCGCGCGCATCGCCCTGGCCAAGACGAGCTGGGCGGTCGGCGGCGCCGCGCTGGTCTACTTCCTGACCCAGGCCGGCCCCCGGCTCACCCCGGAGGACGCGGCGCTGGGGATCGGCCTCCTCTTCTCCGCACGCGGGGTCGGGACGGGCATCGGCCCCATCATCGCCCGCCGCTGGTTCACCGACGTGCGCGCCTGGCCGCGCATCCTCGGCTGGTGCGTCGTCGCCAGCGGCGTCGCCTACGGCCTCGTCGGCGTCATGGGCTGGGACTTCGCCATCTTCGTCCCCATCGTCGTCGCCCACGCCGGCAGCGGCGCGAACTGGGTGCTGTCGACCCAGATCCTCCAGGAGCACGTCGAGGACGGCTTCCGCGGTCGCGTCTTCGGCGCCGAGATGGTGGTGCTGATGGCGGTCGAGGCCGCCATCACGCTGCTCGCCGCGGCGCTCCTCGAGGCCGGCGTCTTCGATCTGCGCGACGGCTTCCTGCTCTTCGCCGGGATCCAGCTCCTGTGCGGCGTCGCCTGGGTGGTGCGCCCGCCGCGGTCGCTGGGGGCCGAGCCCGTCAGTCCCCGCCGCCGATGACGCCGCGCACCGTCTCGATGAGGGTCGAGGCGTTGAACGGCTTGGGGACGGCGGCCATGAAGCCGTGCGCGTGGTGGTCCGCCATGACCGGGTCGTCGCAGTAGCCGCTCGACACGATGAGGCGTGCGTCGGGGTGGCGCCCGAGGATGACCTTGGCGGCCTCGAGCCCGCCGACCCCACCGGGGATCGTCAGGTCCATGATGACCGCGTCGTAGGGGCGGCCGGCGTCGACGGCGGCGTCGACGGCGGCGATGGCCTCCGTGCCGTCGGAGCAGGTGTCGACCTCGAGGCCGGTGCCGCGCAGGGTCGCGCGGATGAGCCGCAGGATCATGGCCTCGTCGTCCATCACGAGGACGCGGCCCGCGATCGGCGTGCGCTGTCCCGCGCGCGCGTTCGGGCGATCCGGCGTGCGGCGCTCGTGGGTGGCTGGGAGGAGGATCTCGAAGGTCGCGCCGCAGCCGGGCGGGGAGTCGACGGTGAGCGTGCCCCCGTGCCGGCGCACGATCGAGTAGGCCGACGCGAGCCCGAGCCCGTGCCCGCCGCCCTTCGTCGACACGTACGGGTCGAAGATCTTCGGCAGGATGTGGGCCGGGATGCCTTGCCCCTCGTCGCTCACCGTGATGCGGATGCGCGGCTTGCCCCCTTCGCGCGCGAGGCGCGCCGTGATGCTCACGGTGCCGCCATGGGGCATCGCCTCGCGGGCGTTGATGACGAGGTTGCCGAGGGCCTGGCCGATCTGACCCTCGTCGGCGAGGAGGTCGGGCAGGTCGGGGGCGACGTCGACCTCGGCGCGGACGCGCGAGCCGCGCAGCACGAAGGAGGCGACCTCGCGGCACAGCGGCCCCACCGGGACCGGCTTGAGCGCCGGGGCGCCGCCGCGGGCGAAGGTCAGGAGCTGGCGCGTGAGCTCGGCCGCGCGCACGGTGGCGCGCTCGGTCTCGGCGAGGAGCGCGCGGATGGCGTCCGACGCGCAGGGCTGCGCCGCGGCGAGCGAGACGTTGCCCTGGATGCCGGTGAGGATGTTGTTGAAGTCGTGGGCGATGCCGCCGGCGAGGAGGCCGATGGACTCGAGCTTCTGCGCGCGGACCATCTCGGTCTGCACGCGGTGGCGGTCGGTGAGGTCGAGCATCGCGCCGCGGATGCCCACGACCACGCCGTCCCGGATGACCGGCGCGGAGTTCAGCTCGACCGGGAACGGGCTCCCGTCGGCCCGGAGCCCGGTGATCTCGTCGGTGAGCGGGCCGTCGCCGGGGTAGCGGGCGAGGTGGCGCGCGAGGGTCTCGGCGCCCTCGCGGGTGAAGAGGCCCGAGACGGCGGCCTCGAGGCCGGTCCGGTCGGCGCCGAAGATGGTGACGAGCGCCTTGTTGGCGAACTGGAGCCGGCCGAGGAGGTCCGCCTCGAAGACCGGCATCGGCAGGAGGTCGGCGAGGTTGCGATAGCGCGTCTCGCTGATCCGGACGCGCTCCTCGACCTTGCGGCGCTCGCTGATGTCGCGCGACACGGCGACGACCCCGCTGATGGCCCGGTTGTCGCTGTGGTTGGCGGCCGTCGCCTCCATCCAGACGTAGGTGCCGTCCTTGTTCAGGTAGCGGTATTGGACCGTGGAGACGGTGCCCGCGCTGGCGAGCAGCTCGGCCATCGTCGCGCTGACGCGCTCCCGATCGTCGGGGTGGATGAGCTCGAAGGTCTGCCGGCCGGCGAGGTCCTCGACGGTCCACCCGTGGATCCGCGTGCAGGCCGGCGAGTTGTAGACCAGCGTCCCGTCCAGCCCGAGGAGCGAGACGATGTCGGGGAGCAGCTCCATGATGACCTGGAAGCGCCGCTCGCTGGCGTCGCGGGCGTCCTCGGCGTCGGCCTGGCGGCGCCGCAGCTCGGCGGCGAGCGCGTCGTTCTCGCCGGTGCTGACCTCGAGCGCGCGGTGCAGGCGGGCGTTCTGGACGTCGGCGTCCTCGTAGCTGCGGGCGACGGCGTCGAAGAGCGCGGCGAGCTTCTCGGGGGGCGCCGCCTGGACCGCCTCGGCGAGGAGCGACGGCGTGATCGCCGCCGACGAGGGCAGGTCGAGGAAGCGGCGGAGCTGCGCCGCGAGCAGCGCCGAGTGCGTCACGGGGGGACCTCGGTCAGGACCAGGACCGTCATCGTCTGGTTGTGGTGCTGGAAGGCGCAGGCGCCGTCCGGGGGGCCGATCTCGCCGTAGGTGTGGAACCCCGCGATGACGGGGCGAGCACCGAGGGCGTCGACGACGGCGTCGATCTCGAGCGCGGTGGCGGCGCCGAGGACCGCCTTGCGCCCGACGCACGAGAAGAGGAGCGCCAGCTCCGGCGGGATCCCGTGCCGTACGCGCGCGGCGTCACCGGCGCGGCCCGCGCCCGCGACGAGCTCGGCGTTCGAGGCGTGCATCAGGCGGATGACGCTCCCCTCGGGGACGTCGCCGAAGAAGGTCAGCGCGCCGCTCTCGCGGTCGATCGCCGAGAGCGAGCGGATGATCTCGCGCCCGTGGGAGACGATGGCGATCGGATAGACCAGCCCGGCGCCAGGCAGGTCGGCGTCGTCGCCGAGGTAGCGGGCGTAGACGTCGAGCGCGCGGTTGCCGTCGATCTCGTGGACGACCTTGCCCGCAGCGCGGGTGACGGTCCGGTCGAGCCCGAAGGGGCGCCAGCCGCTCGCCGAGGTGGAGCTCGCGTGGACGGCGCCGTAGATCCCGAGCGCCGCGGCGTACCCCTCGCGGTAGCCCGCGTCGCTGATGATACCCGTGCGCACGAACGCCTGGCCGTCGCCCGCGAGGCCACCCGCGACCACGATGTCGTCGGTGAGGACCTCGCGCAGGCCGTCGACGAGGCTCTGGCTGTCGGTGTGGACGCCGCCGACCACCAGGATCACGGCGCGCAGGTCGGGTCCGGAGACCGCCTCGGCCAGGGCGCGCCCGGCCACGAAGTGGTCTTCGGCCAGGGGAACCTCGACGACGCGCACGTGCGCGGCGTCGAAGCCGAGGGCGGTCACGACGACGTCGTCGTCGTCGACCCCGCGGGCGCTGATCCCGCCGGCGGTCGTGCACCCGAGCATCGCGGCGTCGGGCCAGCGCGCGCGCAGGTCGCCGACCAGCTGGCCGTCCTCGAGGAGCGCTCGGGGACCGAAGACGAGCAAGGCGTCCGGTCGCTGCGGCACATCGCCGACGAGCGGCACCACCTGCCCGCGAGGGCGTTGCGCCCACTGCGCGACCTTCATGGATCGACCTCGGAAACCTGACGAGACCTCATTTGAAGCGCCGGGAGGGGCCGTGTCAACCAAGCGCCTCGACGGCGCGAGGGCCGTGGCGGCCTGTCTCGCCGCAGCTTGTAACCGTACGACGACGGGCGCGATCGAGCGCCACGCGGGAGGGGCGGGATCGCAGCGCAAGACGGCGCAGCGCCTGCGATCGGCGGCGTGCGGGGTTGCGGGGGAGGGTGCTGTAATGTGCTGATATCGTGACTCGTTCTTGGTGTTGCGATGCGGCGGCGAGGCTATCGCGGGGGGGCCTCGTCGGAGGAAGGTGGGGTCTCGGTCCGGCCGGCGCTCCATCGCGCCGGTCGCGCCCAGACACCGGTACACTCCGGGACCTCCAGCCCCCCGGCGAAGCGGGCGGCGACCGAGGCTCCGAAGAAGAAGCCGATGAGCTCCTCGAGCTCCTCGGGGGTCGAAAACCGGTAGTCGGTCCGGATCGTGTGGCGGGTGAAGCCGCGGCGCTCGAGGTGCGCGTAGAAGGGGAGGAGCTTCGCCGGCGGATCGGGCACCTCGGTTCCGGTCCCCAGGGTCTCGATGACGATCTGCGGGGCGCCGGGCCGCGACACGCGGTCCATCTCGGCCAGGGCGGCGTCGACCCGGGCGGGCCAGTCGTCGGGGTGCCAGCCGACGGCGTGGGCGATGGCCCAGCCGGCGACCACGGCGTCGGCGATGGCGTCGTCGAGCGGCAGCGCGCGGTGCTCGGCGACCGCCAGCCGGACG
>SBGO01000291.1 GCA_006226565.1 Deltaproteobacteria bacterium | reverse complement strand
AGGTGCGGCCTGCCGGCGACCCGGAGCGCCGCGACCGAGCTCGTCGGCTCCTCCGCGACGAGGGTCCCGACGAGGGCGATGGCGAGCGTGGTCTCGGCGAGCGGCTCCCCGGGGGCGCGCACGTTCTTCGGCGCGGGCACGCCCGGCGGCGGGGGCGGCGCCGGCGTGGACGGGACGCCAAACACGTGGCGCGCGGCGAGCCGCTCTGCCGCTGGCTCTTCTGCCGCCACCCGCCCATGCGAAGCGTTCGTCCCCACGCCGTCCGTGCCCCCCGGCGCGAGATCCCCGCGCGCCGGCGACGTGGCGAGCAAGCTCGACACGCCCTCGTTGACCCCGTGCGCCACCGCGAGCGCGAGGATCGCGAGCCCGGCCAGCCGCACCGCCCAGAAGTACCGTCCGAAGAGCTGCCGCATGACGCCTCCGCGAGGGTCGAGCGACGCGGCCGACAGGCCGTCGGACGCGTCGTGCACGCTGGCGTCAGTGCAAGCCAGGTGCCAGCCCGGCGGCCCCCACGGCGACGCAGGCAGGCGGGCGAGCGGTCCGGCCGGAGCCTCTTCGGAGGGGCTCCGGCCGCCAAAATGGCACGGCGCGCGGCCTCCCTCGGGAGGCCACGCGCCACGATGTCACCTGCCGGTCTCGCCGGACACTCGGCGCGTTCGTTTCGGTCACGCCCGCGCGTCGAGCCACCGGCCCTCTGGGTCTCAGGCGGTCAGGCCGCCGAGGTCGCGGGGCAGGGCCTCGTGCTCCTCGACGGGTCGGGCGTCCTCGGGGTTCATCAGGTCGAAGACCTGGCCCTTGCGCAGCCCCCAGAGGCCCGTGCGCGCCGCGACGGCCCCCTCGCCCTGCTCACCGACGGCCTCGCCGACCGCGGTGGCCGCGAGCTCCATCGGGCGGACGTGCGCTCCCTCGTCGAGGTTCACCCGGTACCGCAGCAGCGGCTGCCCCGCGGGCAGGCCCAGCGCCTCGCTCTCCTCGGCCGTCGGCACGTCCACCGCGATCCCGACGACCCCGTCGCGGACGTCGACCTCGCGGTCGCCCTTCTTCCGGTGCACCACCGTCTGCACCGGCTCGTCCCCGGCGATGCGCGCCGCCGCCGCCTCGAGCCGCGCGCGGTCCCACGCCGGCACGCTCACGACGTACTCCGAGAGCTTCGCCACCCGCGCCGGCGCATGCGCGTCGTTGGCCACCCGGCTCGCCCGCATGAACACCACGCCGGTGTCGCTCACCGCGTTCAGCCGCTCGACCAGCGCGGCGGGGTCGACCTCGTCGAGGACGTGGACGTCCACGACCTCCGCGACGCTCCGCACGCCGAGGCTCAGCGCCGGCCCGTAGCTCAGCATCGCCTTCGGCGAGAAGCCCTCGCTGTAGCGCATCTGGAGCCCGGCGCGCCGCACGATGCGCGGCAGGATCCGCGCCAGGTCCAGCTGACTCGTCATCGCCGCCGTCCCGAGCTTCGTGAACACCAGCCGGTAGCGGAACACCTCGCCCTGCGCCTCGCGCTCCGGCGGCAGGTTCGCGCCCAGCTTGTTCTTCCGGATGGTCTTGTACGCCGGGACGAAGTCCTCGCCTTGCGCGACGTCGCTCGGCGTCAGCGCGCCGAGCTTCTGCAGGTAGTCGATGCGCTCCTCGCGCATCTGGCTCATGTCACAGGCGATGCCGCAGTTGTAGCAGATGAGCTTGCGCTGGTCGGCCTCGGCGTCGGCGACGTTGGTGTGGTGCACCTGCGCGCCCTTGGGCTTGCCGCACGGCGGCGACAGGCGGTTCTTCAGCGCGCGCTTCCACTCCTTGTAGAGGAAGCCCTCCTCGAGCCCCACGTCGATGTGGTCCCACGGCAGCCGCCCGTCCACCGGCAGCGTCCCGAGGTAGCGCTGCGGCTCGACCCCGAGCTCGGCGATGGCCTCGAGCCACGCGTCCCAGTTCAGGTCCTCGTCCCAGCTGTCCATGCGCGCGCCCTTCTTGAACGCGAGCTCCACCAGGTCGGCCAGCGGCCGGTCGCCGCGCGCGAGGATGCCCTCGAGCCAGCTCACGCGCTGGTTGTGGTACTTCACCGGGATGCGCCGCGCCTTGCCGAGCTCCCGCAGGAGGCGCTGCTTGCGCGCGATGTCGTCGAGCGAGTCCATCGCCGCCCACTGGAACGGCGTGTGCGGCTTCGGCACGTGGCTCGACGCGCTCGCCGTGACCGAGACGCGGCCGCGCTTCTGGTAGCGGTGGCCGATGGAGCGCGCCTTGGCCGCCGTGTGGATGATGCCCTCGACGTCCTCGTCGGTCTCGGTCGGCAGGCCGATCATGAAGTAGAACTTCATCCGCGACCACCCGCGCGCGAACACGCGCTCGGCCGTCGCCATGATGTCCTCTTCGGTGATGTTCTTGTTCACGACGTCGCGCATCCGCTGCGTGCCCGCCTCGGGCGCGAAGGTCAGCCCCGTCGTCTTCACGCTCGAGATCTCGTCGAGCAGGTCCTCGTCGAGGCCGTAGGCGCGCAGCGAGCTCACCGACAGGCTCGCGCGGCGCTGGCGCATCCGCTCCATCACCTGCTTGATGAGCGGCGAGATGCACGAGTAGTCCGCCGTCGACAGGCTCGTCAGCGAGACCTCGTCGTAGCCGCCCTTGTCCATCGCCCCGATGAGCGTCTCGACGACCTGCTCGGGGTCGCGCTCGCGCACCGGCCGGTAGATCATGCCGGCCTGGCAGAAGCGGCAGCCCTCGGTGCAGCCGCGCGCGATCTCGATCGACACGCGGTCGAAGATGGCCTCCGCCGCCGCCACCGGCGAGTCCGACGGGAACGGGTAGCGCCCGATGTCGTCGACCCAGGAGCGGACGACGGGGTAGGGGCCCTCGCTCGCGTCGACGTCGATGACCTCGAGGTCGTTGCGCGGCTCGACCTTGGTCGCGTAGAGCGCCGGGCAGTACCAGCCGCCGCGCGCCGCGAGCTTCACGAGCTGCTCGCGCCGCGACAGCCCCTCCGCCCGCCACTCCGCCAGCGCCAGCAGCGCCCCAGGCAGCGCCTCCTCGGCGTCGCCGATGAGGAAGGCGTCGACGAAGGGCGCCATCGGCTCGGCGTGGGTCGCCACGGGGCCGCCGGCGATGACCAGCGGGTGACGCTCGTCCCGGTCCGCGGCGCGCAGCGGGAGCCCGGCGAGGTCGAGCAGGTTCAGCGCGTTGGTGTAGGTCAGCTCGTACTGGAGCGAGATGCCGAGGACGTCGAACTCCGCGAGCGGCTGCGCCGACTCGAGCGACACCAGCGGCACGTTGTGCGCCCGCAGCTCGCGCTCCATGTCCAGCCACGGCGAGAACGCGCGCTCGCAGGCGATGCGCGGGTCCTTGTTCAGCAGGTTGTAGATGATCTTGGTGCCGAGGTGGCTCATCCCGATGTCGTACACGTCGGGGAAGGCCATGCAGATCCGCGTCACGACGCTGTCCGGGTCCTTCCTGACCGACTGGTACTCGCCGCCGAGGTAGCGCGCGGGCTTCTCGACGAGGTGGATGAAGGACGCGTAGGGGTGCTGGACGCCGGGCATCGGAGGCTCCTCGCTGGTCGCCGAGCGCTCGGCGAGCGGCCCGGCGGCTGCCGTGGGGCGCCGTTTATAGGGAGGGCGGCCGCGCATAGTCAATGAAGGCGACGCCGACAGGCTCGATATCGTGACGATTCGCGCCGCCCCGCGGGCGCGCGGCGGGCGGCGGACTTCGCCTTGACACCGCTCCAGGCGCTCCGTAGCGTTCCCCGCCCCGAAAAGCTCCTGGAAATGATGGAGGCCCCCCGATGCGCGTACGATCGCTGACCGCGACCCTGGCGACTGCCCTCGTCCTCGCTGCCTGCGGCGACAGCGGCACCTCGTCGAGCGACACCACCACCGCCGACACCACCGGCGCCGACGTCGCCGAGGACACCGCGACGGCCGAGGACACCGCGACGGCCGAGGACACCGCGACCGCCGAGGACACGGCGACGGCCGAGGACACCGCGAGCGTCGAGGACACCGCGACCGTCGAGGACACGACCGAGGCGGACACGACGCCGGTCGAGGACCCGGCCGCCAAGACCTGCCCGGGCATCCTGACCTGCTTCGAGGCCGACTGCATCGGGCTCCCCCTCGCCCAGCAGCAGACCTGCGTGCAGGCGTGCCTGAGCGAGGGCGACGCCAGCGAGCAGCAGGCGGTCATCGACCTCCAGACCTGCGTGCAGACCAAGAACTGCATCCCGGCCGACACCACCGACGCGTCGCTCAAGGGCGCGTTCGAGTGCCAGCGCCAGTGCCTGTCGCAGACCGCGGCGTGCTTCGCCGGCAGCTTCGGCGCCGGCGGCTGCAGCGAGCTCTCCGGCTGCCTCGAGCTCTGCGACGACAGCGACATCATGTGCCAGCGCGACTGCTTCGCCGCCGCCAGCCAGGAGCAGGCGCAGTACTACATCGACTACGAGTACTGTGGCCTGTCGCAGTGCTACAACACCGAGGATCCGATCGCCCAGGACACCTGCCTGCAGCAGGTCATCCACGAGCCGGCGTGCTCGGACACCTACAACCAGTGCTTCGGCTCGACCGGCGCCGGGCCGGGCGCCGGGGCCGGCGGCGGCGCCGAGTAGACGCGCGCGCGCACCCTCCCCGAACGCCCGCGTGCCGCAAGGACGCGGGCGTTCGCCTTTCGGGCCAGGAGCCACGATGAACGACCCCGCACCGACCGTCCGGATCCGCCCCGCGACCGCCGCCGACGTCGACACCCTGCGCGACTTCAACGTCGCCATGGCCGCGGAGACCGAGGGCGTGGCGCTCGACCGCGAGCGGGTGGGGCGGGGCGTCGCGATGTGCCTCGCGGACCCGACCAAGGGCTTCTACCTCGTCGCCGAGCGCGACGGGGCGGCCATCGGGCAGACGATGGTCACCTACGAGTGGTCGGACTGGCGCGCCGGGACCTTCTTCTGGATCCAGTCGGTCTACGTGCGCCCCGAGGAGCGCGGCCGCGGCGTCTTCCGCGCCCTCTACGACGCGGTCCTGGCCGAGGCGCGCGCCCGCGGCGACGTCGCCGGTGTGCGGCTCTACGTCCACCACGACAACACGCGCGCCCAGGCCGTCTACGCTGCGCTCGGCATGGACGCCGCCGAGTACCGCATGTTCGAGGTCGACTTCGTGCTCGCGCGCTGACCCGCGGCTCAGCGGCGGGTCTTGCTCCCGGCGCCGTCCCGCCCCGGGGACTTGTCGTCGTCGCCCGAGGCGGCCGCGGCGTTGTGCGCCTCGGTGATGGCGCGAAGCTCGCGGTCGACGTCGGCGACCGCGTCGGCCATGTCACGGCGGGTCGGGCGCTTTCCGCCGTCGCGCCTCACGATGTGGAGCGTGTTGACCCGGTGGAGCCGCGCGTCCACGCGCTGCTGCGCGCGCCGCCGCCAGCCGGGCAGGATCATCCACGCCAGCTCGCCGTCGAGCCCCGGGAGCGGCAGGAGGTTCAGCGCCATCATGATGAGGTTGCCGGTGGTGTAGACCGAGACGACCTGCTGGAGCCAGAGCTCGTGGGCGGGCCCGAAGGCCGCGTTGAGGAGCGCCACGACCACGAAGGCCACGAGCTGCGCCATCACCCCCGCCCACGCGATGGCGACCCGCTGGCGCAGCGTCGGCCGCCCGAGCCAGTGGGTCTCGCCGCCGAGGCCGTGGAGGTCGACGCCGACGATGCGCAGGTTGTAGCGCTTGATGGCCGAGGCGTGGCCGGCCTCGTGGACGAGCACGAGCGCGAGGACCGCCAGCCAGGCGAGCGGCGCGAAGGCGAAGCCCGACAGCGCCACCATCCCGAGCGGGAGGGACCAGTGCAGCCGCAGCGGAGCGCCACGGTACCTGCCCCAATGGAGATAGCCGGCGGTGAACGTCATCACCATCAGGGTAGCCGCGGGTCGGGGTCGAGGGAAGGAGCGGACCTCAGCGTGGCGACGCACACGCCGGACGCGCCGCGGAGGGCGCGCGGGACGCGGCCCGTCCGAGACGCACCGCGAAGAGCGCCGCCTTCCGAACGAGCCCCACGACGTGCGCGGCGTCCTACCCGAGCCGCTCCACGACCAGCGGCGGGACGGGCTCCTCGGCGTCGGCGACCGTGAAGGCCGCGGCGAGGCGCGCGACGGCGGCCGCAGGCGGCGGACCGGCGGCGCCGTGGAGGATCGCGCAGAGCGG
>SBGO01000693.1 GCA_006226565.1 Deltaproteobacteria bacterium | reverse complement strand
CGCCGCGTACCCAGCATCAGCCGAGGACCCTCTCGACGATCTCGACGGCGTCCTGAAGGAGCGCCAGCGCGACGACGACCAGGGCCACGAGGACCAGGGTCCGCGCGATCCCGCGCCACGGGAACGCGCGCTCCAGCCGGGCCTCGCGGTCGCGGTAGCGGGTCGGCAGGTCGCCGGCCCAACGCTTGAGGGCCCGCCACGCCGCGACGACGCTGCCGCGGCGGACGAGCGCCACGAGCAACGCGAGGACGAGGAAGGGCACGAGGTCGCCCAGGCCGCCGATCCAGACGACCCCGACCGCACCCGCGACGCCCAGGACCACGCCCGCGCCGCGGACCAGCCGCCCGCGGACGTCACGGCGGCGGCCCGCGACGAGGAAGGCGCCGAGGGCCAGCAGGAGCCCGCCGAACAGGACGCCGGCCGCCGGGAGCCAGTCCGCGACGTAGCCGAAGCGGGTCTTCACCGCCTCCTCCGCGGGCACCCAGTAGCGGCTGTAGGTCACCTGAACGCCGGCCGTCGGCAGGGTGATGCGCACCGGCATCGCGCCCGTCTCCGCGGTCTCGACGTTGGGGGCCCCCTCGTCGAACGCGGCGGCCTCGTCCTCGCCCCCGCCGAGCTCGCCCTCGAGCCCGTCGCAGCCCTCGCCGTAGTCCCCGTCGTCGGCGCCGGCCGCCTGGCTCCAGTGCCCCTCGGTGTAGTATTCGCCCGCGTCACCGTCGAACGCTCCGTAGCGTCGGTCCGCCGGCAGGTAGACCCGCCACGACACCGAGGCGACGGGGAGCTCGAGCGCCGGCAGCGACAGCGCGTGGCTGCCGATGAGGCCGAGCGCGTCCTGACGCTCGGCGTACACGAGCTGGACGTCGATCGGGGTCAGCGACGACGCGGCGCCCGACGACCGCTTGAGCGGGAGCAGGAGCCGACCGGCCTGGTCACGGCTCGGCTTGGTCGGCGCCCCGTCGAGGAGCACCGAGCGCACCTCGGCGCCCTCGGGCAGCGTCAGCGCGAGCCCGGGGCGGAGGCGGTTTCGGAGGGTGATGTGGAGCTCGGTCAGCGCGACCCCCTCGCGGGAGACGACCGTGGTCCCGTCGAGGTGATCGATGCTCTCCGAGGCGATGTCCCGCTCGGGGAGGCGCGTCACCGCCAGCTCGAGCGGCGCCCCCGAGGTCGTGTAGCGGTAGGCGCGCAGGATGGGGCTGACCGAGCTCCGCACGAGCTCGGGCGGGAGCTGGCGCGTGTCGATGGCGGTGAGGCCCTGGCCCCGGGCGGCCTCTTCGAGCCGCATCTTGCCCGGGACCTCGACCGCCAGCCAGCCCGCGTCACGCTCGACGCCGACGCTCTTCGGGAGCGGCACCTCGAAGCGCTCGCCGCCCTTCTTGGTCGCGCGCTTCAGCCGGAGCGAGATGGCGTAGTCGTCGCGGATCGGGTAGGCCGTCTCGCCGCGGACCAGGGTCCCCTCCTCGCGCTCCTCCAGCTCGTAGCGGAAGGCGCCGCGGCCGTCCGCCGACACGACCGTGAGCCCGGCCGGCACGAGGACGTCGAAGCGCTTCGTGCCGGCGTAGAGGATCGTGTACTTGATCTCGCTGAAGAGCTCGAGGGCGCCGTCATCGACGCTCAGGAGGTTGAGGCTCTCGGCGTACACGCGGGCCTGGGTGCCGGCGCTGTCGCCGAGGTCGCGGAAGCCCACGAGGTGGATGCGCGTCGTGGGGCGCAGCGTCGCCGAGAGCGTCGTGCTCGCCTCGGCCGAGGTGACCTCGGCGCGCACGGCGTCGTCGACCCGCGGCTCGAGGCCGGCCGCCGGGAAGGTGCAGGCGAAGCTCGTCACCGGCGTCCGCGGCGTCACCAGGTCGTACTCGATGGAGCCGCGGGGGCCCCGCGGGGCCACGAGCACCTTCATGTGGACGACGACCTCGCCCGTCCGCTGGGTGAGCCACACGTGATAGCCGCTCTGGGTGGTGACGCCGATGGCGGCACCGTCCACCTCGGCGGAGACGAGGACGGCCCCCTCGCCGATGAGGGGCACGGTCTTCCAGGCGCCCGGGCGCCCGAGGGTCAGGGCGAGGTCGACGTCGAGGTGGAGCGCGCCGTCGATGGCCTCGCCGGAGTAGCGCGCGGCGCCGAGCACCAGCGCCGGGCCGAGGCGACCGCTGGAGCGCGCCTCGGCGGCGGCCTGGGCCTCCTTCCAGAGGGCGTCGAAGGTCGGGAGCGACACCTCGATGGCGCCGCCGGACTCGACCTGGGGCTGGTCCCACGGGCGCGCCGGGGTGACGGTGATCGGCTCCTGCAGCTCGCTCTGCGGGGCCATGATGGCGTCGAAGTCGGGAGGCCCGGAGGGCTGGGCGAGGGCCGACGGCGTGAGCGCCAGGAGGGTGAGGAGGAGGGTGAGGCTACGCATGGGTCGGGACCTCCGGCGCGGTCGGCGGCAGGGCGGGCGGCGCGGTGAAGCCGTCCCGGCGGGCCCAGAGGCGCCACCAGACGAGCAGCACCAGGAGGAGCACGAAGGGGCGGAGCGGCGGCCAGCCGAGGATGGCGCGGGCGGCCACCAGCAGCAGGACGGCGCGCACGAGGTTGCCGAGGGTGGCGAGCTCGAGCAGGCGCCAGGGGGCGTCGAGGACCGCTTGGAGGGCGCCGGGGCGCCGCAGGTCGCGGACCCG
Source organism: Deltaproteobacteria bacterium (assembly GCA_006226565.1). GTDB lineage: Bacteria > Myxococcota_A > UBA9042 > PHBI01 > PHBI01 > PHBI01. The sequence continues at coordinate 3,507 of SBGO01000693.1, read as the reverse complement.
GAAAATGGCGAGCGCGGTGCCCGCGATGGCGGCCCAGACCATCAGGCGGTGGACGCCGAGGACGTAGTGGGCGGCGACCATCAGGCCGACGACGCCCGCCGCGACGACGAGCTTCTCCCACCAGCGGCCGCGGCGGCGGAGCGCCAGTACGGTCAGGGCGAACATGAGGGCGAAGGCGAGGGCGCGAGCGAGGTCGCCGGCGGTCGCGTCGAGGTAGGTGACGGAGACGCGCGGCGCGGCGCCGTCGCCGAGCACGCGCTTGAAGCGGTAGCGGACGCCGACGAGGGGGAAGGTGGCGGGGGCGACCTCGGCGAGGTCCTTCTTCTCGACCTCCTCGCGGTAGATGACCTTGCGGCGCTGGAGGATGCTCTCGTAGCCGCCGCCGGCCTGGGCCTCGGAGGTTCCGAAGACGACGTCGAGGAAGTCGCCGACGCGGCGGAGGAGCCCGTAGCGGCGCGCGTCGTAGGAGGTCAGGGCGGTGTCGAAGTCGAGCGGCTCGAGGTCCTCGGGCAGGTAGAGGTGCCAGACGACCTTCATGGCGTCGACGTCGAAGTCGGGCAGCGCCATGTCCTCGCGGCCGAGCAGGCCGAGCGCGCCCTGGCCGGGCTCGCGGTAGGCCAGCTCGAGGACGAAGGCGCTCTCCTCGACGGTGAGCGGGCCGTCGGTCGGGATGGCGAGGGTCTGGCCGACCTGGATGACGGTGCTGCCGCGGAGGCGCTCCTGGTTGGCGTCGAGGATGAGCGTCCACTTGCTCGGGTCGGCGTAGTAGTAGTGGGCGATGGAGCCGAGGCTCTCGTTTCGCTGCACCACGTGGACGCGGCCGCTGTCGGGGTCGATGCGCTCGGACTGGCGGAGGGAGAAGAGCAGGGCCTTGCTCTTGGCGTCCGTGGGGGCCGCGGGGCGCACCGTCTGGCCGTCAAGCAGAGCGTGGGTCATCTCGGCGCCCGGGGGGAGCGTCACCGCGAGGTACTGGCGGGTGTTGTTGCGGATGTCGAGGCGCATCTTGGTGACGCGCGAGCCGTCGGCGAGGAGCACCGTCGAGGCCTGGAGCTCGTCGATGAGGGTGCTCGTGAGCGGTACCTGCTCGTGGTGGGCGACCGAGAGCGTGATCCGCGGGGGCTCGGTGAAGCGGAAGCCGTAGAGGAGCGGCTTGTTGGTCAGCGCCGTCAGGTCGGAGGGCAGCTCGCGGAGGGAGGCGGCCTGCGCCCCGGTGACGTCCTTGACCGTGACGTCGAGGCCGGCCGGCGCCTGCACGCCGAGGACGCCCGTCATCGGCACGCCGGGGGCGGCGAGGATGGTGGCGAGCTCGACGCTCTCGGGGGCGACGACCGGGGTCTGGAAGCGCACCACGACGCGGGCGCGGTCGGCGACGAGGTAGCGCAGCAGCACCTCGAGGCGGGAGCGGTCGGCGAGGTTGGGGCGCCACTGCAGGACGGCCGGCCCGGAGACGTCGAGGACCTCGACGCCCGGGGGGAGGGCGAGGTCGATCTTGTCGGTCTCGCCGGCGGTGACGGTGACGTCCACGACGGAGACCCCGCGGACGAGGCCCTCGTCGACGGTGGCGATGGTGCGGACGGTGGCCTGGGTCTTCACGTCGGCGTCGCCCTTGTGGCCCACGGTCCGCGACCAGGCGAGGTCGAGCTGCCCGCTGGCGTCGAGGTAGCCGACGACGCGGGTCCCGGGGCCCTCCGGGACGGTCCGGGTGATGACGCCTCCGGCGAGGCGCGGCGCGATGTCGTGCTCGGGGACGAGGACCGAGACCTCGGTGATGCCGCCGGCCGGGAGCCGGAGCTGGAGCCGGCGGGCGAAGCGGTCCTGCTCCTGGCCGCGGAAGAAGGTCACGCGGACGCTGTAGATCCCGGGCTTCTCGACGCCGACGGTGTACATGCCGTCCTGGGCGACGAGGCTCGTGGGCTGGCCGTTGAGGGTGACCGCGCCGGGGGAGGCGCTGTCGTCGAGGACCGGGACCTGAAGGTAGCCCTGGTCGTCGTAGACCTCGAAGCGGGCCTCGAGGGTGGCTTCGAGGAGGCCTTTGTCGAAGGCCCCGGTGATGGTGCGCTCGGCGTGGACCACCGGGAGCGGCGGCCTCGCGAGGGTCATCGGGGGCGTGGCGCTGTCGACCAGGGTCGACCAGGCGGTGAGGGGCAAGGTCACGTGCTCTTCCGGGCTCGAGCGGCCCGGCGCGGGTTGCGCGCTGAGCCACGCGGCGACGAGCGTGAGCGACACGGTGGGCGTCACGGCGTTCCTCCTGTGGACGGGGGCGTCCTATGGCGTGGGGACGAGCCCGCGCCGGGAGGCCTCCCCGAGCCGTGACGCGAGCCCGACGGCGGGCCATCGCAAGGCCCGTGCCACAGCCCGCTGAGCTATGATTTCAATGGGTTCAGGCGGTCATTCGGCCGCCACCGTGTCCCATTTGCGTCGCCCCGTGTCCCACGTGACACATGACGCCCCGCGGAGCCAACGCCCACGCCGGTGCGACCGGGGTGCTCATCGCGAGACAGCGTCCCGACTGCGCCAGACAAGCGAGTGGAGGGGGGCGCCTGAAACGCCTCGCGCATGAGGGTTCCCGCCGCGACGGAGCGAGCTTGCGAGCGTAGTCGCGGTGGGATGCGCGAGGCGTTTCAATCCGGGCGCCCCCCGGAGCGAGCGCATGTGATCATCTCGCATAGCCTTCACACCGCGGTCGCCGTCCAGGCCATGAAGGCGCTTCAATCCGGGCGCCCCCCGGAGCGAGCGCATGTGATCATCTCGCATAGCCTTCACACCGCGGTCCCCGTCCAGGCCGCAAAGGCGTTTCACCCGGGTGGCCCCCGGAGCGAGCGCATGTGATCATCTCGCATAGCCTTCACACCGCGGTCGCCGTCCAGGCCAGGCGAGCGAAGGCGCCTACAGCATCTGGTGCAGGGTCGGCAGCACGCGCCGGGCGACCTCGACGCCGCCGGCGGTCGTCAGGTGGATGCCGTCGCCCTTGCGGTAGCTGATCGCGCGACCGCGCTCGTCACGGCCGCGGCTGAGCCAGTGGCCGCGCTCGTCGGAGGTGAACGGGAACATGTCCACGTAGGTCACGCGGTCGAGCCCGAGGACCGCCCGCTGCATCGCGGCGCGGACGCGCCCCATCCGCTTGCGCGCCTGGCGCGGGGCGCGGTTGGTCGGCGACAGCAGCACCACGCGGCGGCCGTCGGCCTGGAGCATCTCCATCAGCCGGCGCACGCGCGTCTCGTAGACCACGTTCCAGCGCGCCTCGTCCTCCCAGAAGATGGTGCCGAGGGCGCGGTCGCGGAAACGCAGCCGCTGGCCGTCGTTGCCGCCGAAGAGCATCACGACGGTGTCCGGCTCGACGTCCTCGAGCAGCCGGCGGGCCTCGACGAACCAGTCGAAGAAGTCTGGCCGCGCCAGGCCGCTCGTCGGCTTGCCGCGCCGCACGACCCGGTAGCCCTCGGCCTCGAGGTCCGCCTGGAGCGCCTTGCCGAGGTGCCCGAAGATGTTCGAGTCCCCGATCAGCAGCAC
>SBGO01000343.1 GCA_006226565.1 Deltaproteobacteria bacterium | reverse complement strand
TCCCGGAGCTGGCCCGGCGACGCCGGCGACGTCAGCGACGAGGCGCTCGCGGGGCTCCTCCTGGCCGGCTTCGCCGATCGGGTGGCGCGGCGGCGCGCGCCCGGGAGCGAGCAGGTGCAGCTCGTCGGGGGCCGCGGAGCGCGGGTCCTCGGCGCGGACGCCCACCACGGCGACCTGCTCGTCGCCCTCGACGTCGACGGCGGGCGCCGCGGCGAGCAGGCGGTGAGCCTGGTGCGCTCGTGGGTCGCGGTGGACGAGGCACACCTCCGCGCGCACCCGGGCTGGGTCGAGGAGGAGGTGGTGCGCTGGGACGACGCGCGCGGGCGGGTCGTCGGCGAGCGCGTCGCGCGCTTCTTCGATCTGGCGCTGGCCCGGAGCCCCGTCCCGCTCAGCGACCGGGCGGCGGCGCAAGAGCTCCTGCTCGAGCGGGCCGAGCGCGATCCGGCGGCGGCCGTCGGGACCCTCGATCCGAAGGACGAGGTCCTGCTCGCGCGGCTCGTCACCTTCGCCCGGGCCTACCCCGAGGTCGAGCTCCCCGAGGCGCCCGAAGGGTGGCTCGCGCTGGCGCTGCCGGCTCTCTGTGCGGGGCGCGCCAGCCTCGACGAGCTGCGCCGTGGCTCGCTCCGCGACGCCTGGCTCGAGGCCCTCGGGTGGGAGGCGCGGCGCCGGCTGGACGTGGCGCTCCCCGAGCGGCTGGAGGTGCCGAGCGGGAGCCGGATCGCGGTCGGCTACCAGCTCGACGGGCCGCCGGTCCTCGCCGTCAAGGTGCAGGAGGTCTTCGGCCTCGCGCAGACGCCTCGCCTCGCCGACGGGCGCCTCGCCTGCGTCGTCCACCTCCTCAACCCCGCCGGGCGGCCGCTTCAGGTCACCTCCGACCTGGCGAGCTTCTGGACCCGGACCTGGCCCGAGGTGCGCGCGGAGATGCGGAGCCGCTACCCGAAGCACCACTGGCCGGAGGACCCGGCGGCGGCGACCGCGAGCCGGCGGACGACCAAGCCGCGCCCGGAACGCTGACGATCAATTCTGGAATTGTCGCGCGCGATGTGCGAGACAGCCGATCCTCGCCTGACTGGAGGACGGCCCCATGAGCACCATCGCCGCGCGTCTCCTCGACGAGAGCGTCCGACCCGACGTCATCTCGGAGTGCTGCAACATCATCGATCGCCAGGTCTCGGCGAAGAAGGGGTTCTCCGGGATCGCGATCAAGGGCGCCTACAAGACGGTCAAGGCGATCAAGCGCGGCTTCGTCCGCGGCGTCGTGGACGCGCTCCTCGACGAGTGGATCGAGAAGCTCGCGGGCTTCGAGGCCGAGCACCTCGCGGCCGGCGGCAGCGTCGAGACCCTGCCGGCGTTCCTCGTGGGTGAGCGCGCCCGGGTCGCGGAGGCGCTCATCTCGGTGACGGACGCGCGCGCCGAGACGACCAAGCACAAGACGGCCCAGAAGCTCTACCACCGCTTCCGCCCGAGCGCCCTCGCCAACGTCGAGGAGGGCGTGGAGGATCTCGCCGGCCTCGTCGAGCGCTTCGGCATGGTCGAGCCCGGCAGCGCGCCGGCCGCCGCCTCGAGCAACTGAACGTTCGGCCGGCCCGCGCCGTCTTCGGCGCAGGCCGCGTGAGCGAGCCACAGAGGGCACGAAGGAAACGGAGGCGGCTGTCTCCGGTCTCTTCGTGCCCTTTGTCGTTCAGGTCGACGCCGCCGGGCGTACGGGCCGCTGGAGGCGGTGGCCTTCCGGCGCTGAAACGAAAAGAGCCGCCCGATTGGGCGGCTCTTCATCGTCTGGAGCGGGAGACGGGACTTGAACCCGCGACTTCGACCTTGGCAAGGTCGCGCTCTACCACTGAGCTACTCCCGCGTGCTGCACGCGAGTGGTTCGACCGTTTCGACCGAACCGTGAAGAGCCACCCGTAGGCGGCTCTTCGGGGTGTATTTGGAGCGGGAGACGGGACTTGAACCCGCGACTTCGACCTTGGCAAGGTCGCGCTCTACCACTGAGCTACTCCCGCATTTTCAAGGTGCCGGGCGGGTCAGACCGCCGCGACGGGAGCGAAACCTATTGCAGCTCCCTGGCGATGTCAACGCGAAATGGGACGCGCCGCGCGAATTCAAATGGGGCCTCCGAGCGCCCCCTCCAAAACGGCCGAGGCCCCCGCCGCGCAACGCGACGAGGGCCTCGTGACGAGTCGTCGAGCCGTCTCGGCTACATCGTGAAGTCGTGGGTGACGGTGGTCTTCCCGCCGCCCTTGACCGTGACGGACTTGGTCTGCTTCTGCGACCCCTTCGTCAGCACGATGGTGTGCTTGCCGGCGGACAGGGTGACGGTCTTCGGCGTCGTGCCCACGGGCTTGCCGTCGACCGTGATCTGCGCCCACGGCTTCGCGTTGATGGTCACCGTGCCGGTGCCACCGACGGTGGTCCCGGGGCCGACCTTCTTCTTCTCGAGGCTGATGGAGACGACCTGGTTGTCGCCGGTGACCTTGAAGGTCTCCTTCTTGGTCTCGTGGCTCTTCTCCGAGACCTCGAGGGTGACCTCGTCGCCGATCTTGAGCCCCGCGACGATCGCCTGGCTGCCGTTCTCGGTGAAGCTCACCGAGCCGCTCGACGCCTCGACCTTCGCGCCGGCCGGGGACAGGCTGACGAGCATCTTGACCTCGGTCGACGGCGCCGGTCCCACCGCGATCTTGTGGATCGGCGAGCTGCCGTCGAGGACGATCGTCTCCTTGACCTCCGGGGCGCCGTTCGACGGCGTCACCTTGATCTCGAGCTTGTCGCCCTTGTGGCCCTTGAGGGTGTACGGCGACGGCTTCGCGACCCCGTTGACCTCGATGATGGCCTTCTCGTCGCCGGTGGCCTCGATGACGAGCGAGACCTCCTCGGCCTCCTTCTCGAGCTTGATCTCGAGGGGCTGGCTCTTCTCCTCGATCATCACGAGCTCTTCGTACGGCTTGTAGCCCGGCGCGACGGCCTCGACGCGCGCGCGCTTGCCGATCTCGAGCCCGGTGGCGCGCCCGTCGACCGGGTCGCCGTTGACCTTCACCAGCGCCTCGCGCGGGGTCACCATCAGCACCAGCTCGGCGTCGGCGACCGTCGGCGGGGCGTTGGTGTCGACGACGTTCGGGTTGTCCGTCGACTTGCCCTGACCGAGGAAGAACCAGGCGGCGAAGCCACCGCCGCCCAGGAGCAGGATCGCCAGCGCGATCAGGAGGCCCTTGCCCTTCTTCTGGGGCACCTCCTGGCCGGTGTACGTCCCGGTGAAGCCCTGCTGGGTGTAGGTGCCGGTCCCGACCGGCATCGCCACCGTGCGCTCGGCCCCGCCGGCCTGCTGTTGCAGCGCCTGCTGGATCTGCTGCTGGCTGATGCTGCCGTCGTCGAGGAGCGTCTGCGCCTGCTGCGGATCGTAGCCGCCCGCGGGCAGCGCGACGGTCCGGTCGGCGTCGGCCGGCGGCGCGTCGGCCGACGGCCGCGGCAGGCCCTTCTCCTCCGCGGCGAAGGCCTTCAGCTTCTCGATGTCCTCGGCGAAGAGCTTCTGCATGAACGGCTTGAGCGCTTCACCCTCGAGATCCGTCACGTTGGAGTAGTACCAACGCGTCAGGTCGCGGTTGAAGGCCTCGACGTTCGGGTGCCGCTCGTCGCGATCCTTGGCGAGGGTCTTGAGGACGATCTCGTCGATCTCCTTCGGGACCTTCGGGTTGATCGTCGAGGGCGCCGGCGCCTCGCTCTTGAGGACGTTGGTCAGCGTCTCGAAGTCGCTGTCGCCCAGGAAGAGCCGCTTGTGGGTGAGCATCTCCCACAACATGATGCCGAGGGCGAAGAGGTCGGAGCGCCCGTCGAGCGGCTTGCCGCGCGCCTGCTCGGGGCTCATGTAGGCGACCTTGCCCTTGACGGTCCCGGCCATCGTCTTCGTGCTGCGCTGGGCAGCCTTGGCGATGCCGAAGTCCATCAGCTTCACCTCGCCCGTGAACGACACCATCGCGTTGTGAGGCGAGATGTCGCGGTGGACGATGTTCAGCGGCTTGCCCTTGACCTCCTTCACGTGCGCGTAGTGGAGCCCCTTCGAGAGCTCCATCATGATCCACACGCACTGTGCGATCGAGAGCGGCTGCCCGTTCTTGACGCCGTCGTCGATGACCTTCTTGAGGTCGACGCCTTCGACGTACTCCATCGCGATGAAGTACGTGCCTTCGCAGAGGTCGAAGTCGAAGATCTGAACGATGTTCGCGTGCTGAAGCTTCGAGGTGATCGAGGCTTCATCGATGAACATCTTCACGAACGCTTCATCTTCGGTGAAGTGCGGAAGGATGCGCTTGATGACGATGTCTTTCTCGAAGCCCTCGGCGCCGGCCGTCTTGGCTTTGAAGATCTCCGCCATGCCACCCATGGCGATCTTCCGCATCAGCACGTACTTGCCGAACTGCCGGGGGAGGTTCTGTGTCGCCATAAAAAGTCTTTGCCGAATCAGGAGGTTCGGTGAAGGCAGGCGCGAATCTCCACGCCCGGGACCAAGTTCGACGACGGTAGCACGGGAAAATCCGCAACGCCAGCCGAGGACAACTGACCCCAATTGGGTCCGCCTTGCCTCCGACGGGCGCCATCAGTATACGACGGCGAGGAGGGGTCGATATGGGCTTCAGCGCGCGCTACGTCTGCTTCGAGGGTTGTGAGGGCGAGAGCTACTCGCTCGACGAGGTCGTCTACCGCTGCTCGAACGGCGGGCTGCTCGACGTCGAGCATGACCTGGACGCGCTCCGCGAGCGCAGCCCCGCACAATGGAAGGCGCTCTTCGACGAGCGCTCTGGCGCCCGCACCTGGCCCGACCGCTCCGGCGTCTGGGGCAAGCGCGAGTGGGTGCTGCCCGAGATCGCCGACGAGCACATCCTGACCCTCGGCGAGGGGAGCTCGCACCTCCTGCCGATGCCGCGCTACGGGCGCTCGCTCGGGCTCGACCACCTCTGGATCAAGCAGTGCGGCCACAGCCACACGGGATCCTTCAAGGATCTCGGCATGACGGTCCTCGTCAGCCAGGTGAACCGCATGCGCGCGCTCGGCAAGCCGATCGTCGCCGTCGGCTGCGCCTCGACCGGGGACACCTCGGCCGCCGTCAGCGCGTACTGCGCCCTCGCCGAGATCCCGTCGGTGGTCTTCCTGCCCGCCGACAAGATCTCGGTCGCGCAGCTCGTGCAGCCCATCGCCAACGGCGCGACGGTGCTCAGCCTCGACACCGACTTCGACGGCTGCATGCGCCTCATCCAGGAGGTCGTCGACGCCTACCCGATCTACCTCGCGAACTCGATGAACAGCCTCCGCCTCGAGGGGCAGAAGACGGTCGCCATCGAGATCGCGCAGCAGCTCGGCTGGGAGGCGCCGGAGTGGGTCGTCGTCCCCGGCGGCAACCTCGGCAACGTCTACGCCCTCGGCAAGGGCTTCACGATGATGAAGGAGCTCGGCGTCATCGACCGCCTGCCGCGCCTCGTCGTCGCCCAGGCGAGCCACGCCAACCCGCTCTACCAGGCCTACAAGAACGGCTGGGATCAGTACGCGCCGGTCACCGCCAAGAAGACGCTGGCCTCGGCCATCCAGATCGGCGACCCGGTCTCGATCCACCGCGCGATCCGCGCGCTCCGCGAGCACGACGGCGTCGTGGAGGAGGCCAGCGAGCAGGAGCTCATGGACGCCTGCGCCCGGGCCGATCGGCACGGGCTCTTCACCTGCCCCCACACCGGCGTGGCCCTGGCGGCCCTCGAGAAGCTCGTGCAGCGCCAGGTCATCGGCAAGGACGAGCGCGTCGTCGTCGTCTCCACCGCCCACGGCCTCAAGTTCACGGACTCGAAGGTCGCCTACCACTCGCGCACCCTCGACGGCATCGGCAGCCACCACGCCAACCCGCCGATCCCGCTGCCGGCGGACGTCGACCGGGTGGTGGCAGAGCTGCAGAAGGCCTTCGCGATCTGAGGCTCAGGCGCGCGGGATGAGGGCCAACGCCTCGTCCCGCGTCCGCGCCCGGCCCTCGAGCTGGGCGTCCTCGATCGCCTCGAGCACCGCGCGGTAGCCGGGCCCCGGCGGGAGGCCGGCCGCGGCGAGGTCGCGCCCGTCGATCAGCGGCCGCGGGCGCAGCTCCTCGTCGCTCCAGCGCGTCGCGTCCGCCTCGGCGAGCGCGAGGGGGGCCG
>SBGO01000038.1 GCA_006226565.1 Deltaproteobacteria bacterium | reverse complement strand
AAGCGGGTCCAGACGCCGACGTCGTCGCCGGTGCGCAGGGCCTCGCGGAGGGCGTCCCAGGCGCGCTCGCCGCGCTGCACGAAGCCGCGGACGTCGGGCAGGCGCTCCTCGAGGCACACGAGCTGCCCCCAGTCCGCCAGCGCGTCGCGGGTCCGGACGGCGTCGCGCAGGGTGTCGATGCGCGACGAGACGCGCGCCAGGGTCGAGCGCAGCGCGACCACGCGCTGGCCGGCGAGGGCGAGCCGATCGCCCGGGCTGAGGGCGGTGAAGACCTCGGCGTCGAGCGCGGGATCGTCCTCGGCGATACGCGCCGGCGTGGTCGCGTGGGCGCAGGCGCCGAGCCCCGTGAGCACCGCGAGCGCGAGCGCCAGCGCGGCGCGGCGGGCGTGGCGCGTAGCGGCATGTGGGCCCGCTGGGGGCGCGTGGTTCGTCATCTGCCTCTCACCTCCGACGACGGGTTAGTGGTCGACGAGGCCCATCGCGATCAGTAGGGTCCGCACATGGATCGAACCTTTCGTCGCATCGCCGTGTACTGCGGGTCCTCCACGCGGGTGGACGCCGCCTACCTCAACGCCGCCCGCGAGGTCGGGCGCGGCCTCGCCCAGCGCGGGATCGGCGTCGTCTATGGCGGCGGCCGGGTCGGGCTCATGGGCGAGCTGGCCGAGGGCGCGCTCGCCGAGGGTGGCGAGGTCATCGGCGTCATCACCGAGAAGCTGCTGGACCTCGAGGTCGGCCACGAGGGGCTCAGCGAGCTCTTCGTGACCCAGGGCATGCAGTCGCGCAAGACCCTCATGTCGCAGCTCGCCGACGCGTTCATCGCGCTGCCCGGCGGCTGGGGCACCCTCGACGAGTTCTTCGAGGCGGCGACCTGGGCCCAGCTGAACCACCACATGAAGCCCGTCGGGCTCCTGAACATCCGCGAGTACTACAACGGCCTCATCGCGTTCCTCATGCACGCCGAGCGGGAGGGCTTCGTGCGTCCGAGCCACGCCAACATGATCCAGGTCGGACACGACCTCTCGTCCCTCCTCGACCGCCTCGCGCGCTGCGAGATCCCGCGCCTCGGCGCGTGGAAGCCCTGAGCGCCCCCCACAACCCGGGAAGAGCCATGCCCATCGAGACCCCCGCCGAGACCCTCGCGCTCCTCGACTACATCGCGAAGAGCCCGACCCCCTTCCACTGCGCCGCCGAGACCGCGCGGATCCTCGACGAGGCGGGCTTCACCGCCCTCGCCGAGGGCGACCGCTGGGAGCTCGCGCTCGAGGGGGCCTACTACCTGCAGAAGGACGGCTCGATCGTCGCCTTCCAGGTCGGGCGGAAGGCGCCCGCCGACGGCGGCTTCCGCCTCGTCGGCGCCCACACCGACTCGCCGAACCTGCGCGTGAAGCCCCAGCCCGACGTGGGCAAGGCCGGCTACCGCCAGCTCGGGGTCGAGATCTACGGCGGGGCGCTCGAGTACACGTGGCTCGACCGCGACCTCGGGCTCGCCGGGCGCGTGGTGCTCGCGGGCGAGGCGCGCCCGAGCGCCCTCGAGCAGCGCCTCGTCGACATCCGGCGGCCGATCCTGCGGGTCCCGTCGCTGGCCATCCACCTCAACCGCGAGGTGAAGCAGGACGGGCTCAAGATCAACAGCCAGAAGCACATGCCGCCGGTCCTCGGGCTCGCCGAGGAGGGCGACGACAAGGACCAGATCGGCGCCCTGCGCCAGCTCCTCGCGGCCGAGCTCGGCGTCGCCCCGGAGCGCATCCTGAGCTGGGACCTGTCGCTCGCCGACATCGTCCCGCCGGCGGTCGGCGGCCTCAACGGCGAGTTCGTCTTCGCGCCGCGCCTCGACAACCAGGCGTCGAGCCACGCCGCGGTGGCGGCGCTGCTGCGGGCCCGGGAGCAGGGGCCGAGCGACGCGACCCGCGTCGTCAGCCTCTACGACCACGAGGAGTGCGGGAGCAGCTCGACGACCGGCGCCGCGGGCGCGCTGACCGAGATGGTCCTCCGGCGGGTCGCCGCGATCGGCGCCGAGGGCGGCGACGCCGACGCCTTCGCGCGCGCCATCGCCAAGAGCGTCCAGGTCTCGGCGGACATGGCCCACGCCATCCACCCGAGCCACGCCGACCGGCACGAGCCCGAGCACCGCCCGGCGCTCAACGGCGGGCCGGTCATCAAGGTCAACGTCAACCAGCGCTACGCGACCGCCGGCGACGGGGCGGCGCTCTTCGAGGCGCTCTGCCGCGAGGCGGAGGTGCCGGTGCAGAAGTACGTCAACCGGACGGACCTGCCCTGCGGCACCACCATCGGCCCGATCTCGGCGGCGCGCCTCGGCATCATGACGGTCGACGTCGGCAACCCCATGCTCTCGATGCACTCGATCCGCGAGCAGGCCGGAGTCCTCGACCATCCGCGGATGATCAAGGTCCTCGCCCACTTCATGGCGTAGCGGAGACAAAAGTGTGATGAGGCGGGGTCTGACCCCGCCTCATCACACTTTCTCCCGAACGACGAAAAGTGTGATGCTCTGGGGTCAGACCCCAGGGTTTCACACTTTCCCGATGCGGTTTGCTTCCGGCGCCCCGGGTCCTACTTTTGGCGGCCACACCCGCCTCGAGGAGCCCGCCCGCCCATGGCCCATCCGTCCGGACCGGCCCCCTTCCCGCGCCGCCCCATCGACCGCCTGCTCGACCCGCTCCGCCGCTTCCTCCACGTCGAGGCGGCCAGCGGCATCCTGCTCCTGGTCGTCACCGCCGTCGCGCTGGTCCTCGCCAACACGCCGCTGGCCGAGCACTACTTCAGCTTCATCGAGCAGCGCGTCGTGGTCGGCGTCGGCGAGGCCGTCCTCGACTACCCCCTGTGGTACTGGGTCAACGATGGCCTGATGACGCTCTTCTTCTTCGTCGTCGGGCTCGAGATCAAGCGCGAGCTCATCAGCGGCGAGCTCGCGGACAAGAAGAAGGCGATGCTCCCCGTCGTGGCGGCCATCGGCGGCGCCATCCTCCCCGCCGCCATCTTCACCGGCGTCATCGGCGGCGGCCCCGGCGCCGACGGCTGGGGCATCCCGATGGCCACCGACATCGCCTTCGTCGTGGGCGCGATGGCGCTCCTCGGCGACCGCGTGCCGCACGGGCTCAAGGTCTTCGTCCTGTCCGCCGCCATCGCCGACGACCTGCTCGCCGTCCTCGTCATCGCCGTCTTCTACTCCCACGGCCTCGCCGTCGGCTGGCTCCTCGCCGCCGCCGTCGGCTTCGTCGCCGTCTGGTTCATGAAGAAGTCCGGCGTCCGCTCCATCGGCGCCTACGTCCTCGTCGGCGCCGCGATCTGGCTCTTCACCCTCAAGAGCGGCATCCACCCGACCATCGCCGGCGTCATCCTCGGGCTCATGACCCCCGCCGCCGCCTGGCTCGGCCGCGAGGCCGCCGACGTCGTGGCCAAGGGCGCCGACGCCCTCAGCACCCCGGACGAGCTCTCGAACCCCGGCAGCGCCCTCGTCCACGCCAACCTCGCCGCCCGCGAGGCGCGCTCCCCCCTCGAGCGTATCGAGACCGCCCTCCACCCGTGGGTGGCGTTCCTGGTCATGCCCATCTTCGCCTTCGTCAACGCCGGCGTGCCCCTGGCCGGCGCCGCCGAGGACAGCATCGTCCCGCTCGCCATCGTGCTCGGCCTCCTCGTCGGCAAGCCCATCGGGCTCGTGCTCTTCGCCTACCTGGCCGTCCGCTTCGCGGGCGCCCTCCTCCCGGCGCGGGTCAGCTGGCCGATGCTCGCCGCCACCGGCCTCCTCGCCGGGGTCGGCTTCACGATGTCCCTCTTCATCGCCTCCCTCGGGCTCGAGGGGCCGCTCCTGACGAGCGCGAAGATGGGGATCCTGGCCGGCTCCGGAATCGCCCTGGCGCTCGGCCTCGTCGCCCTCCTCCTCACCACCCGCGGGCGCAAGGCGGCGGACGCGGAGGCGTGAGGCGCGCGCGCTCGGCGCCTCGACGTGGACCCCGCCGGCGGCCTCTGCTACACGGCGGGGGCCCACCTCCGCCGGGAACGGTCCAGACACGATGACGGCGCCCGCCTCCGAACCCCAGCACGGTCCCATCGCGGCCCCGCCCCTCACGGCGCGGCCCCCGCACCGGCCCGACCTGCGCCCGGCCACGTTCCTGCCGACCAGCCGCGCCGAGATGGACGCCCTCGGCTGGGACGCCTGCGACGTCGTCCTCGTCACGGGCGACGCCTACGTCGACCACCCGAGCTTCGGCATGGCGCTGGTCGGCCGCCTCCTCGAGGGGGCGGGCTTCCGCGTCGGCATCATCGCCCAGCCCGACTGGCGCTCCGCCGAGCCCTTCGCCGCGCTGGGCCGGCCGCGCCTCTACTTCGGCGTGACCGCGGGCAACATGGACTCGATGGTCAACCGCTACACCTCCGACCGTCGCCTCCGCCACGACGACGCCTACACCGCCGGCGGCGAGGGCGGCGCCCGCCCCGATCGCGCCGTCCTCGTCTACGCCCAGCGCTGCCGCGAGGCCTTCAAGGACGTCCCCGTCGTGCTCGGCGGCATCGAGGCCAGCCTCCGCCGCGTCGCCCACTGGGACTACTGGTCCGAGAAGGTCCGCCGCTCGGTCCTCTTCGACGCCAAGGCCGACCTCCTCCTCTACGGCAACGCCGAGCGCGCGCTGGTCGAGCTGACCCACCGCCTGGCCGCCGGCGAGCCCATCGCCGACGTCGACGACCTGCGCGGCACCGCCGTCGTCAAGAAGGCCGTCCCCGCGGGCTGGACCGTCGTCGAGCCCCGCCCCTCCGACCTCCCCGGCCCGCCCCCGCCGCTCCCGAACCCCTACCAGACGACCGACGAGGGCGCCGCCTGCGCCGACGCCGACGCGGCCCCGGACCCGGCCCTCGTGAGCTTCGTCCCGCGGCGCCTCCGCGCGCGCACCGCCCTGCGCCTGCCGGCCTTCGAAGAGGTCGCCGGCGACCCGCTGCTCTACGCCCACGCCTCGCGCGTCCTCCACCGCGAGGCGAACCCCCACAACGCGCGCGTCCTCGTGCAGCGCCACGGGGACCGCGAGCTCTGGGTCAACCCGCCGCCCATCCCGCTGACCACGCCCGAGATGGACCACGTCTACGGGCGCCCCTTCGCGCGCGTCCCCCACCCGCGCTACGACGGCCGGAAGATCCCGGCCTACGAGATGATTCGCTTCTCGGTCACCATCCAGCGTGGGTGCTTCGGCGGCTGCACCTTCTGCTCCATCACCGAGCACGAGGGCCGCATCATCCAGAACCGCTCCGAGGGCTCGATCCTTCGTGAGATCGAGGAGATGCGCGACACCCTGCCGGGCTTCACCGGCGTGGTCTCGGACCTCGGCGGCCCGACCGCCAACATGTATCGGCTCGCCTGCAAGTCGCGCGAGATCGAGGCCTCCTGCCGCAAGCCCTCCTGCGTCTACCCGGGCATCTGCCCGAACCTCGAGACCGACCACTCGGCGCTCATCCAGCTCTACCGCAAGGCGCGGAGCCTCCCCGGCATCAAGAAGGTCCTCATCGCCTCCGGCGTCCGCTACGACCTCGCCGTCGAGGACCCGCGCTGGGTCGAGGAGCTCGTCAAGCACCACGTCGGCGGCTACCTCAAGATCGCCCCCGAGCACCTCTCCGAGGGCCCGCTCTCGAAGATGATGAAGCCCGGCATGGGCGCCTACTACCGCTTCAAGCGCCTCTTCGAGCGCTACAGCCGGCAGGCCGGCAAGCAGCAGTACCTCATCCCCTACTTCATCGCCGCGCACCCCGGGACGACCGACGAGGACATGCTCGAGCTCGCCCTGTGGCTCAAGGAGAACGGCTTCAAGGCCGACCAGGTGCAGACCTTCCTGCCCTCGCCGATGGCGACCGCCACCGCGATGTACCACAGCGGAAAGAACCCGCTCCGGCCCGTCACGCGCCGCTCCGAGGCCGTCCACGTCCCCCGGGGGCTGCGCGCGCGGCGCCTCCACAAGGCCTTCCTCCGCTGGCACGCGCCCGAGAGCTGGCCGCTCCTGCGCGAGGCCCTCGTCCGCATGGGCCGCGCCGACCTCATCGGCGACCGCCCGGGCTGCCTGGTCCCGGCGACCGACGCCGGGCCGATGCGCGACCCCGGGCCGAAGCGCGGCCAGCGTTTCCAGACCCAGCACACCGGCGTCGAGAACGCCGCCAGCCCCGCGCGTGCGGG
>SBGO01000582.1 GCA_006226565.1 Deltaproteobacteria bacterium | reverse complement strand
CGCCGGAGGAGGGCGCCGCGCTGACGGCGCAGGGCTGGCGGCCGGCCTGGCTCGGGCGGCGCATCCTGCGCGCCGAGACGGCGGTCCTCGCCGCCGCGACCCTGGCGCTCCACGCGCTGGGCGAGGGCGGCTACTAGAAAAGCTGCATCTAGATCCAATGCCGATCAGATGGGCCGCAAGTCACTGAACCGGAACGTCTTTCTTACCACGGAGAGCACGGAGCTCACGGAGGGGGGAGCGGGTCGCGTCCAGTTTCGGCTCGAGCGGCCACACATCCTCCGTGCCCTCCGTGGCCTCCGTGGTGGAAAGATGTGTTCGAACTCGGAGGGTTATCCCCAAGTGGCCGGTACCGGATCTAGATCTGCTTCTCGACCCAGGTCCCGCGTTTGAACCACGCGACGTAGGCGACGGCGCTGAGCACGTTGCCGACGGCGATGACGTACCAGGTCTCGACGCGGCTCAGGTCGAAGAAGATCAGCATCACGAGCGTGAACGGCACGATGATGGCGAGCAGGACGACCGAGTCGATGGCGAAGCTCGACAGCGTCGCGCCGGCGCCGGAGAGCGCCTGCGAGAGCACCACCGCGACGCCGAGGAAGGCGTAGGTCACGGCGATGACGCGGATGTACTCGCGGCCGACGTCGATGACCACCGGGGTGTCGTCGAAGACCTTGATGATGTCGTCGGCGAAGACCAGGTAGGCGATGACGATGACCACCATGAAGAGGAGGTTGTAGCCCGCGGCCCACCAGCCGGCCTGCTGCGCCCGCTTCACGAGCCCTGCGCCCAGGTTCTGGCCGACGTAGGTGCTCGCGGCCGCGCCCCAGCCCATGCCCATGAAGAGGACCAGGGTGTCGAGGCGCATGCAGATGCCGAAGGCCGTGAGCGTGGTCGAGTCGGTCTCGCTCGTGAACTTGTGGGTGATGATGGCCATGAAGAACAGGGTGATCCCGATGCGCAGCACGAATTGCGCCGAGTTCGGCCAGGCGATCTTCATGATGCGCGAGAAGGCGCGGCGCTTCGGGATGAGGTCCTTCAGGTAGAGGTGGAGCAGGCTCCCGCGGTTGAAGGCCAGGACCACCACGCCGATGAAGAGCGCCACCCCGCGCGAGAAGACCGTGGACCAGGCGGCGCCCGCGACCCCCATCGGGGCCAGCCCGATCGCGTCGCCCACGGGCTTGAGCCAGGCGAACTCCTCCGGGTAGGGGCCGTTGCCGAAGGCGGCGACGATGGAGAGGAAGAAGTTCGCGACGTTCGAGCCGAGGAGCAGGAACATCGGCGTTCGGCCGTCGCCGAGCGCGCGCATGATGGCGCAGATCTGAAGGAGCAGCAGGATGGTGAAGCTGCCGCCGACGATGATGGCCATGTACTCGGAGGCGAGGAGGCGGACCTCGCCCTTGGCGCCGAAGACGCCGCCGGTGAGCGGGTCGGCGAAGACGATGCCGATGAAGCCGAAGATGAACGACATCAGCGCGACCATGCTCAGCGACTGCCACGTGTAGCGGCTCACCTCGCGGGAGTCGCCCTCGCCGGCGCGGCGGGAGATGATGGCGGCGGAGGCGTTGGAGATGCCGTTGGCGATGATGGTCGGGACCATCGCCACCAGGTCGCAGATCACCAGGGCGCCGAGGGCCTCGGTCCCGTTCGGGAGCTTCCCGATGATGTACATGTCGACCAGGTTGAAGGTCGCCTGGAGCGCCATGGCCACGACCAGGGGGAGCCCGAGGGCGAAGACGCCACGCGGGAGGGGACCCTCGACGATGCGCATCATGGCCTTCGTCCCGGCACCGTCGTCGCCCGCCTCGGACGCCGTCTGGGTCGACTCCGCGCCGGCTTGAATCTGTTTGGCGGGTGTCGATGTTCTGCTATCGTCACGCATCTTTTTCTCAGGGGCCCCGGACGGCCAGGTAGGCGGCGCAGATGTTGAAGTGGATGACCAAGGTCTTCGGGACGGCCAACGAGCGCACGATCAAGAAGCTCAAACCCTTGGTCGTCAAGGTAAATGAGCTAGAAGAGAAGACCCGGAAGTACACGGACGCGCAGCTTCAGGCCAAGACGGCCCAGTTCAAGGAGAAGGTCGAGCAGGGCGCCAGCCTCGACGAGCTCCTGCCGAGCGCCTTCGCGGTGGTCCGCGAGGCCGCGTGGCGGCGAATGGGGATGCGGCACTACGACGTCCAGCTGATCGGTGGGATCGTGCTCCATCAGGGCAAGATCGCCGAGATGAAGACCGGCGAGGGCAAGACCCTCGTCGCGACCGCGCCAGTGTACCTCAACGCGCTCAGCGGCAAGGGCGTCCACGTCATCACGGTCAACGACTACCTCGCGAGCCGCGACGCCGAGTGGATGAACCACGTGTACGGCTGGCTCGGGCTCGACGTCGGCACCATCGTCCACGGTCTCAACGACGGCGAGCGCCAGCGGGCCTACGCCGCGGACATCACGTACGGCACGAACAACGAGTTCGGGTTCGACTACCTCCGCGACAACATGAAGTTTTCTCTCGATCGCCGGGTTCAGCGCGGGCTGAACTACGCCATCGTCGACGAGGTGGACTCCATCCTCATCGACGAGGCGCGGACGCCGCTCATCATCAGCGGCCCGGCCGAGAAGTCGAGCGACTGGTACTACAAGATCAACGCGGTCATCCCCTTCCTCAAGCGCGAGGAGGACTTCCTCGTCGACGAGAAGAGCCACACCGCGACGCTCACCGAGTCCGGCGTCGACAAGGTCGAGTCCCGCCTCAAGATCGACAACCTCTACGATGTCGAGAACATCGAGATCCTCCACCACGTGCACCAGGCGCTGAAGGCCCACACCCTCTACAAGCGCGACGAGAAGTACGTCGTCGAGGGGGGCAAGGTCGTCATCGTCGACGAGTTCACGGGGCGCAAGATGCCCGGCCGGCGCTGGTCGGACGGCCTCCACCAGGCCATCGAGGCCAAGGAGGGCGTGACCATCGAGGAGGAGAACGAGACCCTCGCGACGATCACGTTCCAGAACTACTTCCGCCTCTACAAGAAGCTGTCCGGCATGACCGGTACGGCCGAGACCGAGGCGGGCGAGTTCGCCGAGATCTACAAGCTCGACACGGTGGTCATCCCGACCAACCGGCCCATCGCGCGCAAGGACCACAACGACCTCATCTACAAGACGGAGGAGGAGAAGTGGTACGCGGTGGCCGACGAGGTCATCGACTGTCACCGCCGCGGGCAGCCGGTGCTCGTGGGGACCACGAGCGTCGAGAAGAGCGAGTACCTCGCGTCGGTGCTGCGCAAGAACGACGTGCCCCACAACGTGCTGAACGCGAAGTTCCACGAGATGGAGGCGACCTACGTCGCGCAGGCCGGGCGCCTCGGCGCGGTGACCATCGCGACCAACATGGCCGGCCGCGGCACCGACATCGTGCTCGGCGGCAACGCCGAGTTCATGTCGAAGCTCGAGGTCGGCAGCGAGGAGGGCCCGGAGTACGAGGAGGCCGTCGCGCGCCACAAGGCGGAGTGCAACGCCGAGCGCGAGCAGGTGCTCGCCGCGGGCGGGCTGCACATCGTCGGCACCGAGCGCCACGAGAGCCGCCGCGTCGACAACCAGCTGCGCGGCCGCGCGGGCCGTCAGGGCGACCCGGGGTCGAGCCGCTTCTACATCAGCCTCGACGACGAGCTCATGCGGCTCTTCGGCGCCGAGCGCATCCGCAAGGTCATGGAGACCCTGCGGATGCCCGACAACGAGCCGATCGAGCACAAGTGGATCAACTCCGCCGTCGAGCGGGCGCAGAAGAAGGTCGAGGACCGGAACTTCGGCATCCGTAAGAACGTGCTCGAGTACGACGACGTCATGAACGACCAGCGCAAGGCCGTGTACGGCCTGCGCGACCAGGTCCTCCTGGGCGGCGGCACCCATGAGCGCGTGCTGGAGGCCATCGACAACGTCTGCTACCGGCTGACCGACGAGCACTTCCCCGAGGGCGTGCACCTCGACGAGGTCGAGCTCGACGGGCTCGCGGCGTCCATCAAGAACCAGTTCACGGTCAATCTGAACCTCGACAAGTCCGACGCGACGGGCTTCGAGGACATCCGCAAGTCGGTGACCGAGCAGGTCACCGCCTTCTACGTCAAGCGTGAGCAGGACATCGTCGACGCGCTCAAGCGGGCCGGCGAGGCGCAGGGCCACGAGACGACCTCGGAGGTCGCCCTCGAGCGCTGGCGCTTCTTCGAGCGGGAGCGCTTCCTGCGGGCCATCGACACGCTGTGGAAGCACCACCTCAAGGTCATGGAGAACCTCAAGGAGGGCATCCACCTCGAGTCCTACGGCCAGAAGGACCCGAAGATCGAGTACAAGAAGCAGGGCTTCGCCCTCTTCGAGATGATGATGGACAAGATCGAGGAGAACGTCACCGAGGTCTTGTTCCGCGCCCAGGGGCCGAGCGAGGAGGAGATCGCCGCCATCCGCAAGCGCCGCGAGGAGGAGGAGCAGAAGATCATCCTCGGCCGCGGCGACGGGCAGGCGTCCCAGGCGCCCCCGAAGGAGGGCGCCGGGCACGTCGTGCACCAGGGCGGCACCTACGTCCGCGCGCTGCAGAAGATCGGGCGCAATGATCCGTGCCCCTGCGGCAGCGGGCAGAAGTTCAAGAAGTGCCACGAGGGGCGCATCGAGGAGCTGGCTGCGCTCATGAAGCAGCGCGGTGGCCGGACGGCCGCCCACCTCTAGGCGCGGGCCACCTCTTCATCACGGGCGCGGCCGTATGACACGCGGTCGCGCTTGTGATTTCCTAGCCATAGCCAGTTGCGAGAGCGAGCGGCGCGTCAGCCGCCGCGACACCACCGACAGGGCGCGCGGATGAACGTCTACTGGGACCTCGATCAGCTGCCGGAGGAGCCCCTCGAGCCCATCATGACGATGGGGAACCTCGACGGCGTCCATCGTGGCCATCAGATCATCATCAGCCACATCCAGCAGGAGGCCGAGCGCGTCGGCGCGCCGACCCTGGTGGTCACCTTCGAGCCGCACACGCGCCGGGTCGTCCGGCCGGACAGCGGCTTCCGGACGGTGATGACGACGCGGGAGAAGCTCCGGCGGCTGCAGGAGCTCGGCGTCGACCACGTGCTGGTGCTGCCGTTCCGCGAGGGCTACTCGGAGATGACCGCCCTCGAGTTCATCGACGAGGTCCTCTGGGAGCCGCTGAAGGCGCGCTCGATCTTCGTCGGGCCCGACGCCGGCTACGGCAAGGGGCGTGAGGGCGACGTGCGGCTCCTGAGCTCCGAGGGGCGGCGCCTCGGCTTCCACGTCGGCGTCATCGACCCGCTCTACGTCGAGGGGCACCGCATCTCGTCGTCGCTCATCCGGCGCGCCATCGAGAACGGCAACCTCGAGCGCGCCAACCGCCTCCTGGGGCGGCACCACATCGTCAGCGGGACGGTCATGCGCGGCTTCCGCCGCGGCCGCGAGCTCGGCTACCCGACCGCGAACATCGCCGACGAGGGGGTGGCGCTGCCGCCCTTCGGCGTCTACGCCGGCTGGGCCTTCACCGAGGCCGGCGAGCGCTACGGCACCATGATCAACATCGGGGAGCGGCCGACCTTCGACGGCCAGAGCCTGTCCATCGAGGCGCACCTCTTCGACTTCGACGGCAACCTGTATGGTCGTGAGCTGCGCGTCAGCCTGCGCCACCACCTGCGCGCCGAGGCGAAGTTCGAGGACGCCGCCGCGCTCAAGGCGCAGATGATGCGGGACGCTGTCGAGGCGCGGAAGCTGCTGGGGATCAAGAAGGGCGCCGGCAAGGCCAAGGCCAAGGCGTAGCGATGGTCGCGGCGTGGCGTCTCGGGCTCGTCGGCCACCCGGTCGGTCACAGCCTGTCGCCCGCGATTCACGAGGCGGCGCTCGCGAGCTGCGGCCTCATCGGCGAGTACGCGCTCCTCGACCGTGAAGAGCGCGAGCTGGCCGCCCTCGTGGCGGAGCTGCGCCGCGGCGAGCGCCACGGGCTCAACGTCACCATCCCGTACAAGCTCGCGGTCGCGCGCTGTGTCGACGCGCTGGCGGGCGCGGCGACCGCGCTCGGCGCGGTCAACACCCTCGTGCGCGACGGCGAGCGCGTCGTGGGGCACAACACCGACGTCGCGGGGCTCGTCCGGGCGGTCCGCGAGGCGCTCGGCGCCGACGGGCTCGACGGGGCCCCGGCGGTC
>SBGO01000612.1 GCA_006226565.1 Deltaproteobacteria bacterium | reverse complement strand
AAGCCGCCGCCGCCGAAGCCGCCGCCGCCGAAGGTGCGCAAGGGGCGCAAGCCCCCGCCGATGGCGCCCAAGAAGATGCCGGACAAGCCGGCCGCGGAGGCGGAGCCGACGAACGAGCCGAAGCCCGAGCCCGAGACCCTCGACGGCGATCTGCCGAACCAGTGGGGCGACCCCAACGGCGAGAGCGCCGACGTGGGCAAGACCTTCGGCGCCGTCGACGGCAAGGTGGACGGCACCGGGCCGGTCGAGCCGCCCGCGCCCCCGCCGCCGGTCATCCTGCCCGCGGGCGCCACCCGCCCGGAGGTGATCGGCAGCCTCGTCACCGAGGCCGACTACCCGCGCGCCGCGCTCGCCGCGCGCCTCGAGGGCACGGTCATCGTCAAGGTGGCCGTGCAGGTCGACGGGAGCGTCAAGCTCGTGAAGTTCCTCAAGCGTGACCCGAACTTCGACGACGCGGTCCTGTCCATTCTGAAGCGACTTCGCTTCAAGCCCGCGATCTACAACGGTAAGCCGATCGCGGTGTACCAGAACCTGAAGTTCCCCTTCACCTTCCAGTGAGCGAGCTCGGGCGGTTCTGGAGTCACCCTAGCTGAAAGGGACCAGCAAGCATGGATCTGTCGCCTTCTGCCCTATGGGCGTCCATGGGCCTCCTCGCGAAGATCGTCACGATCATCCTGCTCGTGATGGCCTTCGCGTGCCTGGTCGTGTTCGTCGAGCGGCTGTGGGCCTACTTCCGCACCTACCGGAAGTCGAAGGCCTTCGCCATGGCGTCGAGCCCCGCCCTCGAGCGGAACCGCTTCAACGAGCTGCCCGAGCTCTGCAGGACCCACGAGGGGAGCCTCCTGGCCGAGCTCGTCGAGGCCGGCTTCGCGGTCTTCGCGCGCGCGCGGCGGCTGCCCGGTCAGGTGACCGCGGTCGAGCTGACGCGCCGTGAGCTCGACCGGAAGCTCGAGACGCAGGCCTCGCGCCTGCGCCGCGGCCTGCCGGTCCTCGCCTCCACCGGGTCCGTCGCGCCCTTCGTCGGCCTGTTCGGCACGGTGGTCGGCATCATCACGGCCTTCGAGGGCATCGCCCGCGAGGGCGGCGGCGGCCTCGGCGCGGTGTCCAAGGGCATCGCCGAGGCGCTCGCCGTGACGGCGGTCGGTCTGGCCGTCGCCATCCCGTCGGTGCTCGCCTTCAACTTCCTCCAGACCCTGTCGGAGCGCATCGAGCTCCAGCTCAGCACCGCGGCGAGCGAGCTCACCGACGTGCTCGAGAACGCGCCCGAGGACGTCATCGACGACGCGCTGGCCTCGCTCCCCTCGGGGGCGTCGGCCGACGCGGCCGTCGTGGCCGCGGTCGAGGCGCCCGCGAGCGCTGGCGGGGACGGCTGAGAGTGGGCCTCCACCGTCCGAGATCGGGCGACAGCGCCGTCCGCCCGGACATGAACGTGACGCCGCTGGTCGACGTCGTGCTCGTGCTGCTCATCATCTTCATGGTCATCGCCCCCGAGCTCGAGCACGGGACGCGCGTGGAGCTGCCGAGCATCAACAACCCCGATCCGACGGCGGATCCGGACGAGCAGAAGGTGATGGTCACGGTCGCGGCCGATGGGCAGATCTTCCTCGAGGACGAGCTCATCACGAAGAAGGCGCTCGTCGACCGGCTCATCGACATCCACAAGAAGGAGCGGGCCAAGCGGCTGTGGCTCAAGGGCGACGCGAGCCGCCCCTACGGCGAGCTCCGGGACATCTTCAAGGAGGCCCAGAAGGCGGGCTTCCCCGGGGTCAAGCTCCTCGTCGGCGCGCGCGAGGGCGCCGACGAAGGGAAGAAGGAGTGACGCCATGGGGATGGACGTCGGTGGGGGAAAGGGCAAGGTCCGTCCGTCGATCAACGTCACGCCGCTGGTCGACGTGGTGCTCGTGCTGCTCATCATCTTCCTGGTCGTCACGCCGCTCCTGACGAAGCGCTTCACCGTGCTCGTCCCGCCCGAGCAGGAGGAGACGGCGCCCAAGACGGAGAGCGAGGACCAGGTCGTCCTCTACGTCGACGAGGACGGGACCGTGACGCTGAACTCCGAGAAGGTCGCGCTCACGGCGCTCGGCGCCAAGCTCGAGCGCGTCTTCGCGGCGCGCGACCAGGACATCGTGTTCTTCGACGCCTCATCGAAGTGCGCCTACGGCACGGCGATGCAGGTGATGGACATCGCTCGGGGGGCCGGCGCGACCAGCGTCGGCATCATCACCGAGGAGCTGTCGATGGAGGAGGGCGGCTCGCCGCCGTGAGACGGTGACCCGGCGGGACCGACCTGGCCCCGCGGGCGCCACGCGCGTTTCAACTCGAGCAGGAAGGGACGAACATGAGGGCCAAGCTATCGATAATCGTGGCGACCGTAGGCCTCGGCCTGGTGGCTGGACCGGCGCTGGCGGCTCCTTCGGCGGAGGAGGCCAAGCTGATGGTGCCGGCGCCGTCGGCGTGGGCCGGGGTCTTCCTCGGGGCGAACCTGCCGGCCGGCGGGTGGGACCTGGCGGAGGTCCCGGATTCGGGCGTCCAGCCCCACGCGGGCGCGCTCTTCGGTCTGCGCGTCGGCGCGATGGCGACCGACTGGCTCGGCGTCGAGCTGGGCGCGGCGTTCGCGCCCTTCACGGCGATCGACGACCAGAGCGGGATGGCGATCGCCATCCGCGGGCACGTCATGCTCGTGCCGTGGGAGGGCGCCTGGGCGCCGTTCTTCGTGCTCGGCGGTGGCGGCTACCTCGGCAGCGGCGACCTCGGCAGCGACCAGGACGAGGAGCTCCACTGGGGCGTCGGGTCCCGCGGGATGCTCGGGGACCTCGTCGCGCTGCGCGTCGACGCCCGCCACAACCTGACCGACAGCTCCAACGCCGGGTCGGCGAGCGTCTTCGAGTTCACGGTCGGCCTCGACTTCGTCTTCTGGAAGGGCGCCCCGTCGGACGTCGACGAGGACGGCGTGCCGGACGAGGAGGACGCGTGCCCAGACGTGCACGGGGTGCCGGCCCTGAAGGGCTGCCCGGACAAGGACGGCGACGGCGTCACCGACAGCGAGGACAGCTGCCCCGACATCGCCGGCGTGGCGGCCCTGAGCGGCTGCCCGGACAAGGACGGCGACGGCATCACCGACGGCGCCGACAAGTGCCCCGACGAGGCCGGGCCGCAGTCGCACCAGGGCTGCCCGCCGCCGCCGCCGGACACCGACGGCGACGGGATCATCGACGCCGAGGACCTGTGCCCGGCCGACCCCGGCAAGCCCATCATGAAGGGCTGCCCGGACAAGGACGGCGACGGCATCGCCGACAAGGACGACCGGTGCCCCGACCAGGCCGGCGTCCCGTCGGAGCAGGGCTGCCTCCCCAAGGAGGTCGAGGAGCGCTTCACCGGTAGCATCAAGGGCATCACCTTCGCGACCGGCACCGCCAAGATCCGGACGACCTCGTTCAAGCTGCTCGACGACGCGGTCAAGGCCCTCGAGGCCTACCCGACGCTGCGCCTCGAGGTGAGCGGTCACACCGACGATCAGGGCGACGACGCGGACAACCAGAAGCTGTCCGAGGACCGCGCCAACGCTGTCCGCAACTACCTGATCGACAAGGGCATCGACGGCGGTCGCCTGGTGGCCATCGGCTACGGGGAGACGCGCCCGGTGGCCGACAACAAGACGAAGAAGGGGCGCGCCGAGAACCGCCGGATCGAGTTCCGGATGATCGGCAACTGATCGGCCCTCTGGGACGACGAAGCGGGCCGCGCGGCGAGAGCTGCGCGGCCCGTCTCGTTTTCGCGGAGCGCGGCGGTCCACCACGCCAGCGGGACCATCGCCGTCGAGAGCCAGGAGGGTGCGGGCATCACGGTGACCGTCACCCTCCTCGACGACGGGCCCCGCTGGGACAGCCGCTCCTCTGACGCCGACCCTGGGACACCTCAATCAGAACTCGCTTCGCTGCGTTCTGATTGGGGTCCCAGGTCAATCTTTCCGGCGGCTTCGCCGCTTCCACCGGCCGCTGCTCCCTCTGGATCGGCGTCCTACTCGAAGCGGACGTTGTCGACGGTGAAGACGGAGCTGTAGCTGCTGTCGGCGACGTCGGTGACGATGAAGGTCAGGGTCGCCCAGGCGCCGAGGTGGTCGATGCCCGTGAAGGTCGCCGTGGCGACGCCGGCGCGGCGCGCGAGGCCGTCTTCGTCGTTCGCCTCGGGGAGGCCGTAGCTGGTCGTCTGGATGGCGCCCTGGGCCAGGTTGACGCTGATCGGGATCCCGCCGGTCCCGCCGTGGAGCCCGGCGACGGCCACGATGGCGAGGTCGTCGAAGCTCTGGCCGACGAAGGAGTCGAACTCGGAGCTCGCGAAGTCGTAGTCGAACTTGAGCGTGGTCTTGCCGGCCGGGATCGGGAACGGGCCGCAGACCGCGGCGCTCGAGAAGTCGGCCAGGGCGCCCGCCTGCCCGACGGTCGCGGCGTTCTGCGTCGTCAGGACGAGCTGCCCCGTGCCCTCGCTCGGGTTCATGTCCCCGGAGCCGGCGGAGACGCCGGCGTCCCCGGTGAGGATGCAGCCGAAGGCGCCGTTCTCGAAGCCGAGGTTCGTCTCGAAGCCGTTGGCCGAGACGTTGCCGTCGAGGGTGACGGTGCCCGTCCACGTCGGCAGCGTCTGCCCGCCGTCGTCCTTCACGCCGGCGAGCGAGACCGTCAGCGCCCCCGAGTAGGTGAGGTCGAGCGGGAAGAACATCAGGAGCGTGTTGCCGGTGACGCTCTTCTGGACGACCACCGAGCCGCCGAAGGCGACGTCGCTGCCCTGGGGCGTGACCTTCAGCGTCGTCGGCGTCACCGAGGTCGGGTCCACGACGTCGTCGAGCATGAAGGTGAAGACGACGCCGGGGCCGACGGTGGCGCCGTCGGGCGGGATGGCGACCTTCACGGCGGGGGCGACGGTGTCGGCGCCGTCGGCGGGGGCGGTGAAGGCGCTGAGCCCCACGCCGCAGAACGAGCACGCCACCTGCGCGACCTCGGGGTCGATCCCGTAGTTGGCCGGCGGCGTCGAGCACGCCGGGTAGGTCTCGGCCTCGTCGAGGCAGCGGTCGCAGAGCTGGCCGGAGAAGCCAGGGGCGCAGATGCACTGCTCGGAGACGCAGCTCCCGTGGCCGCTGCAGCCGTTGCCGCCGCACACCGGCGGGGCGACGCAGGCGGGCCACGTCGCTCCCGCGGCCGTGCACACCGTGCAGAGGGGCCCCGTGACGCCGGCGTTGCAGACGCACTTGCCGGTCGTCGAGTCGCAGGTGCCGGCGCCGCTGCAGGTCTGGCCGACGCAGGGGTCGGGCACGCAGCTCGGGTAGCCGACGAAGCCCGGGGCGCACTCGCCGCAGGTCGCGCCGGCGTAGCCGAGCTGGCAGGCGCAGGCGCCGTCGTCGCAGGTCCCGTAGGCGCTGCACGGGCTCGGGTCACAGGGGTCGTCGACGCACTGCCCGTCCTCGCACAGCGGCGTCGCCCCCGAGCAGCTCCCGCAGCTCCCGCCGCAGCCGTCGGGCCCACAGGACTTGCCGTCGCAGGCCGGGACACAGGCGCAGGCGCTGACCTGGTCGCCGCAGCAGGTGGTCGTGCAGGACGAGACGCAGGAGCAGCCGCCGGCCGTGACCGTGCCGCACTTGCCGACGCAGGAGAGGGGCTCGGGCAGGACCTGGCACTTGCCGATGACGCACATCTCGCCGGCGCCGCAGACGCCGCACACGCCGCCGCAGCCGTCGGGGCCGCACTCCTGATCGGCGCACTGGGGGACGCACTCGCCCGTGCAGGCGCCGTCGATGCAGAAGGGCTTGGTCGCGTCCCAGCAGCGGCCGCAGGTGCCGCCGCAGCCGTCGTCGCCGCACTCGACCCCGGCCCCGCACTGGGACACGCAGGCCCCGCAGGCGCCGTCCTTGCAGACCTCGCCGGCCCCGCAGCCCACCGTCGGGGGCGGGGTGACGCTGGAGACGTCGCAGTCGGGGTCGGCGACGCCGCAGCCGCAGTCGCAGGCGAAGCCGCTGCCGTAGGCGTCCGCCGCGCAGGTCCAGCCGCTCGGGACGCAGACCCCGGCGTCGCTGCACGCGGCGCCCCCGGTGCAGTCGCCGCAGGACCCGCCGCAGCCGTCGTCGCCGCAGGCGCGCCCGCCGCAGTTCGCGACGCAGGCGACGTCGGCGGTCGTGGTGTCCTCGGCGACCGCGGTGTC
>SBGO01000584.1 GCA_006226565.1 Deltaproteobacteria bacterium | reverse complement strand
CGCCCTCCGGCTCCGGCGGCGGCGCGGCCCAGGCGAGCGGCGCCGCCGCGGTGAGGGCGAACAGGCTGAGCATCGTGATCGTGCGCTTCATCTCCACCCCCTCACTGCACCGTGGTGCCGACGTCGGACTTGACCTCGAGGCCCCCCGCGGCGGCGGGTCCGACCCCGCCGGCGGAGAAGAAGAACGCGCTCTCCTGGGTCACCCCGAGGAAGATGCGCGCCGCCGTCAGCACGCCGCCGCCCTGGGGCGTCCAGTTGCGGAGCTCCGGCAGCCGGTCGACGCCGCCGCAGTCGCCGGCGCCCACGCACATCTCGGCCGACCGCACGCGGTTGTCGGGCGAGGTCGCGTTGCTGCCGCCGCCGCTGATGAAGAGGAAGCCGTTCGCGACGCCCGGGCCGTAGCCGAAGACGGCGGGCGGGTTCTGTCCGGGCTCCATGAGGGGCGGATCGCCGCCGGTCGCCGGATCGTCGGCCGGGTAGCCGAGCGAGCCGTCCGCCTTGACCACGCCGACGTCCATGGCCGCCTCGGCGCCGCCGCTGGCGCGACCCGGGCCGAAGAACACCCAGACCTCACCGCGCGTGCCGCCGAAGGCCCCGCCGGGCTCGGTCACGTCGCCGCCCTTGACCACGTAGGCGCCGAGCCAGGCGCGCGCCGTCTGGAGCTGCCCCGTGTGCTGGGTCCACGCCGACATCGCCTGCGTCTCGCGGCCCTTGGCCTCCGCCGCCGGGGTCACGTCGATGCGCGCGACCTCGTAGTCGTCGAGGTAGCGGTCGACGCCGGCCGACACGCCGTCGGGCACCATGCCGCCGGCCGCGTAGAGGAAGTAGACCCCGTCCTGGGTCGGGTGCGGCGCGGCGACCAGCGCATGCGCCTCACGCGCGACCTGCAGCTGCGTCGAGAGCGACTGCCACACGCCGAGGGAGCCGGCCGGGAGCGGCGCGTCGGCGCCGGCGTCGATGCCCTTGTCCGGGAAGGACGTGGCGTCGTGGCCGTCGGTCGTCCCCACCAGGCGCACCGCGTCGACCCCCTGGCCGGCCTCCGGCGTCCGGTAGATCCGGTAGCCCGAGGCGCCGGGGATGGCGTCCCAGCGGATCGTCACCACGAGGCCGGGCAGATCGGGCAGCTGCACGACGATGGGCTCGCCGGGCAGCGACTCGCCGCCGGCGTTGTTCGGGTCGTCGGCCGGGAAGACGGCGGCGATACGGTAGATCCAGACGCCCGCGCCCATGCCCTTGGGGCCCGTGGTCGCGGCGAGGGTGTCGTCGATGGTGATGTCGAGGTCGTCGAGCTCCGGCGTCGCGAGCGGGTCGAGGACCTCGGCCCGGTAGACCGACGCGACCGCCGCGGTGCCGTCGTCACCGCCGACCGTGTAGACGAAGCGCCCGAGGCGCACGGTGCCGGCGAAGGTGCGCGGGCTCGGCAGGCTGTGGCGCTGGCCGCTCCAGCCCCCGAGGCGGCCGAAGACGTCGACCCCGGCGGCCTCGACGCTGCTCTTGGCGTCGGCGAGGGTGCCGGCGTCGCCGCCGACCGCGTACAGGAAGCGGCTGGTGTTCGTCGGGCGGCCCGCGACGAGGCCGAGGCCACGGCGCGCTTCCGCCATGCTCTCGCCGGTGTCGCGCCAGGCGTTGAGGTTCTGCGACGGGTTCTTGAGCGACACCGCCGAGTACCGGAAGGACGAGCCGTCGACGTTGGTGATCGTCACCGTGCAGACCGAGCCCGGCGCGAGGTTGGCGTCGTCCGCCGGGAAGGTCGCGGCCACCGAGACGTCGCTCGCGCTCGTGATGGTCGCGGCGAGGCCGGGCTGGTCGTTCGCCGGGTAGACGGTGAAGGTGCCGTTCCCGGTCGGGACGAGGCAGCGCATGGTCACCGTGTCGGCGTCGAAGCTCGAGCCGACGAGGGTCGCCGGGAAGGGCGCGTTGGCGTCGAAGGACGCCGGCACGATGGTGTCGATGCGCGGCGGCGGGTCGGCGGTGACCACGACGCCGTCGTAGAGGCCGACGGTCCCGTCGGGGTTCACGACGATGAGGTCGTAGCGCTCGCCGGCCTGGAGCTGCTCGCCCGGCACGACGCCGGTGAGCGTCGTCGGGTCGGCCCAGAGCACCGCGCGGACGTTGGTCGCCGGCGTGCCCTCGGTGGCCGACTGCGGGTTGAGGTAGGCGCGCGGCGTCTGCACGAAGTCGCCGGCGTCGGAGGTCACGGTGATGGCCGTCGACGCGCCGGACCAGACGTAGCCCGGGTCGACGTCGTCGATGGTCACGCTGAGGTCGTTGGTCACCGTCACGGCGCCGTCGAGGACGCCGACGCAGCCGATCTGGCTCGTGATGCGGACGGCCCACGAGCCGGGCTCGAGGCCGCTCGGGATGAGCGCCTGGATACGGGTGAGCGAGCCGTCCGGCGAGCTGCCGTCGAGGATCTGCTCCTGGCCGCTCGGCCCGACCATCACGACCTCGGCCGCGGGCTGGTCGAGCCCGGAGAGGTAGATCGTCGCCTGGATGGTGATGCCGTTGTAGACGACCGGCGGGTCGACGAAGAAGACCAGCGGCGTCGGATGCACCTTCACCGCGCCGGGCAGCGTGTCGTCGCAGCCCGCCGCGTTCTCGAGGGTGATGTCGTAGGTCCCCGCCGGGATGTTCGGCGCGAAGGTCGCCTCGATCGTCGTGGCGCTCACGAAGGAGACGCTCGCTTCGTAGGTGGAGCCGTTGGTCCCGCTCAGGTAGACCCGCGAGGCCGGCGAGAAGTTGCTGCCGGTCAGCGTCAGGACGTCGCCGGTGTCGGTGCAGAACTCGGTCGGCGCCACGTCGGTCAGGACCGGCACCGGGACGCTGAAGAAGACGCCGGTCGCGGTGGTCGCGCAGCCCGACGGCGCCGGGTTGGTGATGCCCACGGCGACGTCGCCCTCGGGCAGGGCGCCGCCGGGGACGAGGACGGCGAGCTCGGTGCACGACGAGGCGGTCATGCCGGGGACGGCGAGGTCGGTGCAGCCGGCCAGCGTCCCGGCGAGGATGGCGTAGGGCGTGTCGGCCAGGGTGACGGCCGGGCCGACCCCGTCGACGACCAGGAAGCCGTCGCCCTTGATGGTCACGGTCGCGTCGCCGGCCGCGGTGCAGACCGCGTCGGGCACGACCTCGGTCACGACGACGTCGGGCGGCGCCACGAGGACCTCGGCCGAGGTCGTGGAGCACGGGATCGGCGGGGCGCTGGTGACCGCGATGGTCACCGGGCCGGGATCGAGGGCGCTCTGGGCGACCGAGACGGTCAGCTCGGTGCAGGTCTGGACGTCGGTCAGCGGGCCGATGGCGCCGGCGACGCACCCGCCGGTCGCGGTGACCGGCGCGTCGACGCCGTTGAGGGTCACGCTGGGCCGCACGGTCCCGACCACGTAGAAGGCGGCGCCCTTGATCACCACGCTGCGGTCGCCGTCGTCGGTGCAGACCAGCGCCGGCTCGGCGGAGGTGATGGACGGCGGGTCGATGAGCGGCACCTCGATGTCGTAGGTGTCGGAGCAGCCGGCCGGCCCGGGGTTGGTCACCGCGATGGTCGCGCTGTCGCCGTCGACCATGCTGGGCGAGACGACGACGTCGAGCTGGTCGCAGTCCTGAACGGTCAGCCCGGGGACCGTGAGGTTCTGGCAGGCGCCGGGGGTGATGGCCGAGGCGTCGACGGTCGCGGCGTCGACGGTGACGCTCGGCGGCGCGCCATCGACGGTGAAGAAGTAGCTGCCGCTCAGGCGCAGGACCTGATCGGCGCCGTCCGCGCAGATGACCGGCGGAGCGACGTCGTCGATGGTCGGCGGCGGGACGAGCACGAGCTGGTCGGAGCGGCTGTCCTCACAGCCGGCCGGCTCGGGGTTGGTCACGCCGATGGCCGGCGTGCGGGGCGCGGTGGTGTCCTCCGCGGGCACCGTGATCGTGAGCGCCGTGCAGCGGCTCACGTCGTGGTCCTGGGTCGGGAGATCCTCGCAGCTGGCGAGCGGGCCCGACGTGATCGCGCCGCCGTCGAGGGTGACGGCCGGGATCCCGTCGTCGATGCCGAGGAGCTCGGCGCCGATGAGCACGACGTCGCGGTCGCCCTGGGCGACGCACACCATCGGCGGGTCGAAGCGGGTGATCTCCGGCGGCGGGACGACGCGCAGGCGCTTGTCGTCCTCGCTCACGCAGGCGGCCGTCTCCGGGTTCTCCACCGTGACCGCCGGGTACCCGACCGGGATGCTGTCCTGGGCGAGCGGCGCGTTGGCCGACGTGCACAGGGTCGCCTCGACGCCGGGGTGCGGGATGTCGGTGCAGCCGCCGAAGTCGGTCATCGCGAAGGGCGCGGTCACGCCCTCGACCGCGAAGACCGCGTCGGAGCCGTCGAGGCGCAGGAAGCTCTCACCGGTGAGCCCGAGGGTCCGCGGCCCCTGCGCGAGGCAGGTGATGCTGGGGTCGACCTCGGACAGCGTCGGGCGGTCGATGACGCCGAGGGTCGTGACCGACGTCGCCTCGTTCCCGTTCGCGTTGGTCACCTTGAGGTCGTAGAGACCGGCCGCCAGCATCCCCGCGCTGCCGTCGGGCAGATCGAGGGACTGGTCGACGACGAACGTCATCTGCGCCTGCGACTGCCAGGACAGCCGAGCGGCGTTGACCCCCTCGGGGTGCCCCGACCAGGTGTATTCTACAGCGTCCCCATCCATCCCATCCAGCTCGTGCGCACGGATGAGCGTCAAGGTCGGCAGCGCCGCCTTGGGGTCGTTCGGAATGTCGAATGGAATCGGTGAGAACCGGTCCCCGTGGACGACGACGGGCGTCGTCAGCTGCTCGCGGCAGATGACCCCCGGATCGACGGGAAGCGCGGTCCCGGCTGTCGGATCGACCACGTCGGGCGTGGGCCCGGTGACCTCGGCCGAGCAGCCGGCCATGACGAGACTCGCCAA
Organism: Deltaproteobacteria bacterium; assembly: GCA_006226565.1. Classification (GTDB taxonomy): domain Bacteria; phylum Myxococcota_A; class UBA9042; order PHBI01; family PHBI01; genus PHBI01. The sequence continues at coordinate 1,293 of SBGO01000584.1, read as the reverse complement.
CGCGAGTCGAAGTGGAGACGAGCTTCGACGCATATACCCCCCCTGTAACCGAGGTGTATCCTGCCAAGCGAAAGAAGACGAAGCAACCGCACCTGGCCAATCCGTCGGGAAAGGACCTCCGGAGCGCCCCCACGCCGACCGGCTCACCGCCCGGAAACCCGTGTCAGCGCGGGCGCCTCCGGACCTCGCCGTCACGCACGATCGCCGCGGCGCGGGCGGTCGACCAGCGGGCGGGCTCGGCGCGTGGATCCGCGTCGAAGACGGTGAGATCCAGGGGGCGTCCCAGCGCGATCCGGCCCCGGCGCGCGTCCTCGTGGGCGGCGAAGGCCGCGCCCTCCGTATACGCGCGGACCGCCTCCGTGGCGGTGAGGCGCTCCTCCGGCCGCCAGCCCCCCGGCGGCCAGCCGGCCGTATCCTGGCGGGTCACCGCCGCGTGGATCCCCAGCGCGGGGCGCCAGCTCTCGATCGGCGCGTCGCTGCCGAAGGCGAGCGGGACGGGACGTGCCAGGACCGTGCGCCAGGCGTAGGCGCCGACCAGCCGCGCCGCCCCGAGGCGCGACTCGGCCCAGCGCATGTCGGAGGTCGCGTGGGTCGGCTGCATCGAGGCGACGACGCCGAGGGCGACGAAGCGATCCCAGTCGGCCGGGTCGACGACCTGCGCGTGCTCGATCCGATGGCGCAGGCCGGGCGGACCGCCGGCCCCGGCCACGAGGTCGAGGGCGATCGCGTTGCCGCGATCCCCGATGGCGTGGATCGCGAGCTGGAGCCCGCGCGCGGCCGCCCGCCCGGCCCAGCCGCGGAGGCGCTCCAGCGGGACCTCCACGCCACGCTCGCCGGGCGCGTCGGAGTACGGCGCCTTCAGCGCGGCCCCGCGGCTCCCGAGGGCGCCGTCGACGAAGAGCTTCACCCCGAGCACGCGCACGTCCGGGTGGGGCGTCACGGGGCCCGGTGGGTGCGACTCGAGCCAGGCGAACGCGTCGTCTCCGGCGTAGAGGTAGACGACGACGCGGAGCGGCAGGCGCCCGTCGGCGCGGGCGATGGCGAGGAGCGCCTCCAGCTCGGGCACGGTGGCGGCCATGAAGTGGACCTCCACCAGCCCCGCGTCGGCGCAGGCGGCCAGGCCGGCGCGGAGCCAGCGCGTGTGATCCGAGGCGGTCGGGGGGACGGTCAGCGCCTCGCGCAGGTCGTCGGAGGGGTCGACGAGGACCCCGGTGGGTGCGCCCACGGCGTCCCGCTCGACGCGGCCGGCCGCCCCGGGCGCGGCGAGCCGGGCGCGGACCCGCTCGAGCGCCA
>SBGO01000292.1 GCA_006226565.1 Deltaproteobacteria bacterium | reverse complement strand
CGACCCCGGCCGCCGCCGCCCCCGCGTCGAAGCCCGAGAGCTCGGGCGGCTGCGACGCCGGCGGAGCGGGCGGCACATCGACCGCTCTGCTCGCTCTGATGGGCCTCCTCGGCGGGTTCGTGCTCCGCCGACGTGCGACGTTTTGACTCAGGCGTGAATTACACTCACGTGCCATGGTCTGACCGGCAACGACGCCGGGGAGGTCGAGGAGCTACCCTCAACTGCCCCAGCCCGCCGGCACGGAACACCGCGCGAGTGCGCGGGGGACGACGTGCGGGTCGAGCTCCTCTGGCGCCGCTGATGCACGCCCCTATTGGGAGGTCTCTTCGATGAAGTCGCTCAAGGCTTTCTCTTCGGTTCTCTTCGCGGTCGGCAGCCTGCTCTTCGCGACCAGCGCCTTCGCTGGCGGACCCGACGTCTTCAAGGCCGAGAACTGCACCAAGTGCCACAGCGTCGCGGCCGAGGGTATCGAGGCCGCGAAGAAGCCGTACCAGCGCGACCTCTCCGCCGCCGGCGCCGAGCACGACGCGGCCTGGCTGGCGAAGTACATCAAGAAGGAGGTCGGCATCCCGAACAAGGCCGGCGAGGAGAAGATGCACAAGGGCAAGTTCAACGGCAGCGACGCCGACCTCGGCGTGCTGACGAGCTGGCTCGCGGGCCTCAAGACCCCCGTCGCGCCGCCGGCCGAGTGATCACCGCGGGACCGTGAGGTCCCGACAGGCTCGACGAAGCGCGGAGCACCCCTGGTGCTCCGCGCTTCGCATTTTCGCGCCCCCCGGCGCCGACTTTTCTGCGCCACCGCGGCCGGTACGCCTGGATCGTAACTCTCTGTCGAGCTACCTTCTGCGAGCACGACTCGCGGAGGCCCCCATGACGCGGTTGATGGCCCTGACAGCGGCTGCGGCGTTGCTCGTCGCGTGCAGCGACACGACGAGCAGCAGCGCGTCCGATACGAGCGACGCGGACCCGCTCTTCCCGGACCTGATCGAGGCGGACACCGTCGACGGTGACACCGCGACGGACACCTCCACCGCCAGCACCGACACGGTCGAGCCCTTCGCCTACGAGTGCGAGCCGCTCGCGACGGAGGCCTGCGTGACCTCGTGCCTCACGGTCGGCGAGCGCCTCTGCCTCAAGGAGTGGGGGCCGTGCGTGCCGCCGCCCGAGAAGTGCGACAACTGCGAGGACGACGACTGCGACGGCGTCGTCAACGACGGCTGCCCGCCGAACCCCGTGTGCCAGCCGGTGGAGCACGACTGCCCGACGCCCGCCATCACGGTCACGCCCGACCCGAGCACCGACCTCTTCACCGGCACGGTCCTGCAGCTGTCCTCGGACAGCTCGATCGCCGGCGACGGCACGATCGTCACGTGGCAGTGGTCGGTGCAGGCGCCGCCGGGCTCGTCGGCCACCTTCCAGCCCTCCGCCACCGTCGCCAACCCGACGTTCACCGTCGACGTCGCCGGGAGCTACCTCTTCCTCCTCGACGTCGCCGACGACCTCGGCACCGCCGGCTGCCAGCAGGCCCAGCTCGCCGTGAGCATCCAGGTCTACCCGCCGCTCGAGCCCGAGGTGGGCTGCGCCGACGGCGAGCGCGAGGGCTTCCTCGACACCGACACCTACACCCACATCGCGGCCTGCTCCGGCGGGTGGAGCGTCCCGGGCATCACCCCCGACAGCGTCGTGCCCACCTGCAATCGCCAGGGCGGCGACGACGGCGCGAACCCCGCCGGGACCGGCTGCGCGAGCGCCGACCTGTGCGCAACGGGATGGCACCTCTGCGCCGGCTGGGAGGAGGTCGCGGCCAAGTCCCCCACGGGCTGCGCCGGGGCCACGCCGCCGGGCGCGAGCAGCGAGTCCTACTTCTTCGCCATCAGCCAGGCGAGCGTGAACGGGAGCGTCTGCGAGCCCGTCGGGAGCGCCGGCGACAACGACGTCTTCGGCTGCGGCAACCTCGGCAACGGCATGGGCGGCGACAAGCACTGCGGCCCCCTCGACCGCGTCCTCGCCTCGACCCAGCCCGACTCCTGCGGCTGGAACCAGGCGATGCCGCCGCTCGGGCCGTGGGAGTGCATCGGCGGCAGCGGCAGCGATCTCCACGAGGGGGCCACGGTGACCAAGAAGGCGTGCGCCAACACCTCGTGCAGTTACGACGGCAAGCCCATCGACACGCGCGACAAGGGCGGCGTCCTCTGCTGCCGTTGAGGGTCCCGCGCCCGGCGGTTTGATGCTGCATCGCACACAGGTGGGTGCGAAAAGTTTGCGCTTTGCGCTATAAGGTGACGGTCGCGCTCGCATCGCCGAGCGCCCGTTTGCACCCACAGCTCAGACTCGCGCACGACTACGGCGGCTCCCCCAGGGCTCGCCGGACGCGGCCCCTACCTGCTCAGGTGACCGCATGATGCCCTCCCAGACCCTCGTGGCCCTGCTGATCGCCGGGACCGCGACCGCCTGCTCGGCGGACGCGGGCGATCCGCTCGGCGACGGCCCGCCGCTGACCGTGGACGTCGCGGCCCTGAACCTCCAGGGCGTGGGCGACGTGGTCTGGGATCTCGAGGTCCGAAACGGCGCCGGCACCCCGGAGACCGTCTGGCAGCGCCGCGTCTCCTCCTCCGGCTACGGCGACGGCGCCGGCTCGGCGAGCTACGTCGGGACCTGCGACGCCGACGCCAACCCGAACACCGTCCGCGTCTGGGTCGTCGGCGTCTACGACGCGCCCGTCACCACCCTCGGCACCTTCGCCGCCGGCGCCGACGGGGGCGTCGTCGGCACCCCGCTCGACTTCGAGAACCCCACCGCCCTCGCTCCCCTCGAGCAGACCGTCACCTGCGCCGCCGACCGCGACGTCGCCGTCCAGTTCGACGTCGCCCTCATGCGCCCCGCCCAGCAGGGCTTCTTCGACATCGCCGTCAGCTTCAACGACGTCTTCTGCTCCGCCAAGCTCGACTGCTGCGACGACGCCGACGACAGCGGCACCTGCGACGCCGGCGAGGACATCGCCCTCCTCTTCCGGGCCGACAGCACCCGGGGACGCACCCTCGTCCTCGGCTTCGCCTGCACCGCCGGCACGCAGGCCACCGACGCCACCGCCCTCTACCTCGACGCCATCGACCTCGACTGCACCGACCCCGCCTCGGGCTTCGCCGCCGACCTCACCCTCCGCCCCGACGGCGCGGACGCCGGCAACCAGTGCGTCGCCGGCGCCGTCTCCGGCTGCGCCGTCGTCGACGAGCTCGGCGCCGTCGTCGCCGACGACTACCTCTACCAGGTCGCCGTTTACCGCGGCGACGAGGACCTCGTCAGCGACGGCCTCGTCGCCCACAAGACCTACTGGAACGTCGCCCTCGGCGTCACCGCCGCCATCGGCGACTGCGAGCTCCGCACCCGCGCCACCGCCGACAACACCAGCGACGACTTCGACGGCATGGTCGACGGCGTCGTCTCCCCCGGCGCCGTCTACCCCTACGTCCGCTGGGCCGTCCCCCTCGCCACCTGCGCCGCAGAGCCCCTCACCTTCGGCGGCGCCGGCACCGTCTCCACCGCCTACACCGCCAGCGACGCCGCCACCGCCGACGCCTTCGGCTTCGGCTTCGCCCCCGGCCTGCCGCCCACCGCCATCTGCGCCGACCCGTGCGTCTTCGGCACCTGCACCGCCCCGGGCACCTGCACCTGCGACCCCGGCTACGAGGGCCCGACCTGCGCCGTCGACCACGACGACTGCGCCCCCAACCCGTGCCTCAACGGCGGCACCTGCACCGACGGCGTCGACAGCTTCACCTGCGCCTGCGTCGGCGCCTGGACCGGCACGACCTGCGAGATCTCGACCGGCCCGCCCCAGAAGCTGAACCTCACCGGCGGCAACTTCGACCGCAACCAGACCTACACCACGCCCAACGGCACCACGGTCGTCTCCTCTGCGCCGATCTGGGTCAACAGCAACTACTACTACATCGCCTACCTCTTCAACGGGACCTACGGGACCTCGGCGACCCACTACTTCCTGACCGGCTCCACCGGCAACCAGACGCTGACCTTCAACTTCCCCCAGGCCTACACCTTCGAGTACGTGCGGGTGTACCCGACCGCCATCTCCGACCGGAAGTCGAACTACCTCCTCGAGGCCTGGAACGGCAGCGCCTGGGTCAGCGTGAGCGGCGGCTGGGTCGTCACGTCCTCGGACACCGTCGGGACGTACCGCGACCACAGCGCGAACCTCACGAACATCACCAAGCTGCGCTTCACCCTCTCGCGGCTGCAGAGCTGGGGCGTCACCCTGACCGAGGTCGAGCTCTACTACTACCCGTGACGTCACCGGGCGGGCGTGCGAACGTGTCCCTCACGACACCGCACACCACACGGGACGGCTGGCCATGATCCAACGGGTGGTCCTCATCAAGCTCAACGACGACGAGGCGAACGACGACGGCCGCGCCCGCGTCGCCAACCACGCGCGGCGCGTCCTGCCGCTCCTGCCGGGGGTGCTCGCCGTCTCCGTCGGGACGCCGGCCGACGCCGGGGCCGCCGGCAGCTGGGACATCAGCATCGTCGTCCGCTTCGCCAAGCTCAGCGACTTCCCGCGCTACCGCGACGACCCCGATCACCGTGCCTTCGTCGACCAGTTCCTCGTGCCGCGCACGAGCGTCATCAAGGCGTGGAACTTCGACATCGGCGACGGGCCGCTCGAGCGCCCCTGAGCAGGCCGCCGGCCACGTCGCCGGCGGCCCGCCCAGCGGGCACGCTCACTTCTGGAAGGCCTCGCTCACCGGCACCACGCGGACGGCGCCCTTCGAGATCGACAGCGGCCAGGACTGGATGATCTTGTCCTCGGCCAGGATCTCCTTCGGCTTCTCGACGCCCTCGGGGTAGGTGATCGGGCTCGGGCCGCCGGCGACCATCGCGTCGGCGAGCGCCTGCGCGTGCTCGGTCACCATCGCGATGACGAGGTGCTTCGCCTGGATCCACCGCTTCACCGCGGCGTTGACCTCGTCGCGGGTGAGCTCCGCCATCGTCTTGCGCGCCAGCTTCAGGTGGCCCTCGCCGCCGATCCCGTAGAAGCGGTCGTCCACGGCGTAGCCGAGCTTCTCGGCGGTCGTCTCGGCGAGGTGCAGGACGTACTTCACGAGGAACTTCTGGTGCGCCTCGAACTGCTCGGGGGTGAGCCCGCGCTTGCCGAGCAGCTCGACCTCGCGCAGCGCCGCCCGCAGCGCGAAGAGCGCCTGGTCCTCCTTGACCGGGCGGATCCACACCTCGAAGAGCTGCTTGCGCCGCGCCACGCCGGTCGGGGGCACGCGGCGGCGCCCGCCGTTCGGGAACGCCTCGATGTAGGCGTAGTCCCCGTAGTTCATCCCGCGCTCCTCGCGGATGACCTGGTAGAGGTGCGACACCGAGTTGCGGTGCTCGCCCAGCCACGAGCTCGCCAGCCACAGCGCGTAGAACTCGCGCGAGCCGCGGTGGACGTCGATGGGGTAGCCGAAGCTGATGGCCGTCGACGGCCCGGGCTTCTCGATGATCGTGACCTGCCGGCCGACCGGCTTCTGCGGCGCGATCTCCGGGGGGGCCGCGCCGTCGCCGGCCGGGAGCCGCCCGAGCGCCGCCTCCACGTTCGCCGGGAGCTCGGCGTCGTAGCCGCCGCCGAGGCCGAGCACGACCTTGTCGCGCGTGTAGTGCTTCGCGTAGAAGGCGCGCACGTCGTCGAGGGTGATGGCGTCGAGGCTCTCGACGGTCCCGTCCTCGAGGTGGGCGTAGGGGGTCCCGGCGAAGGCCGCCTGGTAGAAGGCCGCCTTGCCGAGCTCCTCGTCCGACGAGAAGCGCAGCGTGTTCTCGAGGTAGGACTTCGTCTGGCTCTTCAGCCGGTCGAAGTCCGCCTGGTCGAAGGCCGGCTCGGTGACGGCCGTCACGAGCAGGTCGGCGAAGTCGGCCGCGTGGTCCTTGTGGACCTGGCCGCGGATGACCGTCAGCTCGCGGTCGACCGACGCGCCGTAGCTGGCCGCCATCGGGAAGAGCTGCTCGAGGATCTGCTCGTAGCGGAGCTTCCTGGTGCTCCCGTCGCCGACGAGGGCCGCCGTGAGCGCCGCCAGCCCGGCCTTGCCCTCCGGATCGTCCTGGCTGCCGACCTTCACGCGGATGTCGAAGGCGACCAGCGGCTCGGCCGGGACCGGCATGAGGACCGCCGCCTCGCCGAGGGGGCCCGGCTCGACCGCGGGCGCCGGCGCGTCCGGGGTCCCCGCGTCCGC
>SBGO01000112.1 GCA_006226565.1 Deltaproteobacteria bacterium | reverse complement strand
CTCGTCAAGCTCACCCGATGACCCGCTGAGCAGGCGGGGGCGCTGCCTCCGCCTGCCCCATTGTTCCATCGGTCAACCGGGTCGTGAATCAGGCCCCCACAGCTTCACAGTTTTCAGTCGGCCGGGGCGAGGTGGACCTCGATGACGGCGCTCGCGTGGTCCGGGCTCCCGTCGCAGTCGGTGTCGGTGTCGCTGACGACCAGCTGATCGGCCACGTCGCGGAGCGCCTCGTCGAGGGAGTCGAGGAGCGCCTGCTCGTCGACCAGGCCCCGCAACGTGAGCGTGTTCTCGTCGACCTGCACGACCGACGCGCCGTCGACCTTCGTGCTGACGAGGTTCGGGATGTCGAGCGGCATCGCGTCGGAGAAGACCGGCGTGCAGTCGGCGTTGCGGTCGTCGGCGCCGCGGATCCAGGCGACCGTCCGCGGGCACCCCGTCGTCAGCTCGCCGTCCACGTGCAGGGCGAGGGTGATCGTGCCTTCGCTGAAGCCGTTCGCGAGGACCTGGTTGGCGACCGCGGCGAGGTCGGCCAGGCCGTTGTCGTGGTCCTGGATGACGAGCGCCGTGACCTGCCGCACCGTGGCCGCCTCGGGGCACGGCGCCGACCCGGCCTCGAAGACCCCGGCCACCGCTGCGCAGCCCGCGGTGTCGGCCGCGACCGTGTCCGCCGCGCCGCCCGTGTCGCAGCCCGTGACCTCGACGTCCTCGACCACGTCGTAGCTCGCCTTCACCACGGTGTAGGCCCGGCACACCCCGTCGAGGTCGCACAGGAGCCCCGCCTGGCAGTCGCTGTCGAGCCGGCAGGTCTGCCCCGCCTCCTCCAGGCAGCCGCCCGCCGACCCGGCCACCAGCGCGGCCAACGACATCGCGAAGAACCGGCTCATAGGCTCGCCCTCGCCATCAGGAAGACGCTCGACTTGCCGGCGGCGCGGCTCTCGAACTTCGTCGTCTCGTCGAAGCCGTTGAAGGACGACGAGTAGACGAAGCTCCCGAGGCTGAGCTCGCCCCAGCCCCAGGGCTTCACGACGAGCTGCGGGAAGAGGACGTAGGTCCCGTCGTCCAGATCGAAGATGTTGAAGAAGCGCAGCAGGATCCGATCGTGGTCGATCTTGAAGTCGCCGCCCGCGACCACGTAGTTGCCCAGCTCGCGCGCGCCGAACTCGTCCACGAAGCCGTGGAGGTACTGCACGTTCAGGTACAGCCACTCGGTGACGGTGTAGTCCATCCCGACCACGGCCTTCACGAAGTGGCCCTTCTCGTACTCGATCTCGAGGTCGTCGACGCCGACGGCGGCGGTCGACACGAGCCGGTACAGGTCGTCGTGGAAGTTCACCGCGACCTCGGTCCAGAGCCCGAGCCCGCCGAGGAAGTCGAGGCTGGTCGCGGCGTCGAAGCCGAGCACCTGCACGCGCGGGTAGCTCAGCACGATGTCGGCGTCCACGTGCGGGATGGCGTCGGTGTTCGCCAGGATCTTCTCGGCCCGCGGGAAGGCGTAGAAGCCGCGGAAGTAGGACACGTGCAGGTCCACCTCGGCGAGGCGCGCCCCGATGCGCGCGGCGAACATGCTGTTGTCGAGCGTCCGATCGGGGAGCTGCACGCGCGGGGTGTAGCTGAAGTCCCAGCCGCTGTCGTCCTCGAGGGTGGCCTGCCGCGCCACGAGGTCGTGGGTCAGCGGGGTGTTGGCGCGCCCGGCGAAGACGCGCCGGTCGGTGAAGGCCAGCCCGGCCGAGCGCGGCAGCTGCGCCGGCTTGAAGAACGGCACGAAGACCGCCTCGAGGGCGAGCTCGTCGAGCCACGGCTCGTCCTCGTCGCCGGCGGTCCAGTCGGGCCGGAAGGCCAGCGACACCATCTCGTTGGCGATGACCCGGCCGAACGCGATGGGGTCCTCGACGTCGAGGGGGTTCAGGTTCGACGTCGGGTGGAAGCGGTCCGCCGTGCCCCAGATGATGCTCTGCCGACCCACCCGGAGGTCGAGCCCTTCGGCCCCGCCGAGGTCCGTCAGCTGCACGAAGAGCGAGTCGCTCTCGAAGCGGTAGGGGTCGAGCCGGGTCCGGTCGACGAGCCCCGCGAAGTCCTGGGGATTGGCGTAGTCGGTGAAGACCATCGCCAGCTCGCCCTGGAAGGACACGTGGGGGTCGAGGCGCGCGAAGAGCTTGGCGTAGGCCGTCGTCTCGCTCCGCTCGAAGGCGAGGCTGTCGTCGACGTAGAGGCGCAGGTCCGAGGTCAGCATCCCGCGCCAGTCGAGCTCGACCTCGGCGCGCGCGGGGGCGGCCCAGGAGACCAGGGCGCTTGCGGTGAAGGCGACCACCGCGGGCGCCCAACGAGTGAGGGTCATGTCATCCGCCGCGAACGAGGTTCTTCTTCTTGAACATGCTCTTGGGGAGGTCCTCGCCGATCTTCTGCTCGAGCACCTCGAGCTTCGTCACGAGGCCGTCGTCGAGGGTCTTCATCTCGATGGTCCGGTAGGTCGGCACGCCGTCGAGGACCTCGAAGCGGGTCCGCGTCTGGACGCGCGCCGTCTTGCCGCCCTCGACGTACTCGATCTGGTCGGCCATCAGGTTCGCCTTGTCGATGCGGACCTTGAGCGTCTGCCAGCCGACGTCGACGTCGGGCTTCTTCTCGAGCACGAGCCACTGGTGGGTGGCCGTCTCGTCGCCGAAGGTCGCCGTGTAGGCGTCGGAGAGGTCGATGGAGCCCATGTCGTCGTAGCTCAGGTTCGAGCCGAGGAGGGTCTGGCGCTTGGCGTGGGAGGCGACCCGCCGGACGTTGTCGGTCTGGGGCGAGTAGACGTACATCACGTCGGCGCCGTTGCTCAGCATGCTGAGCCCCTTCACCTCGCCGGGGGCGTCGAAGCGGACGAGGCGGTCCTTCTGCTCGCGCTGCCAGATGCGGAACTCGAGCACGCGCGACTCGCTGCCGCGCGGCGTGATGGTCATCCGCATCTTCCACTGCTGCGAGTCGTAGTGGTTGGTCAGGCGGTCGCTCTCGGCCAGCATGGCCTGCGCGCCCTTGCCCTTGGCGTCCGAGAACGCGTCGGCGCGCGCCGGGCTCGGCGCCAGGGCGGCCCCCCCGAGGGCGAGGGCGAAGAGGAGCGGGGCCAGCTGGTTGAGGCTCGGGCGCGAGGTCGGGACCATCGTTTCGTCACTCCGTTCGTCGGGGGCGGGGCGCGGCGGATTCCACCACGTGAGCAGCGCGGGCAGCAACACCAGCGTCGCCAGGGCGGCGACCAGCAGGGTCTCGGCGGTCAGGATGCCGAAGCGGCTCATGGGGGCGATGCTCGCCCACGCCAACACGATGAATCCGCCGGTGATTTCGCCCGCGTTGATGACGATGGCGCGGCCGGTGGTGCGCATCGCCGCCTCGATGCCGCCCTGCCGATAGCGCCACATGAAGTGGATGGCGTAGTCGATGCCGACGCCGAGGGCGATGCTGGCGAGCATCGACGCCGCGATGTCCATCGGGAGCTCGTCGGGGAAGAGGCCCATCAAGCCGAAGGTCACCAGCAGCGTCAGCCCCGCCGGCAGGATGCCGATGACGCCGGCGATGACGCTCCGGAAGACGATGATCATGATGAGCAGCACCAGCGGCAGGCTCACGAGGAGCGACAGCACCTGGTTGCGCTGCACCGAGTGGGTCATCGCCTCCTGGATGATGGGCTGGCCGCTGACGGTGACGCTGATGGGGCGCGCGTCGTCGGCCGCCGCGCGGGCGCCGCTGACGGGGGTGTACCAGGTCGGCTGGCGCAGCTCGTCGACGATGTCCTCGACCCGCATCCGCGCCGCGGGCCCGAGGCCGGCGACCAGGACGCCGAGCTGCTTGCCCGACGCCTCCTCGAGGAGCTTGGCGGTCGCGATGCTCACCTTGGTGAATACGTACTCGGCGCCGCGCGCGAAGCTCTCGGCGTCCTCGCGCTCCTCGTCGGTGACGACCGGCCGGAGCAGCGCCACGAAGCGCGCCTTGTCGAGGCGCCCGGCGGCGAGCTCGGCCGTCACCACGTCGGCGAGAGTCTTCCAGCGCTCCGGGTCGGCCAGCTCGACCATCTCCTCCTCGACGACCTCGCGCTTCAGCGTGTCGCGGACGGCGTCGGACAGCGCGTGGCGCGCCTCGTCGTCGAGCCCCTCGCGCAGGATGGCCTCGATGGCCGGGACCTCCGTGGCGGGCTTCCTGGCGAGGGCGGCGACCCGCTCGGCGGCGTCGCGGTAGACGGCGTCGGCGTCGGCCTCGGCGCGGGGGACGGTGGCGACGGCGCCGACCAGGTGCGCGTCGGCCAGGGCGCGGACCTGCGCGGTGATGTCGCCGACCACGCCGGTGTCGAAGCCGCCGATGGAGATCTGCATCAGCGCCCCGTCCCACTCCTTGCCGACGAGGAGGTCGACGGCGGGGTCGGTCATCCGCGCGAGGGAGCCGAGGAGCGTGATCTCGTCGCGGTCGCGGCTCGTCCGCCGCACCTCCTTGAGGCCCTCGTAGACGACCGCCAGCACGCGGTCGATGCTCTGGATGCGGGTGACCCCGGGGACCGCCGACACGCGGTCGCCGAAGGCGGCGATGCGGTGGAGGACGGCCGGGTCGCGGATGTCGCCGTCGACGAGCACCTGGAGGAAGACCGAGCCGCCGAACTCCTCGGTCATCAGCCGGTCGGCGCGGGCCGGGGCGCTGTCCTCCGCGAAGAAGGCGCTCGTGTCCATGCGCGTGTCGACGTCGCCGACGCGGGTCGCGAGGAGCACCGCCACCGCGCTCGCGCCGATGAGGAGCGGCCAGCGCCGCCGGCGGCAGGCCAGCGCGACCTTGACGAGCCAGCGGTCGACGCCCGCGACGTGGGACGGGCGCACGGGGATGGGCTTGATCTCGAGCAGCGCCGGGATGAGCGTGAGGGCGAGGAACGCCGAGACGACCGTGCCGAGGGCCATCTGCCAGCCGAACTCGCGCATCGGCGCCAGGTCCATGATGAGGAAGGACACGAAGCCCGCGGCGGTGGTGGCGGCCGTGACCACGATCGGCCAGCCCATCGCGCGCACCGCGCCGACCGGGTCGCCGTCGTGCTCGCGATACCAGACGAGGATGTGGACGGCGTAGGCGGACCCGAGGGCCACCAGGATGACCGGGAGCGAGGTGCTGACGAGGGTCAGCGGGCGGCCGAGCCAGCCCATGACGCCCAGGGTCCAGAGGATCGACAGGCCGACCGTCAACACAGTGTACAATGCGGCCCAGAAGGAACCCAACGAGAGGATCACCAGGAGCAGCGTGATCCCGACCACGTAGGGCGCGAGGCGGGCCAGGTCCGACTGGGAGCCGTTGGCGGCGGCCTCGGCGATGAACGGGGCGCCGCCGAAGTGGAGCCGCGTGTCGTCGGGGGCCGGCAGCGCGAGGGCCGCGGCCTTGGCGGCCTCGGCGGCGCGCTTCGACGAGATGACCGTGTGGTCGGGCAGCTCTTTGCGCAGCTGGGTCACGAGGAGCAGGGCCTCGCCGTCCTCGGAGGCGAGCATCCCGGCGATGTAGTCGAGCCCGAGGATGTTGTCGCGGAGCGCCTTCAGCGCCGCCGGGTCGGTCGGGATGGTGGCCGGCACCAGCGCGACGTGGGAGCCCTCGGCGCCGCCCTTGATGATCGCGAGCTCGGTCACCGAGGTGACGTGCTCGACCTCGGGGAGGGCGCGGAGACGCTCGGTCAGGGTGCGGACGTAGGTGAGGCGCGCGTGGGTGAAGACGTCCGGGGCCTCGACCGCGACGAGGGCGACGTCGAGGGAGCCGAAGCGGTCCGAGATCTTCTCGAAGGCCGCGACCTCGGGGTCGTCGGCGGGCAGAAAGCGCACCACGTCGTCGTCGTAGCCGAGGGGCAGCTTGATCGTGAGGGCGATCGAGAGCGCCGCCACAAGGAGCAGCACGAACCGGGCTTGGCGGGTCACGAGGCGGGCGAAGGGCTCCACGCATCGGGTATGCCCTAGCCCGGCCGCCCTGAAAAGGTGGAACGTGTTGCAGTGCGGTGGTGAAAGTGTGAAGTGTTGGGGTCAGACCCCAACACTTCACACTTTCTCGCGAGGGCGCCGCGGCCGCCTTTTGACCGGCTCCGGGGCGGGGCTATAGTGCCTCGCATGTCGCGCCCGCCACGCCTCGCCTTCGCGCCCCCGTGGGTCCTCCTCGCGGCCGTGGCGCTGTCCGCGTGCGGCGCCACGGCGTCGCACACCGACGACACGCCGCCCCTCGCGGCCGAGGACGCCAGCGCCCGCGTCGGCGCGCTGGATCCCGCGCC
>SBGO01000100.1 GCA_006226565.1 Deltaproteobacteria bacterium | reverse complement strand
GCCCGACACCGCCGCCGAGGCGCGCGCCCGCCGCGACGAGCGCGTCGTCGTCACCGTCTCCGCCGACCCCAGCCCGCCCGCGCCCGCGCGCGGCCCGCTCACCACCGACCTCCGCCGTCCCTCTCTGCCGGAGCCCTGACCGTGTCCGACCTCTTCCGCGACTACACGCCGCTGCCCGACACCTGGGACGAGATGTTCGCCGAGCGCGCGCAGCCCCGCGCGCCGTTCGCCGACCCGCTCGAGGTGGTCCGCGCCCACACGCCCGACGAGTACGAGGCGCGCCAGGCCCTCGCCGAGCAGCTCCTGCTCGAGGCCGGCGTGACCTTCAGCGTCTACGGCGACGCCCAGGGGACCGAGAAGATCTTCCCGGTCGACCTCATCCCCCGCATCATCGCCGCGGCGGACTGGGACCGCGTCGAGCGCGGGCTCGTCCAGCGCGTGACGGCCCTCGATCACTTCCTCGACGACATCTACGCCGACCAGCGCATCCTGGCCGAGGGCGTCATCCCGCGGGAGCTGGTCCTCGGCGCGAGCCAGTACCTGAAAGAGGTGCGCGGCGTGAAGCCGGTCGGCGGGCGCCGGGTCCACATCGGCGGCATCGACCTCATCCGCGACGGCGACGGGCGCTTCCTGGTCCTCGAGGACAACGTCCGGACCCCGTCGGGCGTCAGCTACGTGCTGCAGAACCGGCTCCTCGTGAAGCGGGTCCTGCCCGAGGCGTTCAAGCGGGCCCACGTCCGCCAGGTCGACCAGTACCCGAGCCGGCTCGCCGCCACCCTCCGGAGCGTCGCGCCGGTCGCCGCCGACGACGCGATGGTCGTGGTGCTGACCCCCGGCATGTACAACTCGGCCTACTTCGAGCACAGCTTCCTGGCGCGCACCATGGGCGTCCCGCTGGTCGAGCCCGGCGACCTCTTCGTCGACGACGACAAGGTGTGGCTCAAGACGACCCGCGGCCCCGAGCGCGTCCACGTCGTCTACCGGCGCATCGACGAGGCGTTCCTCGACCCGACCGTCTTCCGCCCGGACAGCCTCCTCGGCGTCAGCGGCATCATGCGGGCGTGGGCGGCCGGGAACGTGACGCTCTGCAACGCGCCCGGCAACGGCGTCGCCGACGACAAGGCGATCTACCCGTTCGTGCCCGACATGATCCGCTTCTACCTCGGCGAGGAGCCGATCCTCGACCAGGTGCCGACCTGGACGTGCGCCCGCCCGGACGAGCGGCAGTTCGTCCTCGAGCACCTCGACGAGCTGGTCGTCAAGGCGGTCGACGAGGCGGGCGGCTACGGGATGCTGATGGGGCCGCAGTCCACCGCGGCCCAGCGCGAGGCGTTCGCCGAGCGGATCAAGGCGACCCCGCGGCGCTACATCGCCCAGCGCCGGGTGGAGCTGTCGACCTGCCCGACGTGGATCGGGGACGAGCGGCGGCTCGAGCCGCGGCGCGTGGATCTGCGGCCGTTCGTGCTGAGCGGCGCGGACGGCGTGTGGGTCCTGCCCGGGGGGCTGACGCGGGTGGCGCTGCCGCGCGGGAGCTACGTGGTCAACTCGAGCCAGGGCGGCGGCTCGAAGGACACCTGGGCGCTCCGCGGAGCGACGGAGGAGGGACGGTGAACGGGCTCATCTCGCGAATCGCCGAGCACTGCTTCTGGCTCGGGCGCTACATCGAGCGGGCCGAGAGCTCCGCGCGGATGCTGATGGTGACGAGCCAGCTCGCGCTCGACACGGCGCTGGAGCCGGCGGAGCTGTGGCTCCCGGTGGTCATCGTGTCCGGCGAGCAGGGGCCGTTCGAGGAGCGCTTCGGCCTCGACCAGGCGGCGGACGGCGAGCTCGTCCAGCACTACCTGACGTGGGACGCCGACACGCTGGTGTCGCTCAAGCAGACGCTCGGGGCGGTGCGCTGGAACGCCCGCGCGATACGTGACGTCATCAGCCTCGAGGTCTGGGAGACCCTCAACGAGCTGCACGTCTGGATGGGGTCGGCGGCGGCACGCACGACCTACGAGAAGCGTCGCTACGACTTCTACCGCCACATCAAGCGTCAGCTGGAGCTGGTGGTGGGGCAGCTGCGCGGGACGATGCTCCACGACGACGCGCTGGAGTTCATCCTGCTCGGCGTCCTGCTCGAGCAGGCCGGGCAGACGGCCCGGACCCTGGACGTGCATCACCACGCGATGAGCCTGCTCGAGGCCCAGACGGAGGACCCGCTGGTGCGCGCGATGCTGTGGGTGGCGCTCCTCCGCGCGTGCTCGGCGCTGGAGCCGTTCAACAAGCGGCGGCGCGGCGCGCTCCAGGGAGACCTCGTCGCGAGGTTCCTGCTCCTCGAGCGCGACTTCCCCCGCTCGGTCCGCTACGCTGTGCGCCTGGCGCATCGGCGCCTGGTGCGGATCCGGCCGCCGGCCGCGGACGCGCTGCCTGGAGGGCAGGCCCTGGCGCAGCTGCACGCCTTGAACACATGGCTCGAGGACCTCGACCCCGCCTCGGTGGCGGGCGCCGGCCTGCACGCGGCGCTGACCCACGTCGTCGAGGAGACGGCCTCGATCTGCACCCTCCTGGGACGCGAGCTCTTCGCGGCGGGAGCGGAGCAGTAGGGAGAGCACGGGATTGCCCAACATGATCGCGATGAGCTTCGAGGGGCTGCTGGCCCCGTCGTTCGACCTGTGCGGGCTGCGCGGGGGGCGCCGGCTGGACGGCTGGGGGCTCGCCTTCTATCCCGGCAAGGAGCCGGCGGTGTCCGTCCTCAAGGAGCACGACCCGCGGCCGGGGAGCCTCAAGGGCGAGCTCATCAAGACCTGGGAGCACCTGGCGTCGTCGACGTTCATGCTGCACATCCGCCGGGCGCGCTGGGGGGCCATCAGCGACGCCAACACGCAGCCCTTCGCGCGCAGCTGGGCCGGCCGGGACTGGCTCATCGCGCACGCCGGGTCGCTGGACGAGGTGCCGCCGCTGGCCGAGGACGCGCGCTTCACGCCGGTCGGCGGGACGGACACCGAGCAGGTCTTCTGCGTGCTGCTCGACCGCATCGCGGCGCGCGGCTGGCGGTCCCTGGGCGACGTCGACGTGGAGGAGCTCCTGGCCTGGCTGCGCGAGCTCGACGCCCTCGGGGGGCTGTCGATCTTCCTCAGCGACGGGCTCGACCTGCTGGCGTACGCCGACAGCCACGGGGCCGCGCCGGTCTACCTGTGGGAGCGGACGCCGCCGTACAACAACCGCGTCTTCGGCAACGCCGACCTGCGCGTCGACCTCTTCAAGCGCGGCACGCGCAGCAAGAAGGGGGTGGTGCTCAGCACCGAGCCGCTCGAGCAGGAGGACGCGCCGGCGGAGTGGCACCAGCTGCCGCCGGGCGAGCTGATCGTCGTGCGTCGCGGCACCGTGCGGGCGCGCACGGGGGCGGTCGACGGCCCGCCCGGGCTCGTGCCGCACGTCCACCCGGCGGCGCCGGCGCGGGCGACGCCGCGTCGGCTGAAGGTGCGTCACGCGACGGTCTATCGCTACAAGCATCCGGTGGAGCGGAGTGAGCACCTGTTCCGGCTGACGCCAATCCAGGACGCGTTCCAGCGGTTGGAGCAGCACCGGCTGGACATCAGCGTGGATGGCCGGCAGCGGCGCTTCGAGGACGTCTTCGGCAACACGTGCACACGGCTCGTGGTGGAGCATCCGTTCTCGGAGATGCGCATCGAGACCGAGTCCATCGTCGAGGTGCTCGACGCCGACCCGTTCTCGTACCGGCCGCTGCGGGCGAAGACGGACTTCCCGCTGGTGTGGATGCCGTGGCAGCAGCACATGCTGGCGCCGTATCTGCTGCCGCCGGAGCTGCCTGAGCCGCAGCTGCGGACGCTGACGGAGTACGCGACGGGCTTCGTCGAGAAGAACGGCGCCGACCTGCTCGAGACGCTCCTCGACATCAACTGGACGATCTTCAAGGAGTTCTCGTACTCCCAGGGCAGCACGACGCTGGCGACGACGGCGTTCGACGTCTTCGTCACCCGTCAGGGCGTGTGCCAGGACTTCACGAACCTCTTCATCGCGCTGGCGCGGCTCCTCGGCATCCCCGCGCGCTACGTCTGCGGCTACGTGTACGCCGGGCCGAAGAACCCCAACCAGGTGCAGAGCGAGGCGTCGCACGCGTGGGTGCAGCTCTACCTGCCCGAGCTCGGCTGGAAGGGCTTCGACCCGACCAACGGCCTCATCACGCAGACCGACCACATCCGCGTGGCCGTCGGCCGCAACTACCAGGACGCGACCCCGACGAGCGGGACCATCTTCGTGGGCGGCGGCCCCGAGATCCTCGAGGTCGACGTGCGGGTCGACGCGCTGGACTAGACGCGCGGGTCGGGAAGGAAGACGGTACAGTTCACACGCGCTGCGTTGTCGTGTTCTCGGGGCGTCTCGTGCGGGTTTGAGCCGGCGTCGCAGCCACCACGGAGGGGCACCATGTTCTGGGTCACGATGATTCTGTTGCTGCTGCTGGGGTTCCTCGCGGCGTCTTCGCGCTTCACGCACAACAACGCGGGGCTCAAGGGGGCGATCGACGCGCTGGAGCCGGCGTCGCCCTGGCTCGGCCTCGGCGGCCTCGGCTGGGGGCTCTACCAGCTCATCTACATGCTCCTGCACCTGGGCGTCTTCCGCGTCGACCCGCTGTTCGCCATCGTCTACACGCTGTCCACGCTGCTCCTCGTGGGGCTCGGCTTCTTCCTCGGCTACGCGGCGATCGCGCGCGTCGTCAGCGGCGGGCCGCTCCAGGGCTGGCGAGACGGCCTCGCCCCCAAGCGCGTGTCCATGGGCCTCACCGCGATGTCGACGGCCATCCTCAACATCATCATCGACGCCGTCGGCTGAGAGCGCCGTCGCCCCCGTCGTAGCGACCTCGTCGAGATCTCGCGGTTGACGCGACATGCATAGTATTTATCTATGCAAAACATGGAATCGCTCTCAGCCAGCACGTCGCCCTCTCTCCCCGAGCGCGCCGACGCCGTCGTCGTCGGCGCGGGCTTCGGGGGGCTCGCCGCGGCCCTCACCCTCGCCGAGGCGGGCGCGCAGGTCGTCCTCTGCGAGGCGCTCAACTACCCGGGCGGCTGCGCGTCGACCTTCACGCGGGACGGGCGGGCCTTCGAGGCCGGCGCGACCCTCTTCTCGGGCTTCGGCGACGGCGACCTCTTCGACCGCTGGATCAAGACCCACCGGTTGCCCGTGTCCCTCGACTGGATCGACCCGGTGGTGGCGTGCCGGACCCCCGATCTGGACCTCGCGGTGCCGCGCGACCGCGATCGCTTCATCGCGTCGCTCAGCGCGCTCCCCGGGGCGCCCGTCGCGGCCATCGCGCGCTTCTTTCGCCTCCAGGCGCGGGTCGCGGACACCCTCTGGCGCGTGCTCGGCGACCCGTCGCTGCTGCCGCCGCTGACCCCCGCGAGCCTCCTCCGCCACGCCGGCGCGGTGCACCGCTACCTGCCGCTCGCCCGGCTGATGGGCAAGCCTCTCCGCGCCGTGATGGACCGCGTCGGGGTCAGCGGCTTCGCGCCCCTCGAGCAGTTCCTCGAGTCCCTCTGTCAGATCACCGTCCAGTGCGGCGTCGACGAGGCCGAGGCGCCGCTCGCGCTGGCGACGATGGACTACTACTTCCGCGGAACGGCCCACGTGCGGGGCGGCATCGGCCAGCTCGCCAGCGCCCTGGTCGGCGCCGTCACGCGCCTCGGGGGGCACGTCTCGATGTCCAACCGCGTGCGCGCCATCACCCGCCGCGACGAGGGGGGCTTCGTCGTCCGAACGCGCCGCGGGGACGTCGTCGCCGACCACGTCATCGCCAACCTCCTGCCCCACGACCTCCGCGCGCTCGCGGGCCTCGAGGAGGGCGCCGTCCCCCGCCTCGATCGGCTCGCCGCCGACGTCGAGACCGGTTGGGGCGCGGCCATGCTCTACCTCGTCGCCGACCCGCCGCCGGGCTTCGACGCGGAGGCCCTGCACCTCGACCTCGTGGCCGACGCGGGCCGCCCCTTCATCCACGGCAACCACGTCTTCTGCTCGATCGGCGAGGCGCAGCCCGACGGGCGCCGGCACCTGACCGTGTCGACCCACGTCGACCTCGGCGCGCTCGACGCCCTCGAGCCCGCCGCCGCCGGCCGCTTCATCGACGGCATCCACGAGGCCATGCGCGCGACCCTCGCCGCGCGGGCGCCCGAGTGGTGGCGCGGCGTCACCCACGAGCTGACGGCGTCGCCGCGCACCTTCGCGCGCTTCACCCGGCGTCACCGGGGGTTCGTGGGCGGCGTCCCGCGGCGCGCGGGCTGGCACAACTACCGG
>SBGO01000461.1 GCA_006226565.1 Deltaproteobacteria bacterium | reverse complement strand
GGCGCCTCGCCGTCGCCGCCCGAGAGGTCCTCGACGGGCGCGCCACGACCGACGCCTCCCTGGCCGATCGGGACGCCGTCCGCGCCCTGCTCTCCAACGAGGACCACCGCGTCCGCGTCGGCGTCGGCCCCGAGGAGATGCGCCAGCGCGTCGAGACGTGGGGACCGACCCGCGTCCTGCCGCGGCGCGGCACGCTCTGCGAGCGCTGACGCGGGCGAGACCGCGACCCACGGGCGCACGCCCGCGCGCAGGCGCCCTCTCCCCTGGAGATCGCGGTGGAATCGGGTTGCGCCTGGGCCGAATCGACGATAGTTCACGAGCGTGGCAAGCGATCGTGACCGCACAGTTCCCGACGTCGGCCTGGTGGGAGGGCGCATCGAAGAGCGTGTGCGCCACGCCAAGGTGCCGCCGTTGGATCTCCCCCATGTCCTGGCGCCGTTCCGCCGTGAGGCTGACCGCGCGCCGTTCCTCGAGTTCGTCGCCGAGCGGCCGCTCCATCTGGAGATAGGCTTCGGCCGGCCGCACCACCTGTGCGACCTCGCGGCGCAGCTCCCGGACGCGCGCGTGCTCGGCTTCGAGATCCGCCGACAGTGGGTGCGCGCCGCCGACAAGCGCGCGACCCGCGAGGGGCTCGACAACCTGCGGGTGGTCGAAGGCGACGTCCGCCCCTACGTCGAGCAGCTCCTCGCGCCCAAGAGCCTCGACGCGGTCTACATCCTCTTCCCCGACCCGTGGTGGAAGAAGCGGCACCACAAGCGCCGCGTCTTCCAGCCGGAGTTCATCGCGATGCTCCACGACCGCCTGGTGACGGGCGGGATGCTCATCGTGAAGACCGACGTCGAGGCCTACGCGGACCTCATCGTCGACCAGCTCCTCGACGCCGAGGGCTGGCAGCTGGCCGGCAGCTCCTACGCCGACCCGATCATCGCGTCCCTACCGCGCTCGCACCGTGAGAAGAAGTGCGTCGAGCTCGGTATCCCCACCCACTCGTTCCGCTTCGTCACGGAGGCACTCTGATGCACGAACTGCGCTGGCTCCCGGCAATCGCCGCGCTGCTGGTGGCCCTCGGCTACTTCGGCATGGTCATCCAGGGGAAGTTCCGCCTGCTGCTGGTCTCGCAGCACCGGCGCCGCTTCTTCGAGAAGCTGCCGACGCGCTTCGCGAACGTCATCACCTACGCCTTCGGGCAGCGGAAGATGTTCAAGGAGAAGGGCGCGGGGCTGATGCACGCGTTCATCTTCTGGGGCTTCATGGTGCTCCAGATCCGAACGATCTACCTCTTCTCGTGCACCTTCAACGCCGACGGGCGCATCCCCCTCATCCACGATGGGTACGCAATCACCAAGGACATCACCGAGGTCATCGTCCTCATGATGCTCGGCGTGGCCCTCTACCGCCGCCTCGTCTCGAAGCCGAAGCGCCTCACCTTCAGCGGCGAGGCCCTCGCGATCCTCTACATGATCATGGGCCTCATCCTGACCGACTTCCTCGTCGACGGGTTCGCCTTCGCCCTCGCCCAGCAGCCCTCGGGCTACGAGGCCGCGCTCTTCTTCGACTGGAGCCAGCTCGGCGGTGACGCCGCCGCCCGCGCCAGCGCCATCGCCCACGAGATGCACTACGCGCCCATCGGCGGCGCCCTCGCCGGCCTCTTCTCCGGGCTTCCGCACGCGGCTCTCGCGGCGGGCCAGGAGATCGCCCTGTGGTCGCACCTCTTCATCGTGCTCGTGCTCCTCAACATGCTCCCGGGCTCGAAGCACTTCCACGTCATCACCGCCATCCCCAACGTCTTCTTCTCCGACCTCAAGGAGCGGGGCGCGCTCGAGCCGATCACCGATCTCGAGAGCCGCGAGAAGTTCGGCGTCGGCGAGGTGACCGACTTCACCTGGCGCCAGTACCTCGACCTCTACACCTGCACCGAGTGCGGGCGCTGCTCGGTGAACTGCCCGACGACCATCACCGGGAAGACCCTCAACCCGAAGATGCTCATCTGCGACATCCGCAACCACCTGTACGCCCGCGAGAAGGAGCTGCTCGCCGGCGACACCGACGTCTTCGCGTGGCAGGTCGACAAGCACGAGCAGACGCTGGTCGACGACGTGAAGTACAGCGCCATCTGGGACTGCACGACGTGCCGCGCCTGCACCGAGGCGTGCCCGGTGATGATCGAGCACGTCGACAAGGTCGTGGACCTGCGCCGCCACCTGGTGCTGATGGAGGCGAACTTCCCGAAGGAGCTCGGCGGCACGCTGAAGAACCTCGAGAAGAAGGGCAACCCCTGGGGTCTCCCGAGCGGCGACCGCGAGAAGTGGGCCGCGGGCCTCGACATCCCGCACCTCACCGAGAACCCGGACGCCGAGTACATCTTCTGGGTCGGCTGCGCCGGCGCCTACGACGAGCGGCAGAAGAAGGTGTCGCGCGCGCTCGTGGAGATCATGCGCGAGGCGAAGGTGAGCTTCGCCATCCTCGGCAACGACGAGGGCTGCACCGGCGACCCGGCGCGCCGCGCGGGCAACGAGTACCTCTTCCAGATGCAGGCCACGGCCAACATCGAGATGCTCAAGGGGTACGAGGTCGACAAGCCCGGCAAGCGCAAGACCCTCGTCACGCACTGCCCGCACTGCTTCAACACCATCAAGAACGAGTACCCGCAGTTCGGCGGCGACTTCGACGTCATCCACCACAGCGTGCTGATCGAGAAGCTCCTGCGCGACAAGCGGATCACGCCGCGGTCGACCCCCGAGGGCGCCAAGCGCATCACGTACCACGACAGCTGCTACATCGGCCGCTACAACGACGTGTACGAGGAGCCGCGCAACGTGCTCGCCGCCATCCCCGGGCTCCAGCTCAAGGAGATGGCCCGCAACCGCACCACCGGCATGTGCTGTGGCGCCGGCGGCGCGCGGGTGTGGATGGAGGAGCACGACGGCGACCGCATCAACCACGTGCGCGTCGACCACGCGACGGAGACCGGCGCCGACACCGTCGCCGTGGCCTGCCCGTTCTGCAACATGATGATGGAGGACGCCATCGCCTCGAAGGAGGCCCCGATGAAGTCCAAGGACATCGCGGAGCTGGTGCTCGAGTCGCTGAAGGCCTGACGCCCGCGCGGCGTCCCCGACCTCGAAGGGCGGCCCACCTCGGGCCGCCCTTCGTCGTTTTCGGCGCCCCCACGACGCTACGGTGGACGGGTCGAGGCTGTCGCAAAGTCTCTGCGAGCCAGCCTCCGAGACTTGAACCACAGAGGGCACGGAGGACACGGAGGTGGCTGTCTCCGTGTCCTCCGTGCCCGCTGTGGCTCAATCGCTCGCCAGGTCCGCGCCGGACAGGAACGAGGCCGCCGTCCGCGGCGGCGCTACCGGCAGCGGAGCTGCGAGGAGCCCTCGAAGTGACACCGGGTGCAGACCCGGGCGTTCTTGGCGGCCATCCGCTCGCACGCCCCGGAGCCGACGAAGCCCGGCGGGTGCGGGTTGACGCCGAGGGTCTTGACCGAGTGACACTCCATGCAGGTGTCCTCGGTGTGACAGCTCGCGCACGAGCGAATGTTCCGCTGCGCCTCGAAGGCGTGATGGTTCGCGCCGCGCCGCCCCTGGGCGTCGACCCAGCCGTCGGGGTGGAAGCGCACCGCGTCCGGCGGGCGGTTCGGCGCGTCCGGCGAGACCTGCGCGAGCTGGTGGCAGTCGGCGCAGAAGGTCTGGCTCCGGTGGCAGCTCGCGCAGTCCGGCACGTTCTTGCGGGCCGCGACGGGGTGCATCAGCGCCCAGTTGTTCGGATGGACCTTCAGCGGCTTGCGCACGCCGTTGTGGCAGTCCATGCACTCGTTCTCGGTGTGGCACGCCGCGCAGTGGCCGTCGCCGACCGACGCCGCGAAGCGGTGGGTGCGGAGCCAGTCGTCGTCGTGCGCGTCCTGGTGATACCAGCCCGCCGGGGCCAGCTTCCCGCCGGGGAGGTCGGTCTGCACCCGGCCGTCCGGAGCCGCCACGTGGCACGTCGTGCACGCGTCGGGCGCCTGCTTGCCGTCGTGGCACGCGAGGCACGTCCCCATCACCGGCAGCGCGTTCTCCCGCGTCGCCAGCTGGTGCTTGCTCATGTCGCCGTGGCAGCGCGCGCAGGTGATCCCGCGCTCGACGTGGATCTTGTGGTTGAACTTCAGGTGCGGCTCCGGCAGGCGCACCGCCGGCGGGTGATTCTCGACGTGGCTCGTCCGGGTCTGGCTCTTCCCGGGGCGCCAGCGCGGCACGTAGCCGGGGTGGCACGTCTCGCAGCGCGCCTGCGGCTTCGCGTCGGGCGCCTCGATGTCGTGGCAGTCGAGGCAGACCGACTCCCGCGGGAGGTTCACGTCCTTCGCGCGGACGCTGCCGAGCGCCGCGCGATGGCAGTCGACGCACTGCATCTTGCCGCCGGCGAGGTGGGCCTCGTGGCTGAAGCGCAGCGGGATCTCCTGGTCGGGGATGACGAGCGGGCTCGCCGTGTGCTGGCGCCCGAAGGACAGCGCGCGGCGGCGCGCCTGCCCGTCCTCGGTCATCGGGTCGCCGAGGTCCACCTTGGTCGTCGCCTCGTCCACCTTCAGCGGCGGCGGCTCGCCCGCCCGCGCCAGGAGCCGCTCCGACCCCACGGCGAGGAGCACCAGCACCGCCAGCACCGCTACCCACACGCCACGCTCGCCCACCACGCGCCTCATAGCCAGAAGTCCAGGTCGACGACGGCGTAGACGCGCAGGTTGCTCGACTGCAGCCGGCTGAAGTTGTGCTCGACGAGGAGCGACACGGCGGCCTTGCGCTCGATGAGGTAGCGCGCCCCGAGCTGGTAGCCGAAGCTGAAGCCGTCGAGGTTGTCCTGGAGCCCGTCGGCGAAGGACACCGCGGTGAGCCGCCCGTCGAGCACCCACTCCCGCGGGACGAGCGTGTAGCTCGCGCCGACGTCCCCCATCATCCGCTCGCCGCCGTAGCCGCTCTCCCAGCTCAGGTCGACGTGCAGCGTCGTGTCGGGCGCGAAGCGGCGGAAGTAGCCCGCCATCGCGCCGTAGGCCTGCACCACGGTGTCGACGTCGTCGAGCAGCAGCCCGTCGGTGTAGCCCTCGTTGCCGAAGAACCGCACCATCCCGCCCACGTAGAGCCGGTCCTCGTCCGACGGATGCAGGCGCAGCCGGAGGTTGCCGTCGTTCAGCGGGAAGGCCGTGAAGATGTTGAAGATGCTGTCGGCGTCGAAGCTCGGCAGGAGCCGCACGTACTCGCCCTCGACGTCGAGGAACGGCGTCGCCTGCCAGCGGAGCCCGGCCTGGAGCCGGTCGAAGCGCCCGTTGTAGAGGTCGTAGCTCGCCAGCGTGCTCAGGTGGAGCCCCTCGACGAGGCGCTGGTAGAAGGAGCCGCCGACCTTCTCGGCGTCGACCTCGCCGCCCGAGAACAGGCGCCGGTAGCCGAGGCGCGCCCGGGTGTAGGTGAGGTCCCGGCTGACGAGCGCCGCGCCGACCACGACGGTCGGCCGATCGTTGGCCTCGCCGTCCTCGATGATGCGGACGCCGTCGAGCTCGAAGGCCGACTGGTTGAGGCCGGCCATGCCGTCCTTGACCTCCAGCCCCGCCTGGAGCTCCACGCCGAAATACCAGGGCGTGGCGAAGGTCAGCACGACCCCGTCGAGCATCAGGTAGTCCAGGGCGTCGTAGTGCACCTGCCGCCCGAGGCGGAAGTCGATGAAGCCGGCGACGCCGCGCCCGTCGACCCACGCGTACTGCAGCGAGAGCTGCTGCCGGCGCAGGTGGTAGACGTCCTCGAGGTTCTGGTCGGTGATCCCGAAGTCGGCGTCGAAGCGGAAGAGCACGGCCGCGTTGAGCGCGTACTCGCCGTCGCTCAGGAGATCGCTCGCCTGGAGGCCGAGGTACTGGTGCAGGCGCCGCCGGTTGAGCAGCAGGTTGGAGCTCGTGACGAGCTGGTAGGCGTCGCCGACGGTCTCGGCCTGGACCCGATAGTGCACGGCGTGGGCCGGCGCCGGCGCCCACAGCGCGACGAGCAGCGCCACCGCACCGCACACCGCCCTCCGAGCCGCTGGCCTCGCTCGCATGGACTTCGCCAAGGTCCCTCCCTCTCGTCGAGGTTAGCCGCGGACCGATCTCTCGTGCAACCGCCGCCGAGGTGCCATCCTCTCCCCATGCCGACCGAGCCCCTCCGCGACCTCCTGGCCCGCTTCGACGCCACCGCCGCCATCGACCGCGCCACGGGCCCGCCCGCGGCGTGGTACACCGACCCCGCCGTCGCCGACCTCGAGCGCCGCGCCGTCTTCGGCGCCGCCTGGCACCTCGCCGGCCGCACCGA
>SBGO01000642.1 GCA_006226565.1 Deltaproteobacteria bacterium | reverse complement strand
ACCCCGGCGCGACCCGCGGGCTCCGGCGGGCTCCCCGCGCCGGCGGCGACGGACGACGACCCGCCAACCGGGCTGATGCGCCCCTCGCTCCCGGGAGCCGGCGGCGGATGATGCGATCCCTCTCCTGCGCCGCCGCCCTGGTGGCGCTCCTCAACATCGGCGCCGCGCCGCTCCCCGAGGCCCCGCCCGATCCCCGGCAGGTCGAGGCCGTCGCGATCTACGGGCAGGGGGAGGCGCAGTTCAAGGTCGAGCGCTGGGACGCGGCGGCCGCGCTCTTCCAGAAGGCCTACGACACCTGGCCCGACCCGGCCTACCTCTTCAACGTCGGGCTCTCCTTCGAGAAGGGACAGCGCTGGCCGCTGGCGATCCGCTACTACGCGCGGTTCCTCGCGGAGGCGCCCGACACGCCGAACCGCCCGGACATCGAGCGCCGGCTCGTGGCGCTCCGGAAGAGCCGCGAGGCCGAGCGCGCGTCCCTCGACCTCGAGAGCGAGCCGCCCGGCGCGACCGCCCGGGTCACGACCGCCGAGGAGCTGCCGCCGTGCACGACGCCGTGCACGCTGCGGGTCGACCCCGGGCCGACCACCGTGGTGCTGACCTACGCGGGCGCCGAGCGGACCGCGACGCGGAGCCTCGACCGCGGCGAGCGCTGGCTCGTCCACGAGCGCTTCGGGGCGGTCGCGGCGGCGGAGCCCGACCGGACCGGCGCCATCGTGTCCTGGGCGGTCGGCGGCGCCGGCCTGGTCACCGGGATCGTCTTCGGCGTGATGGCCCAGGGGGACTACGACGACGGGGCCGCGCTCGCGAAGGCCTCGCCCCTCGACGAGGCGGACTACGACAAGCTCGCCGGCCACCGGCGTGACCTGAAGGACCACAGCCTGATCGCCGACATCGGCTTCGGCGTGGCCGCCGCCGGCGCGCTCGTCGGCGTGGTCCTGTGGGTGACCGGGGAGGCCGACGCGCCGAAGCTCGACGCGCGGACCGGCGTGGGAGGCGTGTCATGGCGGTTTTGAGGCGCGCCCTCGCCGTGATGGCCCTCGCGGCACCGCTCGCTTGGAGCGGCGGCTGCTCGCTCGCGCTCGACGCCGACGACCTGACCGCGGAGCGGCGCGACGCCACCGCGGACACGACGCCGGACGCGGCCGACACCACGCCCGTCGCGGACAGCGCGATCGCCGACGACACGCGCGTCGCCGACACCGAGGCCGGCGTCGACGTCGTCATCGCGACGTCGGGGACCGCGGGCTGCGAGCTCGACTACGAGACCAAGCCCCTCGACCTGTCCGAGTGCCCGCGGAGCTGCCCGACGAGCGGCGGCTGGAAGCTGGTCTTCGACGCCACCGGGAGCACCGGCGTCACGAGCTACGCGTGGTCCTTCACCGCGACCGAGTCCTACCAGGTCACGCCGGCCTCCTCCGCCGACGGCCGCGTCGAGGTCACCCTCGACGTTCCCCCGTGCGACCTCTTCTCGGGCGCCTCGCTCGGGTCCGCCAAGGTCTACGGCTTCCTGACCGTGAACGGGGACACCGACCAGGAATACTCGGCCCGCATCGACTTCTCGGTCCGCTACCTGTCGAGCTGCGGCTCGGCCCAGGGGACCTGCGAGCCTCCCCCATGACCCTCGACGCGCCCGGAGACCCCATGCCTCGCCCCCTCGCGCGCGCCCTCGCCCCGCTCGCGCTGCTGTTCGTCGTCGCCCTCGGCGGCGTCGAGGCCCACGCGCGGCCATGGCCCACGGGCCGACCGGCGCCCGCGGACCGTGGTGACGCGCTCGACCGCCTCGTGGGCGACGATCTGCGGGGCACCGCCTGGATCGCCAGCGCCGAGGACCAGGTCCCGACGGTGCTGTGGGGCGTCCCGAGAGAGCGCGCGCCCAGCGCCGAGCCCGTCCCCGCCGCGCGCTGGCACCTCGCCCGCCAGGCGCACCGCTACGGCGTCTCCGACGCGGCGCTGGCCGCGCTGGTCGTCCACCACGTGCACCCGACCCGGGGTGGCGGCACGCTGGTGTGGCTCCGCCAGGAGCTTGAGGGCGCCCCAGTCTACCCGGCACGGGTGTCGGTCCTCGTCGACGCCGACGGCGGCCTGGTGGCGATCGGCGGGCGCCCGCTGGAGCTGCCCGCGGTGGAGCCGGCGCGTAGCACGCTGAGCGGCGACGACGCGGTGGCGATCACGCTCGCCGACCTCTTCGAGCAGCCCCTCGACGCCTCGCTCCTCGCGGACGCGGGCAAGCGCGCCGACGGCTGGCACGGCTACGGGCTGGTCGCCGGCGCGGAGCTCGTCCCGGGCCTCGTCTTCCGCGACGAGGCCCGCGCGATGCGCGTCTGGACGCCCACGCCCGACGGGCTGGCGCGCGCCTTCCGCGTCGAGGTCCAGGCGCGCGCCGCCGGCGAGGACGAGGACCGCGCCTGGGCCTACGTCATCGACGCCGCGCGCGGCGCCGTGCTGCAGCGGACCGACCTCGTCCACGACGGCGCCTTCCGGGTGTGGCTGAGCGACGACCTGCGGCCGCGCCACGGCCCCCAGGCGGACTGGCTCCCGCACCCGACGGGTGTGCCCATGTCCGGCGTCCCGCCGTACGTGCCGCCGACCCTGGCGACGCTCGAGGCGTTCAACACCAACCCGAGCGGCGCGAGCGACCCGTGGCTGGCGCCGGACGCGACCACGCTGAGCGGCAACAACGTGGACGTCTTCCTCGACCTCGCGTCGCCGAGCGGCTACGGCGCCGGCGACCTGCGCCCCACGGCGACGACGCCCGGGGTCTTCGACGCCCTCTACGACCCGACCCTCGCCCCGGCCGCCAGCGACGAGCAGCTCCGCGCCTCGGCCCAGCCCCTCTTCGTCGTCGCGAACTGGCTCCACGACTGGTACTACGACGCCGGCTTCGTCGAGGCCGCCGGCAACGCCCAGGCGAGCAACTACGGGCGCGGCGGCTGGGGCGGCGACCCGCTCATCATCGAGGGCCAGGACTACGCCTTCGGCGGCGCCGCGCTCACCGCGGTCCCCGGCGACGGGGCGTCGCCGCGGCTCCAGGTCGGCAACTGGCCCGGCACGCCGGGACGCCCCGGCGCCCTCGACACGAGCGTCGTCGCCCACGAGTGGATCCACCACATGCACCTGCGGCTCGTGTACTGCATCGCGCAGCAGTGCATCGCGGAGAGCGAGGGCTGGTCGGACTTCCTGGCGATGCACATGCTCCTCGACGAGGGCGACGACCTCGACGGGAGCTACGCCATCGCGATCTACGCGGCGCGCTACATCTCGCTGGACTCCGCCTACTACGGGGCCCGGCGCTATCCGTACTCGGCGAGCTTCGCGAAGAACCCGCTGACCCTGAAGCACATCGGCCAGACGGTGCCGCTGCCGACCACGGCGCCCAGAAACCCCTACACCGGCGGCACCAACAACGAGGTGCACCGCGCCGGCGAGGTCTGGGCGACGATGCTGTGGCAGGCGTACATGGAGCTCCTGCGCGACACCCTCGGGCCGGACGCGCGGCTGAGCTACGACGAGGCGCGGCGCCGCATGTCCGAGTACGCCGTGACGGCGATGATGCTGGCGCCCATCGACCCCAGCTACACCGAGCAGCGGGACGTCCTGTTCGCGGCCGCCCGCGAGGTGGACCTCGCCGACTACGCGGCCCTGGCCCGGGGCTTCGCCGCCCGCGGGGCCGGGACGTGCGCCGTCGGCGCCGCGCGCGAGTCGGGCACGCTCGACGACGTGACCGAGGGCTACGAGGTCGCGCCCATCCTGGCCTGGTCCCTGGCCGGGCTCGACGACGCCGACGCGAGCTGCGACGACGACGGCGTGCTCGACCCGGGCGAGGTCGGGCGCGCGCGGGTCGCGATCACCAACCTCGGGGCGGTGCCCCTCGACGGGGCGACCCTGGAGGTCGTGAGCGAGGCCGCCGAGCTGACGCTGCCCGAGGGGGGCGTGGTCGCGCTCGACGCGCTGGCGCCGGGGGCGCAGGTCGTGGTGGAGGTGCCGGTCGCGCTCGACGCCGAGGCGCCGGCGCCCCTCGACGTCGTGCTGTCGCTCACGATCACGGCCGAGGGCCTCTGTGGCGGCCAGGTGGCGCGCCAGGACGACGTCCTGACGGGGTACGTGCGCGCGCCGGCGAGCAGCGACGTGGAGACGGTCGAGCTCGACGCCGCCGGCTGGGGCGCGACGGGGAGCAAGGGCGTGTGGTCGATCCGCCGCCTCGGCCCCGGCGACCACGTGTTCCACGGCGCCGACATCGGTCGGCCCACGGTGGGGCGCCTCGTGACGCCGCCGCTGACGGTGGCGGCGGGCGCGAGCCTCGGGGTGAGCCTCCGCCACGCCTATCGCTTCGAGGCGGAAGGCGGGACCTCGCCGACGTACTACGACGGCGGCATCATCGAGATCAGCACCAACAACGGCGCGTCCTGGCAGGACGTGGCGGCGATCAGCGACCTGAGCTACCCGGGCACGGTGGTGGCCGGCTCGAGCCCGCTCAGCCAGCGCGCCGCCTTCGTGGGCGAGAGCCCGAGCTACCCGGCGCTCGACGCGCTGGTCATCGACCTCGGGGAGAGCTTCGGCGGCAAGACGGTGCGGCTGGCCTTCACCATCGGCACCGACGCCTTCGCGGGCGACGACGGCTGGTTCATCGACGACATCGCCGTCTCCGGGGTCGTGGCCCCGCCCTTCGACGTGGCGGTGGCGTCCCCGCCGCCGGCGGCCTACTACGACGGCGACGAGGACGGCTATGGGGCCGGCGACGCGGCGGCGCTGTGCCCGCTCCCGACCGGCTACGTGCTCGACGACGGCGACTGCGACGACGCGAGCGACCTCGTCTTCCCGGGCGCCGAGGAGGTCTGCAACGGCGAGGACGACGACTGCGACGGCGACACCGACGAGGACCTCGTCGGCTGCGTCGACCCCGGCCCCGAGGCGGAGGCCGAGCCGGGCCCCGAGCCCACCGCCGAGCCCGATCCCGAGCCGGTCGCCGACACCGCCGTGGTCGAGGACGTGCCCGACGTCGTGGACAGCGACACGGCCGACGTGGTCGAGGACGTCCCCGACACGATCGAGGACGTCGCCGACCCGGACGCGACCGACGCCAGCGACGCCGACATCGGCGACGCCGACGCGGCCGACACCAGCGACGTGCCCGACACCGCGGACGCCCAGGACGTGCCCGACACCGGGGACGTCGCCGACGTCCCCGACACCACCGACGTCCCCGACACCGCAGACGTGGCTGACACCACCGACGTCCCCGACACCACCGACGTCCCTGACACCACCGACGTCCCCGACACCACCGACGTCCCCGACACCACCGACGTCCCCGACACCACCGACGTGGCCGACGTCCCCGACACCACCGACGTGGCCGACGTCCCCGACACCACCGACGTGGACGACGTCCCCGACACCAGCGTGCTCGACACCCACGACGTCGAGGACGCGCCGGACGCGGACGACGTTGAGGACGCGCCGGACGTGGCCGACCCGCCGGACGGCGACGACACCGTGGAGAGCCCCGACACGACCCCCGACGACACGCTCGGCCCGGTCGACACCGCGGCTTCGCCGGACACGACCGTCGACGACGTTACGTCCCCCGCGGACACCGGCCCGGCGCTCGACACCCTCGGCGAGCCGACCGCCGACACCGGCCCCGAGACCGTCCCCGGCGGCAACGACGGCGGCTGCGCCGGCGGCGGCTCCCCCGCTGAAGCGCTGCTCGCGTTGCTGGCGCTGCTCGCGCTGGTGAGTCGGTCCCGAACCCGGCGCGCTCGCGGCTGACCGCGCCCCCCCTCCGCCACACGTCGCCTTCCATCGCACCGCTGGACCGGGGTCAGACGGGGGCTTCTGCTTCGGACCGATCCCGAGCGCGCTCGTCTCCGAGCGCCGCCTCGGGGCCGGCGGTGGTGTCCCCACGCGCGGCGCCGCAACCCCGACCGGCGCGCGTAGGTCCGCGTCGTGGTCGCCAAGCGCCGATTGGGCCCATCGCGGCCCGCAGCCTCCAGCACGTCGTCCCAGACCTCGTCGCCGTGCCCGTCGCTCAGCGGCGCTCGAGCAGATTGAGCACGACGCCTTTCATGGACGCCCCCGCCGACCAGAGACACTTTATGGATCGCTGAGACACAAAACGATCACACTTGACGCACATTATGTCTCAGTGCAATTGCACGCCATCCGCATGCGCCACAACCGCCCAACATTAAACACATTCCGATCTTGGCACGCCTCCTGCTTAACGCATTTGCGTCGAATCAAATCCGATTCCCCGACAGCACACGGAGACTCAAGCCATGACGCAGCTCAGCCACCCCCGCCTCGT
>SBGO01000184.1 GCA_006226565.1 Deltaproteobacteria bacterium | reverse complement strand
TCGGTATCGGCATCCGCGTCGGTGTCGGCATCCGCGTCGGTGTCGGCATCCGCGTCGGTGTCGGCATCCGCGTCGGTGTCGGCATCCGCGTCGGTATCGGCATCCGCGTCGGTGTCGGCATCCGCGTCGGTGTCAGCGTCCGCGTCGGTGTCGGTGTCCGTCTCGGCGGAGGTGTCCACCGCGCTCTCGTCCTCGGCGCCGTCGGCGCAGGCGAGCAAGGTCAGCAGGGCGAAGGGGGCGATTCGACGCATGCACTCTCCATCGCAAGCAGAGTGCCCGGTCCCGTGCTCGGGGGCCAGTTTTCACGAGGCCTTCGGCGCGGCGAGTGGGGCCATTTTCTGACCGGTCACGCCGCGTGGTCGGCGGTTATGGGTCCGGGTCCCCCCTCCCTGGTGAAGCCATGCGCGCGCTCGTCTCCCTGCCCGAACACCTCGAAGACGCCCGGATCTGCGGCCTTCCCGTCCGGGATCTGCTCGCCGACACCTGCCGTCTGGCGGGTCTCGATCCCGAGTTCGGCACGACGCGTGGAGAGGGACCGGTGCTGGCATTCGACGGTCGCTTCGTACTTCTCGGGTCCGAGGCGCTGTCCGAGCACCTCGAGCGTGCCGCCGATGGGGGCACGCTGGTCGACTGGGAACGTCGTCCGATTGCGGTGCTGTCGTTGTCCGGTGGGGCCGATGACACCGCTGAGTCGCTGCTCGAGGCCCAGCCCTCGCCGCATCGCGAGCCCGATGCCGCGCACGAGCCCTACGCCGCGGACGACAACTGGTCGCTGACGCAGCTGGCCGCGTCGTTCCACGCCAAGCTCGTCGAGAAGCACGCGCGGCAGGGCGTGACCTTCCTCGCGCCGGATCGCGTACTGCTCGACGCGACCGTGACCCTCGCCCCCGGCGTCACCGTGTGGCCTGGCGCGGTGCTTCGGGGCACGACCTCGGTCGCCGCCGGCGCCGAGATCCAGGCGGGTGCGGTGCTCACCGACACCAAGGTCGGCGAGAACGCGGTGATCAAGCCATACACCATCGGCGAGGGTGCCTATGTCGGTCCCGGGTCGGCGGTGGGGCCGATGGCGCACCTCCGGCCCGGCGCACACCTCGTTGAGGACAACAAGGTCGGCAACTTCGTCGAGGTGAAGAAGGCCACGCTCGAGCGCGGGGCCAAGGCCTCGCACCTGACGTACCTCGGCGACGCTCACGTGGGTGAGGACGCGAACATCGGTGCGGGCACGATCACCTGCAACTACGACGGCTGGGGCAAGTACCGCACCGAGATCGGCGCGGGCGCGTTCATCGGCAGCAACAGCGCCCTGGTCGCCCCGATCACCATCGGCGCCGGCGCCATCGTCGGTGCGGGCAGCACCGTGACCTCCGACGTGCCCGACGACGGCCTGGCCGTGGCCCGCGGCGAACAGCGCACGCTCGCCGGCTTTGCGCCGCGGCTGCACGCGAAGAACAAGAAGAAGGCTGGCAAGTGAGCGAAGAAGCCGCCCCCGCGGAAGAGACCCCCTCCCACCTGATCCGCCTCAACCCCGAGCAGTACGACGCCGTCACCACGCTCGAGGGCCCGCTGCTCATCCTCGCGGGCGCCGGCTCGGGCAAGACCCGTGTGCTCACCCGACGCATCGCGCACCTGCTGCACACGGGCGTCGATCCGAAGAACATCCTCGCGGTGACCTTCACCAACAAGGCCGCCTCCGAGATGAAGGAGCGCGTGGCCGAGCTCGTCGGTGAGGCGGGCACCCGGGTGTGGGTGTCGACCTTCCACTCGAGCTGCGCGCGCATCCTGCGCAGCGACATCGAGGCGCTCGGATGGACACGTCGCTTCGCGATCTACGACGACGACGACCAGCTGCGCATGCTCAAGGACATCGTCAAGCGCGAGGGCTACGACGAACAGAAGGGCTTCGCGAAGAAGATCCTGTCGCAGATCGACCATCACAAGAACCGGATGACGTCGATCGACGACCTGCTCACTACGAAGCGCACCCACATCAACGATCCGCTGATTCGCGTGTGGCGCCTGTACGAAGAGGCGCTGCGCTCGGCGGACGCCATCGACTTCAACGACCTCATCGGCCTCGTCGTGCGTCTGTTCAGCGAGCACGAGGAAATCCGCGACAAGTGGCGCGAGCGCTTCCACTACGTGCTCGTCGACGAGTATCAGGACACGAACAACGCGCAGTACCGCTTGCTGCGCCACCTCGCCGACGGCCACCGCAACCTGGCGGTTGTGGGCGACGACGACCAGTCCATCTACGGCTTCCGTGGCGCGGATGTGACCAACATCCTCAACTTCCAGAACGACTACCCCGAGGCCAAGGTCGTGCGCCTCGAGCAGAACTACCGCTCGACGGCGAACATCCTCGCGGTGAGCAACGCGGTCATCGCCAAGAACTCCGACCGCCTCGAGAAGAGCCTGCGCACGGATCAGGGGGGCGGCGCCCCGGTGAACCTCAAGTCCGTGCCCGACGCCGAGCGCGAGGCCGAGTTCGTGCTCCAGGCGATTCAGACGCTGCGCGTTCGGAAGAACTTCACCTACGCGGACATGGCGGTGATCTACCGCACCAACGCGATGAGTCGGCCCATCGAGCGCGTGCTCGCACGGCAGCGCATCCCGTACAAGGTCGTCGGTGGGCGCAAGTTCTACGAGCGCCGCGAGATCCGCGACATGCTGTCGTACCTGCGTCTGGTGACGAACCCCGCCGATGACGCCGCGTTCCTGCGCATCATCAACGTGCCGAGCCGCGGGCTCGGGCCGAAGACCATCGCCGAGCTGCGCGACCAGGCCTCGAAGCGCGGCGAGCCCCTCCTGCGGACCGCCAAGTTGCTGAGCACGGGGGCCAGCGACAAGCGCGGCAAGGCGATGGAAGCCTTCTGCAAGCTAATCGAGGAGCTCACCGACCAGGCCCGCATGGTCGAGCCGCACGAGCTCGTCGCGCGGGTGATCGAGGAGACCGGCTACTCGGCCATGCTCAAGGAAGAGGGCACGCGCGAGTCCGAGGGCCGCCTCGAGAACCTCACGGCCCTGTGCACCGATGCGCAGGTGCCGATGAACGACCCGAACGTCGTCGCCGACACGCCGCTCGAGCGGCTGCGCCTGTGGCTCGACCGGGTCGCGCTCACCGGCAACGACGAGGACATCCCCGATGGCGGCGCGATCACGCTGATGACCGTGCACAGCTCCAAGGGGCTCGAGTACCCGGTGGTGTTCGTGATCCAGATGCAGACGGGCGCGTTCCCGCATGCACGCTGCCTGGAGACGCCGTCCGAGTTCGCCGAGGAGCGACGCCTGGCCTACGTCGCGTTCACGCGGGCGCAGAAGTACCTGATCGTAAGCCGGACCTCGAGCGTGGACAGCAACGAACTCGTCCAGCAGCGCAGCCGGGAGCTCGGGGCGTCGCCCTTCCTCTACGACCTGCCGGCCGAGGTGGTCACCGGAGACGTGCCCACCTTCGATGGCCCCGGCGCGATCGTCGAGGAGCCGGTGGCCCCGAGCATGTCCTCGCAGAACCAGGCGCGACTACGAGCGATGATGCGGCAGCGCGAGTCCCGGCGCAGTCAGGCCCGGGACGCCCTGCCGGAGCACGTGACCCTGTGCGAGATCGAGGGCCTCGAGGATCTCGAGCGCGGGGCCCAGCTGTTCCACCCGGATCACGGGATCCTGACCATCGAGGGCGTGGAAGGTGGTGGGGCGAAGCTCCTGATCCGCGTACGCGCAGCTTCCGGTCGGGCGCGGAAGATCGCTCCCAGCCCGCAGCTCAGGCTAGTGAGAGAGTGAGCTACACAAGCCGCCTTGTGCTACCGTCAGCCGTCCCTGTTCGTGGTCGAACTTTGAGCCGTCGCGGCCGGGTTCCCCCACCGGAGCACCACTCGAAGCCATGATCGTCGCCTGCCCTTCGTGCGAGAAGAAGTACAAGTTCAGCGAGGAGAAGCTCGGCAAGCGCGGAGCGAAGATCACGTGCCCCAAGTGCCGGCATGTGTTCGTCGTCTACAAGGACCGCGAGATCGAGAGTCTCGGCCGCAAGAACGCCGACGGCACCATCGAGGCGGACGACCGCGCGACCAACCAGCCGGCGCCGCCCCGCGATCCTTGGCCGCGCGACTTCCCGACGTGGAGCTTTCGTGAGCTCGGCGCGACCTGGCGCGTCCGCAAGCAGCAGGGCCTGACCTACGACTTCTACAGCCTCGAGGAGCTCAACGGCTTCCTCGAGGAGCGGCAGGTGAGCCGCAGCGACGAGATCTCGGTCAACGGCCGCGACTGGGTGCAGATCGCGGAGTTCTCGAACCTCACCGCGTACTTCTACGACATCTGGAAACGCATCGAAGCCGGCGAGATCGAGCTCGACGACGACGAAGAAGACGAGGAAGACGAGGCCGACGCGCCGACCACGATCATGGGTGCGGCGAGCAGTCTCGCCGACGAGATCCGCCGTGCCGTGCAGGACGCGCGGACGCCGGCTCCCGCCGCGGACCGCATCCGCTCGACCCCGCGTCCCGCGACGCCTCGCGGTGCGGGAGCGCGCAGCGTGTCGTCGGGCAGTGACCCGCATGGGGCCTTCGTGCCGCCGCCATCTCCCGCGCCCGCTCCGGTCGGTGGCCCGTCGTGGGGCGGCCCGAGCGGTGAGCCGTCCTGGGGTGGCCCCGAGGTCGAACCCGAGGACGAGACGGTCCCCGAGCAGAAGTGGGGACGTCCCGCCGAGTCCACCTGGGGCTCCACGCCCATGCGGGACGAGGAGCCGCCGGCTCCCAAGATTCCACCGCGTCCGGCCCCCTCGCCGGTCGAGGGTGGGGGGCCCGCGAGCTTCTCGAACGCTCCGGGTCGCGCGGCGCCGGCGTTTCCGGACGAGCCGACCCCGCCGCCGCCGAAGCCGATCACGGATCCCTTCGCGGCGCTCAACACCAACCCGGGCCACAGTGCGCCACCTCCGCCGAAGTCCATCGCGCCTCCGCCGAAGGCCGAGAAGAGTGGGGGAGGCGGCGGCATGCTGGTCGCCGTCGTTCTCGTGCTTCTCGTCGCGGTCGTGGGCGGTGCGGCTGCGGGCCTGAAGTTCGGCGTGATTCCTGCCTCGTCGCTGCCCTTCGAGGTTCCCGCGGCCCTGCTGCCGGACGCCCCGGCGCCTGCCGCTCCGGCCCCGGCGCCTGCACCGGCTCCGGTTCCCGCTGAGGGTGGCGAGTGAAGATCCGCTGCGAGAAGTGTAGCGTCGAGCACGAGCTCGACCCGCCCGCCTGGGTCGTCGAGACCGGTCGCCCGTTCCGCTTTCGCTGCTCGAGCTGCGGTCACTCGCACCTGGTCGACCTTCAGGACGCGGGGGCCTCCGAGCCCGAGTCCGCACCGGCGGCCAAGCCGTCTACCGAGCCCGAGCCCGAGCCGAACGACGACGTCTACCTGAAGCAAGAGGGCAAGGTCTACCTCGTGAAGACCTGGGACAACCTCGAGCGGTGGATCGAGGAGGGTCGCGTCGGGCCCGAGGATCTGGTCAGCGAAGGCGGCGTGCGCTGGTCGCCCGTCTCGAGTCGTCCCGAGCTCGCGCGCCTGTTCGAGGAAGAGGAAGTCGAGCCCGAGGTCCCTGCGGGCGTACCCTTTGCGGCGACGCCGTTTACGCCATCGACGCCATTTGGCAGCGAGACGCCGTTCTCCAGCCAGGAGATGCCGTTCGACGCGAACAGCCCGATGAGCAGCTTCGATCCGTCGGAGATGCCATTCCCCACGGACGGAGCGACCGAGGCGCCCACCGACGTCATGAGTGCGGCCGAGGCAGACGCCATCTACCCTCCGGCGCTGCTCGACGAGGGAACACCGGCACCGCCCCCGCCGCTCACTCCGCCGCAGCCGATGATGCCGGCTCCGTCGACCCCGGCACCCGCCGAGCCCTCACCCGCGCCGCTGAAGCTCTCCGAAGTCCCGACGCTCACGCGCGAGCGCTTCTCGCAGCTCGAAGAGATGCCCACGGGCGACGAAGAGGTCGAGGGACTCACCGCCGAGCGCATTCCGCCGGCGCTGAACAACAGCCTGCCCGACGACCAGGCCAACGCGTTCTTCGACGGCTACCAGGATCCGCCGACGTCGGACGACGACCTCGACTGGCAACCGCGTCGCGAGCCGCCGCTGCTGCTGATCGGCGTCGGGGTGGTGGTGATCGTCGCACTGCTTGCGGTGGGCGGGCTGTACGCGTCGGGTGCGTTCGACCCGCCGCCGGAGGCCCCGCCCCCGGGCCCGTCGCTTGCCGGTAGCCTCGGCGACCGCGAGCAGCCCACGCCGGCCCCGGTCGAGCCCGCACCCGCCGAGCCTGCCCCGGCCGAGGTTGCGCCCGCGGA
>SBGO01000294.1 GCA_006226565.1 Deltaproteobacteria bacterium | reverse complement strand
CGCTCGGGCTCACCGCCGACGCCGGCCTCTTCGTGCTCACGGCCGACGCCGAGGCGCGCCTCTATCGGGCCGACGGGCGCGACGAGCGCCTCGCGGCGTGGCCGGCGGAGCCCCTCGACGGGGCCCCCGACGCGCCCCAAGGGGTCTACGTCGCGGCGGGCGAC
This sequence comes from Deltaproteobacteria bacterium, assembly GCA_006226565.1. GTDB lineage: Bacteria > Myxococcota_A > UBA9042 > PHBI01 > PHBI01 > PHBI01. Next base: position 6,166 of record SBGO01000294.1, on the reverse strand, counting down.
GGCGGCTTCGTGACGACCGCGGCGTGGGGAGGGCCGATGGTCCCCGGGGGGCGCGTCTTCACCGCCTTCGACGGCGACGGCTCGCCGCGCTGGCGGCTCCTCCGACATGACAGCGCCTGGGTCGAGGAGGTCGGCGCGGACGGCAGCGCGGTCCTCTTCAGCTACGGCGCCGACGACCCCGGGCACGCCGTCTACGTCTCGCCGGCGGGAGCGCCGACCGACCTGCCCGGCGACCTGTGGGCCATCGGCGCCCCGGTCGCCGGCGGTCACGTCCCCGTGCAGCGCGGCGACCGGGTGGGCTGGTTCGACGTCGCGCGCGGCGCCTTCGCCCCGGTCGTCGACCGCCCGGTGGTCCTGACGCGCGCCGACGCCCACCGGCTCGTGAGCCTGCATCAGGGCGTGGACGCGCCGTGGCTGGTGATCTCGACCCCGACCGCGGTCCACGTCATCCCGCTCCTCTGCGCGGGCGGCGCCGCCGACGCGCTCGCGCTGGCCGGCTATCGGGAGGAGGGCTGGATCCTGTTCCTCGACGGCGCGACCGGGGCCTTCCTGCGCGCCGACCTGAACACCTTCGCGATCGCGATGTTCCCCTACCACGCGGGGGACGGCCTCACGCCTCTCTCCGAGTGCTACCGGCCCGCGGCCGATGTCGACGCCGGCGGGCGCATCCTCGCCGCCTTCCGGGACGCCGACGCCGGCCAGATCCACCGGCTCGACCCGGCGTCGGGCGCCTGGACCCCGGTCGGGCCGCGCTTCACGGCCATCGACGACCTGGCGGTCGAGGCCCGCGGCGACGCCGTCCTGATTCGCGCGATCGGCCACGGCCAGAGCTACTGCCCGTGGCAGGAGTGGGGCGACGCGCCCGCCGACGCCCGGGTCCCCGGGGCCCTCGGGGAGCTCCACCTGATCACCCCCGACGGCCACGACGCGGTGGTCGGCGACGCGTCGTCCATGACCGCGCTGAGCGACGACGGACGCTGCGCGGCGGTGTGGGACCAGGACAAGCCCGGCACCTGGGACGTGGTCGACCTGCCGACGGGCGTCGCCGCCGGGCTCGCCTTCGATCGCGCGCCCACCTGGCTCCGCTGACGGTCGGCCCCTGCCCGAGGGACCTCTCCGGGGGACGTCCGATCCGTCGCCCGGCGCCGTCGCGTGACCCGCGCGGCCCCGGCCGGCCACGACCCGGCTCGCCTCCCGAGGTCGAGAATTTTGCGTGAACGCAGAACACGCCGACCCCGTCGCGCCGACCCCGTGCCTGACACACAAATGTGGCAATCCCGCGACCCACAAGCGCTTCCCATCGCGCCCGCGGCGCTGTAGCGTCGCCCCGCGCTCAGCCCGAGCGCGCTTGGCCGGATCCACTGCCCTCGACCGTCAGGAGACGCACGGTGCGCCAGCTCTCCCTCTTTGCCCTCTGCCTCACCGTCCTCGCCGCCGCCCCCACCTCCGCGTGGGCCGGCAGCGCCGACGACGCCGACCTCATCCTCGTCGACGGTGGGCTGGCCCAGCTCCGCTTCGTCGGCCTCCTCCAGGTCGAGATGGCGCCCTACGTCGGCGACGACGCCTTCCTGCTCAACGGCGACCCCGCCGAGTCGCCGGGCTTCCGCCTGCGCCGCGCACGCGTCGGCTTCGCCGGCAGCGCCTGGGGCGACACCGACTACGAGCTGTCCCTCCAGGCCACCCCGGATGGCATCGATCTCCTCGACGCCTGGGTCGCCTGGCGCGGCCTGACCAGCCTCACGGTCTACGGCGGCGCCCGCAAGGTGCCGTTCTCGCGCTTCGCGCTCAACAGCGCCATGGCCAGCGCGCTCATCGACCGCCCCCTCGGCGTGCGCGCGATGGCGCCGTTCCGCCAGGTCGGCCTGACCCTCGAGGGCGACGTCGGCGACGGCATCCTCCAGTGGGCGGCGGGCGTCTACAACGGCTTCGTCCGCAGCACCACCTTCTACCAGGGCTACGGCACGGTGACGGCGCTCCAGGGCAACCGCTTCACCAACCTCGCCTACGTCGCGCGCGTCGACCTCTCGCCCTTCGGCCCCATCGGCCAGGGCCTCGCCGATCTCGACCAGGGCGACTTCCGCGGCGCCCTCGGCGGCGCGGTCTACTACGACGACGGCAAGACCGTGCAGACCTTCGGCTGGGAGGTCGACGTCCTCCTCAAGGTCTCGGGCCTCCACTTCGCCGCCGAGCTCATCATGGACTCCTCGGAGCCGGCCACCCAGCCGACCACCGGCGACATCATCCCGACCACCATCGGGCGGATGTCGGCGGTCGCCGAGCTCGGCTACGTGCTCCTCCCCGAGCAGCTCGGCGTGACCCTCCGCGGCGAGCTCATCGACTCCGACACCGACGTGGACAACGCCGGCGACGAGATCGCCGTCACCGGCGGCGTGCAGTACTACTTCCACCGCCAGCACGCGAAGGCGGCGCTCGAGTTCACGCACCGCGAGGAGCGCCACGGCGTCGCCCTCGACAACGACTCCCTCCTCCTCCAGCTCCAGTTCGCGCTATGAGCCGGCTCATCCTCTCCTGCGCGGCGGCGGCCCTGCTCGCCGTCGCGGGCTGCAACGACACCGGCGAGCACTTCGCCCGCGCGTACCAGGCGAAGGCGCCCGACGAGCTCGTCGGCGGCGACGTCGCCATGGCGCGCGTCGGCGACTGGGTGCTCGAGAACGACAAGATCCGCATCGCCATCCTCGACAAGGACTCCTCGCCGGCGCCGGGCGTCTTCGGCGGGACCTTCGTCGACGCGGATCTCCAGCGCCCGGAGGCGACCTTCCGCGACGGCATCGGCGCCGACCAGCTCGCCGAGGTCATCCCGGTCGCCAACCTGCTCTGGCCGCGCCCCGACACCGGCGACGTGACGCTGGTCGCCGACGGCTCCGACGGCGGGGCGGCGATCGTGCGCGTCAGCGGCGAGGCCGCGGTCTTTCTCGAGACGCTCTCGATCCTCAAGACCCTCGGCACGGCGCTCTCGGCCCACGTCGACCTCCGCATGGAGACCGACTACGTCCTCGAGCCGGGCGCCTCGTATGTCCGCATCGTGACCCGCGTCTACCGCGCCGACGTGGCGGAGCCGACCGAGCCGCTGCCGCTGCCGGTCGTGACCGACGAGGAGCCGATCCTCGACACCGTCCTCGGCAACTCCGCCGACGGCAAGGCGCCGGGCATGCTCGCCGGGGACTTCGTCTTCTTCGGCGCGCGCAACGACATCTTCGCGCCCGGCATCGGCTTCGACGAGAACAAGCCCATCTTCGATGCCCTCTTCGAGGGCCGCGACACCTTCACCCACCCGCTCGTCTTCGACTACATGGCGGCCGCGGGCGGGCCCGTGTCGTACGGCTACTTCAACGTCGGCGACCCGGGCGGCGCGCCCCCGAAGGTGCTGGTGCCGATCATCACGTCGTCCTCGACCGGCTTCGTCACCAACACGCTCAACTGCAGCGACGGCAGCGCCGACGACGCGACCTGCGACGCCAAGACGGCCTGGTCCTTCGAGCGCTACTTCGTCGTCGGCAAGGGCGACATCGCCTCGGTCGCGGACATCATCTACGCCGCGCGCGGCGTCGAGGTCGGCACCATCATGGGCGTCGTCCGCGGCACCAACGGGCAGCCCGAGGCGAACGGCCACGTCTTCGTCTTCCGCGACCCCGACCCGACCCGCGACTGGGCCGACATCTACGCGGCCGTCGACCAGAACTACCGCGACACCGGGATGCCGGGGCTCATGGGGGCCATCGACGCCGACGTCGGCCGCGACCCGGTCGAGGACGGCGACTACCGCGCGACCCTGCCGCCGGGTGACTACCTCGTCGTCGCGCAGAACGAGGCGCGCACCAGCACGAGCGGCGTGGCGCGGGTCAAGATCGTCGCCGGCGAGACGGCGGTGGTCTCCCCGGTCGTCCCCCCGCCGGCGCGGGTCCGCTTCCGCATCACCGACGGCGCGGGCCAGCTCACGCCGGCCAAGCTGAGCTTCGTCTCGGTCGGCGCCGACGGCGAGCGCATGATCGACGACGGCCTCCGGCGCCCGTACATGGGCGAGGGGCGGCTCGGCAACGGCGTCCGCTTCCAGCAGCCCACGACCACCGGCGACGGGGTCATGGAGGTCGAGGCGGGCACCTACGATCTCATCGCCTCCATCGGGCCCGAGTACAGCACCGACACGCGGCGCCTCGAGCTGCAGGCCGGCCAGGAGATCAGCGTCACCCTGGTGCTCGTGCACGAGGTCCCGACGCCGGGTTGGGTCTCGAGCGAGTTCCACGTCCACGCGGCGCCGAGCTTCGACTCGGGCATGCCGCTGCGCGAGCGGGTCAGCCGCGTCGCCGCCGAGGGCATCGACTTCGTCGTGGCGACCGACCACGACGTCGAGACCGACTACGGCCCGACGGTCGGCGCCCTGAACCTCCACGATCGGCTCCAGACCTCGGTCGGCGTCGAGATGTCGACCCTCGAGCTGGGCCACTTCGTCGCCTTCCCGCTGGTCTACGACGAGCTGGCGATCCCGGCGCACGGCGCGCCGGACTGGACCTGCCTCGACGGGCCGGGCCTCCTGCAGGCCCTCACCGACCGGATCGTGCCCGGCGAGTCGGGCGTGCGCATCATCACGCACCCGCGCGACGGCATCATCGGCTACATCAGCCAGCTCGAGCTCGATCCGTACGACTTCACCCGCTCCCTCGGCTTCCTGTCGGCCTCGAACACGCTGCTCGCGCGCACGACCTGCGACTTCGACGCGATGGAGGTCTTCAACTCCAAGCGCTTCGACCTCATCCGCACGCCGACCAACGCCGAGGTCATCCGCTTCAACCTCTGCATGCAGGCCATCGAGGCGTCGACGAGCGTCTCCGAGCTCGAGCAGGTCTGCCCCGAGCTGACGAGCGGCGGGCCGCTCGCGAGCTGCCCCGCGGGCGAGCGCCTGTCGGAGTGCAAGTACCGCTTCCGCCGGCGCGCGGCCTACCTCGTGGCGGGGCAGATCCTGCGCCGCACCCCCGAGGAGCAGGTGGCGCTCTGGAACCACGTGCCGGCCGCGTCCGACGAGGCGGCATGCACGCCGTCCCGCCACCCGAACGGCGCCGACCCCGCCGACGCCGACGCCCCGTGCACCTTCCACGTCGGCACCTACGACGAGTGGATGCGCTGGCTCGACGCCGGGCTCTCGGTGACGCTCACGGGCGGCAGCGACTCCCACGGCGTGGCGCGCGAGCCGGGCTTCCCGCGCAACATGGTGCGCTCCGACGCGGCCGTCCCCGGCGCCATCGTCCCCGGCGAGGCCGCGACCGAGGTCGTCAAGGGCCACGTCCGGCCGACGTTCGGCCCGATGGTCGACGTCTCCGTGGGCGAGGCGACCGAGGGCGACATCGTGACGGTCTCCGGCGAGACCTTCGCGCTGCGGGTGAAGATCCGCACGGCGAGCTGGTTCGGCGTCGACCGCCTCGAGGTCTACGTCAACGGCGCGCTCGAGCACGCCGAGGACCTCGACGCCGGGCCGACGGCGATCGTGGACTACGACGACACGCTGACCCTGCCGGTGCCGGCCAAGGACGGCTTCGTGACGGTCTACACCGTCGGCACGCGCGAAGAGAACCTCTTCGGCCCGGTGCACTACGACGTGCCCTTCGGCGAGCTCCAGCTCCCGCGCGTCGCGGCCCTGGCCCTCGGGGCGAACCCGATCCTGGCCGCCTTCACCGACAACCTCGTCACGCCGGCCATCCCCGACTTCTTCCCGTCGTTCCCGGCGGCCATCTCCAACGCCATCTTCCTCGATGTCGACGGAGACGGCGCCTGGACGCCTTCGGACGCGCCGCCGCCGCTGTGCGCGGTGGCGTGCGACTACGGGGCGGCCGACGCCGACGCGCCGTGCCGTGAGGGCGAGGTCTGCCTCCCGACGGGCGACTGCGGGCTCGCGATCGAGGGGAGCTGCACGACGGGCCCCCCCGGGACCGAGGACCGGGCGCCGAACACCTGGCCGTGAGCCGGGGTGAACGCCCCGCCGAGGAGGGCGGAGAGCGCGCCGTGTGCGTGGTCTCCGCCTGCCTCCTCGGGCGCGCGTGCCGCTACGACGGGGCGAGCAAGCCCTCCTCCGCCGTGGACGCGGCCCTCTCGCGCTGGCGGGACCGCGGGGGCGCGGTGGTGGCCGTCTGCCCCGAGGAGCTCGGGGAGCTCGGGA
>SBGO01000293.1 GCA_006226565.1 Deltaproteobacteria bacterium | reverse complement strand
GGCGGCGCCGGCGGAAAAGCCGACCTCGACCCCGACCGGGACGGCCCCGCGGCCAAAGGGCGTGGCCGAGGGCGGCGCCGGCGGAAAAGCCGACCTCGACCCCGACCGGGACGGCCCCGCGGCCAAAGGGCGTGGCCGAGTAGAAGTGGACGACCGGGAGCGCGCGCTCGCCGGAGTCCGGCTCGAGGTCGCGGACCGGGACGCCGACCTTGGGGGCGTCGCCGGCGGTGTGGAACCAGGCCGGGACGGGGACGCCGGCGCCGGGGGCGCCGTCCCCGCCGAAGACGTGGACGCCCCACTCGTGCACCTGGAGCGGCTGGGCGCACCAGCTGATGGCGTGGGCGTCGCCGTGCGGGGCGGCGAGGCCGAGGACGGAGACGAGGGCGGCGGCGAGGAGGCGGTGGCTGTTCATGGCGTGACCGAGCATGGCCCACCGAACGGCCCAGGGCGACTCGGGTTTCAGCGCCGACGATCTTTCTGGCGCGAGGTTGCACCACCGGCCGGCGCGAGCCGAGGTCCCGGGCCCACCGCCGGCCGGCCCGGACACCGCTCGTGCGAAGCGCGTCCGTCCAAGCTGGAGATCAGCCTGGCCGCCCGGTCCCGCCGGTCGCCATGCCGCGGTCGCAAACGGCCTCCGCGCGGCGGCCGGGCTTCTCACGGAGTCCATCGAAACGACTACGAAACATGGACACGGGAGGCTGGGTGACGCAGCGCGTCATCTCCCGATCCCGCCCAGGAGGAGCCCATGCCCCGTCCGCTCTCGACGACCGCCCTCTTGCCCCTTCTCCTCCTGCTCGCGCCGGGCATCGTCCTCGCCGCCGAGGGGGCCCCCGTGGCCGTCTCCGGCTTCGTCGACAGCTCGCTGCGGGTGCCCGCGGCCGGCTACCCCGAGGGTGCCCGCGGGGTCGTCCTGGGCCTCGATCAGGTCGAGGTGGACGTCATCGCCGCGCCCGCCAGCGGGGTCACCGTGCGCGCCGACCTCAACTGGTTCCCGGCCCTCACGGTCGCGACCTTCGACGACCTCGTCGAGCAGGGCCTGGTGCGGGTCGAGCTGGGCGGTGACTTCTTCGTCCAGGCCGGCAAGGCCAACGCCCCGTTCGGCGTGGAGGCGGTCGACCCGGTCGACATGGTCCAGCCGTCCCACGGCCTGCTCTTCGACTACGCGACCCCGGCGAACCTCACGGGCTTCTTCGCCGGCTGGGCCTCCGACAGCGTCGACGCCCAGCTCTTCGTCACCAACGACTGGGACACCCCCGAGACCCCGGGAGGCGCCACCGTCGGCGGGCGCTTCGCGTACCACTTCAGCGGCGGGTCGGGCGTCGGCGTGTCGACCCTCTACGGCCCCGTCGACGACGCCGATCCCCGCTTCGTGATCGACGCCGACCTCACCCTCGCCCTCGGCGACCTGACGCTCTGGGCCGAGGGCAACCTGAACCGCACCGACCACGCCCAGGCCGTCGGCTTCCTCATCAAGGGGCGCTACGCCTTCGGCGACCTCGCCGCCGTCCTCCGGCTGAGCTACCTGTCCGCCGACGACGGGATCGGCGACCTCGGGGGCTCCGATCTCGAGGTCACGGGGGCCCTCGGCTTCCCCATCACCACCGGCGTGCGCGCCCGGATCGAGCTCCGCGTCGACGCGCCCGAGGTCGGCGACCCACGGGTCACCGCCGCCTTCCAGCTCATCGGCGCCTTCGGTGCGGCCGAGGATTGACGCGGCGCGCGGGCTGGATATGAATGCGCTTCATCTCCAGCCCTCCTCGAAGGAGCCCCTATGCGCCGAACCGTGGCCGCCCTGCTCTTCCTGTCGCTCTCCACCTTCGCCGCAGGCGCCTGCGGCACCTCCAGCCTCATGAGCCGCTGGGACCAAGACGACGAGGCCAACCTGGGCGAGCAGTTCATGCGCTGCGAGCGCCACGAGGACGACGACGGCGTCTTCGCGATCGACTGCGGGCTCTACATCTACATGGGCTGGACCACCGAGCGGGGCCACGAGGCCGAGGTGGACCGGCGGGTGAAGCAGTCCCTGTCGGAGCCCTTCACGGGCGTCCTGAAGGAGCTCAAGCACCTCGATCCGACGGACGTGGACGGCGTGAAGATGGACCTCTCGACGGCCACCTACGTCCCCGAGCCGGACACCATCGTGCAGCCCTCGGTCGAGGTCTACGCCTCCCAGGTGGTCGAGGGTGAGCGCCAGATGTTCCGCTGCTGGCACAGCCTCGCGATGGTGACGAGCTCCGAGGACGTCATGAAGCGCGTCGCCGTCTGCTTCCAGGGCGTCGGGGCGCTCGCCCGCGCCTCGCGCTGACGCGCCCGCGCCCGCCCTCAGCCGTCGAGGGCGCGGTGCAGATCCATCACCAGGTCGCGCGGATCCTCGAGGCCGATCGCCAGCCGGACGAGCCCCTCGCTCACCCCGGCGGCGGCCCGCGCCTCTGGGGTCATGCGCGAGTGCGTGGTCGTCGCCGGGTGCGTCACGATCGAGCGCGCGTCGCCCAGGTTCGCCGTGCGCGAGAAGAGCTGCAGCCGGTCGACCAGCGTCATCGCGCGCTCGCGTGAGCCGACGTCGAAGGTGATCAGCGCCCCTCCCCGCTCCATCTGGCGCGCGACGACGTCGCGGTGGCGGTAGGTCGGGAGCCCGGGGTAGGTCACCGTCACGAGGTCGCCGCGGGCGGCGAGCGCGGCGGCGACGGCCTCGGCGTGGTCGCAGTGCGCGGCCATCCGCACCGGCAGCGTCTCGAGGGACTTCAGCAGCACCCAGGCGTTGAAGGCCGACATCGTGGGGCCGGTCGACCGCGCCAGCGTCAGGATCGGGCCGCGGATCATCTCCTCGCGGCCGGCGATGACGCCGCCGAGGATGCGCCCCTGCCCGTCGACGAACTTGGTCGCGCTGGTGACCGTCAGGTCCGCGCCGTGGGCGATCGGCCGCTGCACCGCCGGGGTGCAGAAGGCGTTGTCGACCACCAGCAGCGCGCCGGCCGCGTGGACGATCTCGGCGAGGGCCGCGAGGTCCACGACCTCCAGGGTCGGGTTCGACGGGGTCTCGACGAGCACCATCGTCGCCGGCCTGGAGAGCGCCTCGCGCCAGCCGTCGAGGTCGCTGAGCGCCACGAAGTCCACGACGATGCCCCAGCGCGGCAGGAGCTGCTCGAAGAGGACGTAGGTGCTGCCGAAGACCTCGCGGGCGCAGACCACGCGGTCGCCCGCCGAGAGCAGCGCCATACAGGTCGTGAAGATGGCGCTCATCCCGCTCGCCACGCCCATCGCCGCCTCCGCCCCCTCGAGGGCGGCGTAGCGGCGCTCGAACATGGCGACGGTCGGGTTGGCGACGCGGGCGTAGAGGTAGCCCTTCTCCTCGCGGGCGAAGATGGCCGCGCCCTGGGCGGCGCTGTCGAAGGTGAAGCTCGACGTCAGGAAGAGGGCCTCGCTGTGCTCGCGGTGGGCGCTCGCCTCGCTGCCGGCGCGCACGGCCAGGGTCTTCGGATGGTAGTGCCGCTCGTCGCTCATCGGGGGCCTCGGCGTCTAGGGGGCGGTGGGGCGCAGCAGGTAGATCGCGGCCGACGCCCGCCACCCCGCAAAGAGCGAGGACCGCATCGGATTCCCGCGGCCGTTGAGGAGGATCCGGCGCTCGACCGCGAACCCCTCGGCGCGCACGAGGTCGTCGAAGTCGGCGAGGGTGCAGAGGTGGATGTTCGGCGTGTCGTACCACTCGTAGGGGAGCGCGCGGCTCTTGGGCATGCGCCCGCGGAGCAGGAGCGAGAGGCGGACGCGCCAGTGGCCGAAGTTCGGGAAGCTCACGACCGAGGCGTGGCCGACGCGGGCCATCTTGTGGAGGAGGCGCTTGGGGTGACGCGTCGCCTGGAGCGTCTGCGACAGGATGACGTAGTCGCAGCTCTTGTCGGGGTGGACGGCGAGCCCCTCGTCGATGTCCTCGTGGACCACCGAGAGGCCGCGGCGCACGCAGTCGAGGATGCGCGCGTCGTCGATCTCGACGCCGTGGCCGCGGACGCCGCGGCGCTCGACGAGGGCGGCGAGGAGGGCGCCGTCGCCGCAGCCGAGGTCGAGGACGCGCGCCCCCTCGGGGATGAGCGCGAAGACGTGGCACTGGTCCTCGCGGAGCTCACGGGGGGCGGCGTGCGGGTCGGCGGCGGCGCTCATGGGACCTCCGCGCGGCGGTCGAGGAAGGCCTTGAGGGTGGCCTTGTACGGCGGGACGTCGAGGAGGAAGGCGTCGTGGCCGAGGGGGGTGGTGAACTCCTGGAAGGCGACGTGCTTGTCGTGGCGGAGGAGGACCTCGACGAGCTCCATCGAGCGCGAGCTGTCGAAGCGCCAGTCGCTCGAGAACGAGCAGACGAGGAAGTCCGAGGTGACCGGGGCGAGCGCGCGGGCGGCCGTCGCGGCGTCGGGGAAGGGGTCGAAGTAGTCCATCGCCTTGGTCAGGTAGAGGTAGGTGTTGGCGTCGAAGCGCCGCACGAACTTCGAGCCCTGGTGGTGGAGGTAGCTCTCGACGGCGAAGTCGCGGTCGAAGCCGTAGGAGACGCGGTCGCGGTCCTGGAGGCTGCGGCCGAACTTGAGCTGGAGCCCCTCCTCCGAGAGGTAGGTGATGTGGGCCATCATCCGCGCAGTGGCGAGGCCGCGGTGGGGGACGACGTCGTGCTCGGTGTAGCGCCCGTCGTGGAAGTCGGGGTCGCTCATGATGGCCTGGCGGCTGACGGCGTTGAAGGCGATGTTCTGGGCCGACAGGCGGGTGGTCGAGGCGACGACGACGCAGCTCCCGACGACGTCGGGGTAGTCGAGGGCCCACTGCAGGGCCTGCATCCCGCCGACGGAGCCGCCGACCACGGCGCGCAGGCGCGGGATGCCGAGGTGGGCCACGAGGGCGCGCTGGGCGCGGACCATGTCCCCGGTCGTCACCATCGGGAAGTCGAGGCCGTAGGCGCGGCCGGTGGCCGGGTTGAGGGAGCCGGGGCCGGTGGAGCCGCTGCAGCCGGCGATGACGTTGCTGCAGACGACGAAGTGCTTGTCGGTGTCGAAGACGCGCCCGGGGCCGACGAAGTCGTCCCACCAGCCGACCTTGTCGGTGTCGGCGTGGACGCCGGCCACGTGGGCGTCGCCCGTCAGGGCGTGGCAGATGAGGACGGCGTTGCCGCGGTCGGGGGCGAGGGTGCCGTAGGTCTCGTAGGCGAGCGTGACCGGGCCGAGCGTGGCGCCGGAGTCGAGGCGCAGCGGGTCGGCGGCGGTGAACAGCTCCGCGAAGCGGGTCTCCACCACGCCAACGTCCGCGCCGCTCGCCCCGTCCGCCATCGGCCGCCTCCCTGGACGGTCCCATGCTGCGGGCGGGATCCGGGGGCGTCAAGCAACGCACCCCCGTTGCGGCGGCCTAGACCGAGCGGTATCGTGGCGGGATGATCACGCGCATCCTCCTCGTCGCGGCCCTCTCGACCTTCACCTTCGCGGCCTGTAGCGGCGACCCGGACCCGACGGACGGCGTCGACATCGGCACGTTTCCGGACAGCGCCGAGGTCGACACCCAGGTCGCGCCCGACACGGACGAGGGCGCGGACGTCGACGACACGGCGGACGCCGAGGTCGTCTGCCCCGAGGACCGCGTCCCGCGCGTGGTGGACGGGGTGGTCGTCGACCCGTGCGGCTGCTGCCCCATCGACTCGAACTACTGCCACGGCCACCGCGTCGGGGGCTCGCCCTCGCCAGTCACGGGCGCGTGCCCGGTGGTCGCCGACGACGCCCCGCCGTGCAGCGACGGCGTCGACGAGAACGGCTGCGCGACCAACTACTGCAGCGGCAGCTGCATCTAGCCCCCCTCGAGCGCACGGGGACGCAGGGACCGAAGGCGCCGCGGGTCGCCGCGAAAAGTGTGATGGAGTGTGGTCTGACCCCGATCTATCACACTTTTTCAGGCGAGGTGTCCGGGCATGGGCTGCTCCTCTCGCGCTACGGGGCGTGGCCCTCGGGGCGGCGGCTCCCGGTCAGGATCCAGTGGGAGACGTCGGAGTCGGGGATGAGGGCGCCCCAGAGGGTCGGACCGCGGATGACCCGGAGCCAGGCGGAGAGCGCGGGGCCGAAGCGCTCGCCGGGGTCCGCCCAGGCGCAGGCCAGGATCCCGGCCAGGACCAGCAGCGCCTGGGCCACCGGCGGCACCGTCGGGTCGCCGAGCCGGAGGAAGAGGTGGCGGCGCAGGACCTCGAGGGCGAACGCCTCGCGCTCGGCCGAGAGGCGCCCGGCCCAGGTGGGGGCGCCCTCGGAGGGGAGCGCCGCCAGGGCCGGCGGCAGGTGGGCGAGGTAGCCGAGCAGGACCGCGCCGCGCCCGGGCTGAAGCAGC
>SBGO01000296.1 GCA_006226565.1 Deltaproteobacteria bacterium | reverse complement strand
CGACGACGCCGCGCGAGCTCTCGGCCACGGCGCGGGAGTCGCGGCGCACGTCGGCCACGAGGCGGTCGGCGCGGCCGAGGGTGGCGCCGAAGCGGCGGAGGAGCCCGTCCACGGAGCGGACCAGGGCGGCGGTGTCGAGGCCGGCGGTGGCGGTCGGATCAGCGCTCATGGGTCTTCGCCTCCATGCACGGGACGCAGAGGATGGTGCGGGGCGCGGGCAGGTCGGTCACGGCGACCGCCGCGTCGGTGCCGCGGGGCAGGATGGTGTTGCACGCCTCACAGACGGCGTTCTTCTGGAGGACCAGGCGCTGCCAGCCGAGGACCTCGGGCGCGCGGGCGGCGGCGGGCGCGGCCGCGTCGGGCTTGTCGCCGCGAGCGGAGCGCGCGACCCACGAGGAGTCGTTGATCACGTCCTCGACGAGGTCGATGGCGTTGTTGAGGATGTTGCGGACCAGGTTGGAGACCGACACGCCGAGGCTCGACGCCTTATCCTTGAGCTCCTTGTCGAGGGACTCGGGGATGCGGGCGTGGAGCACGCGCTCGTTCTTCTCGTCGGGCGGCGGGGACGTGGGCGACATGGGTGACCTCCGTGTGTCACGTTGTGATCCATAGATGAGTCACATTGTGATACAAAGTCAAGCAAACCCCTAAACGAAGAGACCCCCGGCCGTGTGACACGACCGGGGGTCTCAGGGAGCGGGCAGGGGAGGCCGCCGGACCGCCTACGCGACCGGCGACGCCCGGGCGCGGCTACTCGGCCGCGACGAAGTCCAGGATCTTCTCCTTCGCCGCCACGACGTCCTCGGGGGTGAAGGGGATGGCGGGCGCCTCGTTCTTCACCCACAGGTCAAACGCGTCGCGGTAGTGCGCCGAGGTCGGGTTCTCCGACTGGCCGCCCGGGATGACGCCGTTGTAGGTCGGCGTGTCGAGCAGCTCGTAGACGTTGCGGATGGCCGCGCCCGACGTGTAGGTGAAGTTCGTGTCGCTGAAGCCGGCGTGCGCGGCGTCGACGCAGAACGTGTCCCCGTGGCGCGGGAAGCCGTTGGCGAACTCCGCCTTGGTCGGGATGTCGAAGGCCGACGACACGTTGTGCTTCAGCGTCAGCGTGTGCAGCTCGCCCCAGCGCCAGGTCGTCGAGTCGGCGCTGCCGAAGCCGCCCTTCTGGGCCACGCCGACCTTGTCGGTCGCCTCGAGGAAGTCGAGCGCGTCCATGAGGCTCTTCACCATCTGCTGGGTGCGCGTGACCGTGACCTCGTCGGTGACGTCCGGATCCCAGAGCGCGCTGTCGAGGCGCGTCGCGTCCCAGCTGACCATCGTCTGCGGGGCCGCCGCCATGCGGTAGAGGAGCTGCGCCCGCTTGTGGTCGCCGCCGCGGCTCATGTCGTGCGGCACGAGCACGTTCTGCACGAGCATCACGGCCCACACGTTGAAGAGCGCCGTCGCGGCCGACGAGCGCGCCTCGACGCTGCCCGACTCCGCGCCGACCCCGGTCGTCGCGTGGTAGCCGGCGTCGCGCCACGCCTCGAGCAGCTGCACCGCCCCGGCGACGCGGTCGTCGAGCATCCCCTGCGCCACCGTGTCGTCCCCGTCCTTGGCGGCCTGGATGGCGTCGAGCAGGAAGGGCGTCATCGTGGCGCCGAAGTTCGAGCGGTCGTCGCCCTGGACGGCCTGCAGCGACTCGACGGTGACCGAGCCGCCGGTCACGAGCGAGCTCACGAGGTCGGTGACGCGCCCCTCGCGGTAGCCGACGGTCCAGCCGGTGAAGCCGATGTACGGCCCGTCGTTGAAGGGGTCGTTGTCGAAGGTCCGCCCGGTCGGGTCGGCGTTGGCCGTGACGAGGAAGCCCTGGTCGGGATCGACCGCCTGAGGCAGGTCCGCGCGCGCCACGAAGCCGTCCCAGTTCGTGTCGGACGTGTCGCCCGGCATCGGGAGGAACGGCGGGTAGAGGGTGTCGCCGTTGGCGATGTGCTTGCGGATCGGCATGTTGTGGGACGGGTACCACCCGATCTCGCCGCTCTTGAGGCCGAAGACCCAGTTCTGGGCGCCGACGCCGAACTTGTCGAGGGCGGCCTTGATGTCGTCGACGCTCGCCGCCGTGTTCAGCCCCCAGATGGCCGACAGCTCGTCGGTCGCCTCGAAGCCGGTCCACTTGAGCGAGAAGGCGATGGGCTCGCCGTCGGCGTCGTCGGTGAAGCTCCACGGGATGATCGGCCCGTGGTGCGGGACGTCGAAGAAGGTCACGTCGAGGACGCAGGTCCCGTCCTCCACGCGCTCGGCGACGGGCACCAGGGCCAGCCACGACGGGCCGGCCGAGGCGCAGCTCGCGCCCCCGGAGGGCTGCGCGAAGCGGAAGCTCTCGACGCGCTCGACGAGCGGGACCTCGCTCCCGTCGTAGTAGACCGACTTCTTGTCGGTCGTGAGCCGCTCGACGTAGACGTCGGTCACGTCGGAGGCGAAGACCGTGGCGCCCCAGGCCGCGTTCGCGTTGTGGCCGAGGGTGATGCCGGGCGCGCCGGCGAAGTTGATGCCGTTGACGTCGAGCTTGCCGCCGGCCATCGCGTTCGACAGGGCCACCTGGTAGAAGACCGCGGGGTTACGCAGCGAGAGGTGGGTGTCGTTGGCGACCAGCGGGCGGCCGTTCGCCGTCTTCGAGCCGCTGACGACCCAGTTGTTGCTCCCGTAGTCGGGGCCGCGGAAGGGGTGGTGGAGCCCCTCCTCGAGCTGGTCGAAGACGCGCTGCATCTCCTCGAGCCGCTGGGTGCTGAGCTTCGCGAGCAGCGGGCTGGCCAGGGTCGCCGAGACGTCCCAGGTGCCGGCCTGGTTGGCGCCGCCCTCGGGCTCGAGGGTCGCCACCTCGCGGATCGGCGTGTAGTTGAGGTAGTCCTCCTCGACGCCCTCGAGCGAGGTCCCGGCATGCTTGGCCTGGATCGCCTTGATGTCCGCGAGCCGCGAGTAGTCGCGGTCGTCGAAGCCGAGGTCCCAGGTCTGCAGGCGCACGATGGTCATCGTGTCCTCGGGCGTCCACGGGTCGATCATGGCCGACCCGAAGATCTGGACCTCCGGCGGCGCCGTCTCCTCGCCGGCCTTGAGCCGCGCGAGGAACACGTTGACGCCGTCGGCGTAGGCCTGGACGGCCGCGTAGAGCGCGGGATCCTCGGTCTCGGTGCGCGCGGCCATCGCCTCGGCGGTGTGGCGGAGCTTGATCATCCGGAGGTAGAGGTCGCCCGAGAGCGCGCCCGAGCCCGAGAACTCGGCCAGGCGCCCGCTCGCCGCCGCCCGCAGGGTGTGCATCTGGAAGATGCGGTCGCGGGCGGTCACGTAGCCCTGGACCTTCACCATGTCGAGGACGTCGTCGCCGTAGATGTGGGGGATCCCGCGTCCGTCGTAGACGACGCGCACGGCGCCGGTCAGGCCGAGGTCGTCGAGGGCGAGGACCTCGTCGGCGTCGTCGTCCTTGGCCGGGAAGTAGTCGGGCTTGGTGTACTCGATCGGCGTCACGGTGTCGGCCGAGACGTCCTCATCGGCGGTGTCCGCGCCGGTGTCGGTGACGGTCGTGTCGTCGGCCGGCGTCTTCTCGTCATCTCCGCAAGCGCCGAGCGGGAGGAGAAAAACGGCGGCCAAGGCCAGCGAAGAGCGTATGCGCATGACGTCCTCCCCTTGGGGGCGGGTGGTTCCTTCGGTGCGCCCGCGACCGGGTGACGGCGGTCTGCCGGGACGGCGGCAGCGTAGCAGAGGGGCGCGGTGGTTACGAGCCCACCCGGGGCGGCCGGCGCGGTTCAGCTCGGCGGCCACACGCGCGGGCGGATCGGGAGCCCGAGGAGCGCCTTCTGGTGGAGCTCGGACAGGAGCGCCGCGAGATCCGCGCTGGAGACGTCGACGAACTCCTCGGCGATGACCAGCGTGCCGCCGTCGTCGGTCGCCACGACCAGCCCCGGGCGGTCCAAGAGGGCCTCGAAGCCGCGGATCTGCGGCCACGCGAGGAAGCGCTGCTCGCTGTCGCGGCGCCAGCGGATCCCGCCGCGGTGGACGGCGATGTAGACCTCGGGCGCGAGGATCCGGTGGAGCTTCACCAGCAGGTAGATAGGGCCGGTCAGGAGGCACGCCCCGCCGAGGATCCAGCCGCCGATCACCAGCGCGTCCGGGGACTCCCAGGCGCTGAGCGGCGGTGCCAGGAAGACCATCGCCAGCAGCACGAAGACGAACGCCCGCAGCCACGCGCCCCGGACCGCGCGGCGAACGTCCTGCCGAAACCACATCACGAGGCCGGCGTCGGGTGCTTCGGGGGGCGTCACGACCCCACGGCGAGCGGACGGGGGGCGCTCGGGAGGCGGGCGCTCAGGGCGCGTCCTCGCTCGCCTCGGGCGGCAGCGCGGGCGGCTCGGGCTCGGTGCCGACCGGCGGCACCACCGCGGTCTCGGGGTCGGCCAGCGGGCAGGTCGCCCGGTCGCCGTCCTCCTTGACGAGCTCGAGGGGGCCGGCGCCCGCGTCGGTGCGCGGCCGGACCGCGACGCCCTCGTAGGTCACCTCGTGTCCGGGGGACTGCCAGCACTCGGTGCGGAAGAGCACCGCGTAGCCGCCGGTCGCGACGTCGCCGCCGGTCACCGTCGCGTCGCTGCGGCCGATGCCGCGGCTGTTCCAGCGGGTCAGGAGGCGCACCTCCTCGAGCGCGTCCTTGGCGGGGTCGTCGTGGATGTCCATGATCTCGGGCCCGTAGGCCATGAGGCTGCCGGCGTCGGTGCGGGTGAAGATGAAGCTGCGCGTCCGGGCCGGGGCGTCGTCGGTCGTCGCCGAGAAGAAGGTCACCGCCACCTCGCGCCGGTTCGGGAGGTTCTCCCAGAGGGCGAGGACCTTGCCGCGGGTCGACGCCAGCCGGTCGGACTCGAGGTCCACCCAGAGGGCCCCGCGCCCGCGCCGCGGGCCGTCGATCGGCGTCGTGCTGCCGTAGAGGCGGAAGCGCCACTCGGCGTCGGGGCGCAGGCGCTCGCGCGACCACAGCGAGTACTCGAAGTGGCCGTCGTCGGCGCGCTGCATGACGAAGAGATCCTCGTCGAGGGAGTTGGGGGCGATCCCGCGCCACACGACGCGATCGGCCGAGACCCGCTCGGGGGTGAGGTGGCGCAGCACGCGCTCCATGTTGAGGAGGAACGCGTCGAGGGCGCGGTTCACCGCGCGGGTGGCGTCGCGGCCGGCCGTGTAGAGCTCGCTCTCGCCGCCGACGAGGGCGGCCGCCTCGAGGCCGAGGCCCGTCGTGCTGATCGCGGTCGTGTCGACGTCCGGGAAGGCGTAGTGGAGCGCCGAGACGTCCGGCACCGCGTTCTCGAAGTCGGTCAGCGTGTCGCCGCCGTCGGGCTCGCAGCCGCCTGCGAGGGCCGCGCACGCGAGCGCGGTCGCCAGCGCCCGGAGGCGGGGTCGTCTCGCTCGTGGTGCGTTCATCGGGCCCTCCCGGCGGCGTCCCCACGCCGCGCTCGCCGACAGCATACGCAACTCGCGTGCCAGCGCGAAGGGCTGGCGTCGCCACCCGTCGGGCCGACGTCGGGCCCGCGCGATCCGCGCGCGAGCGTGTGGACGACGATCGTGGGCCGACCCTATAGTGGGCGGCGGGTGTAAAGCGTTGGAGACACTGCCCCAGATCCCGGGTGTCACCGTCCGGCGTCGCCTCGCCATCGGCGGTATGGGCGAGCTCTTCCTCGTCGATCGGGTCGGCGACGACGGGGTCGCCGAGGTCGCGGTCCTCAAGCGCCTGCTGCCGGGGGCCGACGCCACCCACCAGGCCCTCTTCGCGCGCGAGGGCGACGTCCTCGCGCAGCTCGCCTCGCCGCACATCGTGCGCCTGCTCGACCGCGGGCCGGGCTGGCTCCTCCTCGAGCACGTCGACGGCTGCGATCTCGCCACGCTCCTCGCCCAGCGCGCGCGCCGGGGCCGTCCGCTCCCGCTGCCGGCGGCGTGGGCGCTGCTCGGCGGGCTGTGCGAGGCGCTCGCCGACCTCCACGAGGCCGCCGCGGCCGACGGGACGCCGCTCGGGCTCGTCCACCGCGACGTCAACCCGGCCAACGTGCTGCTGACCCGCGACGGCGCGGTCAAGCTCATCGACCTCGGCGTCGTGCGGACGGCGCTGACCGACGCCGCCACCGTCGCCGGGGTGAAGGGCACGCTCGCCTACATGGCCCCCGAGCAGCTCCACGGGCGCGCCGCCGGGCCGGCCGCCGACCTCTACGCCGCCGGGCTCGTCGCCTACGAGGTGCTCACCGGCGTTCCGGCGCGGCCCCAGGGCGCCGCGGTGGGGCTGGCCGAGCTCCTCGCCGCGCGCGAGCGCCTGCCGGCCCCGCCGTCGCGCCTGCGGGGCAAGA
>SBGO01000515.1 GCA_006226565.1 Deltaproteobacteria bacterium | reverse complement strand
AGTCTCCGGCGTGCGCGGCCACGGCCGCGCGCACCGCGGGCGTCCAGGCGCGCTGCCAGACGTACACCTCCTGGGGCAGCGGGCCCGAGGTGCGGGCGGGGCCACAGCCGCCGAGGGCGGCCGCCACGAGGGCGAGGGGCAGGAGCCGCGTGAGGCGCCCCCGGGCGCCCCAGCGGGCTCGTGTCCTGCGGCGTTTCGGCCGAGCGCTCACATTCGGGTTGACCGCGGACGGGGTAGAACGCAGGTTCCGGGCCGGAACCGTGCGTCCACCCGAGCACGAAGACGATTGGAGAGACTCATGAAGAAGCTGATTGCTGTCGCCGGAATGATGGCCCTGCTCGCCGCTTGCGGCGGCAAGTCCAACGAGGCCCCCGCCGAGGGCGCCGCCAACACCGAGGGCGCCGCCGAGGCCGCCAAGCCCGCCGCCCCCGCCGAGTACAAGACCATCGCCGAGCTGGGCATCCAGATCGAGGTCCCCGGTGACGCGACCATCGACGCGGCCGCCGGCCCGCCGGCCAACGCCACCATCAGCGCCGGCGCCTGCACCGTGATGCTCATGGCCGTGACCGACATGTCCGACAGCTTCGAGGGCCTCGTGAAGAGCGCCGACGCGGGCGTCGGGAACAAGGCCGAGAAGTGGGTCAAGAAGGAGAAGACCGCCGACGGCTTCCACGTGGAGTTCCAGGGCAAGAGCATGATGGACGATGCCATCACCGACATCACCATCCGCCGCACCGTCGGCGACAAGCAGATCGACTGCGCCCGCGCCGGCTCGGCCGACGAGGTCGCCTGCGTCGCCACCTGGTGCGCGACGATCAAGCCGGCGAACTGATCGCCCGCCGCTCGTGACCGTCGAACGGGGCGCCTGCGAGGGCGCCCCGTTCGCGTTTGTGGGCCTGCGCGCGGCGCGGCGTCGGGGGGAGCGCGTCATCGGGCCGCCAACAATCGGCCGCCCGAGTCGCTTCCACAAGAAATCGAGCGGCGGTCAGGCCGGCGCTGGGATGCGGGCGCGAACGGCCTCGGGGAGCTTGAACCAGCGCGTGCGGTCGAGGCGCACGACCTCCTTGAAGCAGCGCAGCCCCTCGTCCTCGCGGCCGAGGTGGAAGTACAGCAACATCCCCTTGTTGTGCCAGATGGCGACCTGACGCGGGTCGATGTCGAGCGCCTTGTCGTAGGCGGCGAGCGCGTCGTCCTTCCGACCGAGCTTGTCGTAGATGACGGCCTTGTTGCTCCACGCCTGGCCGAGGCGCGGGTCGTGCTCGAGCGCCAGGTCGAGGTCCTTGAGCGCCTCCTCGTGCTGGCCCTCGAGGAAGAGCGCCATCCCGAGGCAGAGGTGCCCGTGGGCCGGGTTCTTCTGGGCCATGTGGGCGCGGCCCTTGTAGCGCCACGCGCGCGGCTCGTTCTGGTTGAGCGACATCGCGCGCTGCGCCGTCCCGAGCGCCTCGCTGCTCCGCCCCATGTGGATGAGCACCTCGGTGATCGAGAGCGCGACCTCGACGTCGTCGGGCTTGGCGCGCTGGGCGGTGACGTAGTCCTCGAGCGCGCTCTCGAGGCGCGACTCCTTCTGGTGCAGGCGCGCCCGGTCCTTCAGCGCGTCGAAGAAGCCCGGCCGGCCGCCGACCGCCTCGTCGAGCTCCTCCTTGGCCGCCTCGAGCCGCCCCAGCTCGAGCAGCGCGTGCCCGAGCCAGTAGTGGCCATCGGGGCTCTTGGGATCGGCGGCGAGCGCCGCCTCCGCCGCGGTCAGCGCCTCGTCGTAGCGCCCCAGCGCGGAGAGCGCGTCCACCCGCCCGAGCATCGCCTTCACGTTCCCCGGGGCCAGCTCCAGGGCGCGCTCGTAGCCGGCCAGCGCCTCCTCGGCGCGGCCCAGCAGCCGCAGCACCTTGGCGCGGTTGGCGGTGGCCGTGATGTCCCGCGGCGCCTGCGCCAGCGCGCCGTCGAAGGCGCCGAGCGCGTCCTCGAGGCGGCCGAGCTTGAACATCGCGACGCCCTTCTCGAGGTACAGATCCGCCTCGCCGGGGGCCATCGCGATGGCGCGATCGAACTGCTCGATCGCCGGCCCCGCCTGGGCGGCGTCGACGAAGGTCCAGGCCCGGCGAACCAGGGCGTCGATTTCGCGGCGAGAGCTCATGCGGGCCTCCTGTCGGCAGCGTGGTCGCCGCAAGCTACCACCCGAATGAAGTTGTGGTAAGAAGCCCCCCGCCTCGGAACGCGCCAGCACGGGAACGCCTTGGACCACATCCGCAACTTCTGCATCATCGCTCACATCGACCACGGCAAGTCGACCCTCGCCGACCGCCTGATCCAGGCCTGCGGCGCCGTCGACGAACGGTCGTTCCGAAACCAGCTCCTCGACTCGATGGACATCGAGCAGGAGCGCGGGATCACCATCAAGAGCAACACCATCACGCTCAACTACGCCGCGCGTGACGGGCAAAAGTACGAGCTCAACCTCATCGACACCCCCGGCCACGTCGACTTCTCCCACGAGGTGCGGCGCTCGCTGATGTCGTGCGAGGGCGCGCTCCTGGTGGTCGACGCCGCGCAGGGGGTCGAGGCTCAAACCGTCGCCAACCTCTACCTGGCGATGGAGTACGAGCTGTCGGTCATCCCGGTCATCAACAAGATCGATCTCCCCGCCGCCGACGTGGAGCGCGTCCGCGAGGAGATCGACGCCGACCTCGGCCTCGACCCCTTCGAGGCGGTCCCCATCTCGGCCAAGAACGGCATCGCCATCGACGAGGTGCTCGAGGCGATCGCGACCAAGCTGCCGGCGCCGTCGGGGGACCCCAACGCGCCGCTCAAGGCGATCATCTTCGACGCCTACTACGATCGCTACCGCGGGATCGTGCTCATCTGCCGCATCTTCGACGGGACCCTGAAGCCCGGCGACAAGGTGCGGCTCATGCACACCGGGCGCGACTACCAGGTGGAGGAGCTCGGGCGCCTGCGCCTCGAGCGCGTCCCCGAGAAGGCGCTCCGCGCCGGTGAGGTGGGCTACGTCATCGCCGGGGTCAAGACGATCCAGGACATCGAGGTCGGCGACACCATCACCCACGCCGCGCGGCCCGCGCCGTCGCCGGTCCCGGGCTACAAGCCCGCCAAGCCGGTGGTCTTCTCGTCGATCTACCCGATGACGACGAACGAGTACGCGGACCTCGCGGCGGCGCTCGAGAAGCTCGCCCTCAACGACGCCGCGCTCTCCTTCACCAAGGACACGTCGGCGGCGCTCGGCTTCGGCTTCCGCTGCGGGTTCCTGGGCCTGCTCCACCTCGACGTCGTGCAGGAGCGCCTCTCGCGCGAGTTCGACGTCTCGCTGCTGCTGTCGGCGCCGTCGGTGCTCTACAAGATCGAGCTCAAGGACGGCAGCCACATCACCGTCGACAACCCCAGCTACTGGCCGGACCCGACCCAGATCGGGCGCATCGAGGAGCCCTACATCAGCGCCACCGTGCTCGTCCCCGAGCAGTACATGGGCGTGGTGATGGACCTCTGCAGCGAGTACCGCGCCGCCAAGCTCGGGATGAACTACCTCGCGGTGGGTCGCGTCGAGGTGCAGGCCGAGATGCCGCTCGGCGAGGTGCTCTTCGACTTCTACGACCGCCTCAAGACCATCACCCGCGGCTACGGCTCCTTCGACTGGGAGGAACTCGACTACCGCCCCGCGGACATCGTCAAGGTCGACATCCTCGTCAACCACGAGCAGGTCGACGCGCTCAGCTACCTCGCCCACGCCGACAAGGCGCGCACGCGCGGGCTGACCTACGTCGAGCGGCTCGCCGACGCCATCCCGCGGCACCAGTTCAAGATCCCGATCCAGGCGGCGGTCGGCGGGACCATCATCGCGCGCTCGAACATCGCCCCGTACCGCAAGGACGTGACGGCGAAGTGCTACGGCGGCGACATCTCGCGAAAGCGCAAGCTCCTCGAGAAGCAGAAGAAGGGTAAGGAGAAGATGAAGACCGTCGGGAGCGTGCAGATCCCGCAGGAGGCCTTCGTCGCCGTGCTCCGCACCGACAAGGAGTGACGCGCCCGGCGCGGGACCGTCGTCACGGCCCCGCGGCGCCGTGACGACGGGCGCTCGCGCCGCTCGCCGCTACTGCGGCGCGGCGGCGCGCCAGGCGACGCCGAGCTGGTCGAGCAGGAAGGCGTACGCGTCGGCGTACTGGGCGACGCGCTCGTCGAGCTTGGTGTCGAGGCCGTGGCCGGCGTCGGCGCTCGTCCGGAGCAGGATCGGCGTCTTCGGCCGCGGCGAGCTGGCGACGGCGGTCTGGAGGCGCGCGGTCATCTTGCGCGACTGCATCGGGTCGACGCGCGGGTCGTTCTCGCCGGTCAGGAACAGCGTCGGCGGGTAGGCCACGCCGTCCTCGACGTTGTGGTAGGGCGAGTAGGCGTACATCGCCTTGAACTGCGCCTCGTCCTTGACGGTCCCGAACTCGGGGACGTTGAAGGCGCCGTTGGGCGACAGCTCCACGCGCAGCATGTCGTAGATGCCGACGAAGGAGACGACCGCCGCCGGCGTCTCCGGGTGCTGGACCAGGGTCGCGCCCATCAGGAGCCCGCCGTTGGAGCCGCCGAGGATGCCGACGCGGTCCTTGGCGACGACCTTCTGGGCGACGAGGTGCTCGAGGGTCGCCACGAAGTCGTCGAAGACGTTCTGCTTGTTCGTGAGGTTGCCCTGGCGGTGCCACGCCTCGCCGTACTCGCCGCCGCCGCGGAGGTTGGTGATGGCGACGACCACGCCCTGATCGAAGAGCGGGCGGTAGCGGCTCGCGAAGCTCGGCTCGATGTTCACGCCGTAGCCGCCGTAGCCGTAGACGACCGCCGCCGCGGTGCCGTCCTTGGGGGTGCCCTTCGGGACGAGGATGTTGATCGGGACCTGGGTGCCGTCCTTCGAGGTCGCCATCTCGCGGGTGACGGTGATGTCGTCGAGGGAGGTCGGCGCTTCGGAGGCGAAGGCGGTCTTGGCGGTGGCGCCGGTGGTCGCCGTGAAGGTGTACCAGGTGGTCGGGGTCACGTAGGAGCGCGACCAGAAGGCGACGTCGTCGCCGCCGAGGGGCACGAGCCCGCCGTTGGCGCTGACGGGGGCCTGCTTGGGGGCGGCGGCGGGCTGTCCGTCGAGGGTGAAGGCGCGGATGGCCGACGGCCCGCCCAGCTGGTAGAGGACGTAGAGCCTGGACGCCGTCGGGAGCACGGTCGGCGGGCCCCAGAAGTCCTCGACGATGGCGTCCTCGCCCTCCGGCACGACGACCGGGGCGTCGGCGACCGTGAGGGTGGCGATGGGGACGCGCAGGACCTTGCCGCGCGGGGCGTCCTTGCGGCTCATGACGAAGAGGGTGTCGTCGGGGCCGAAGCTCGCGACCAGGGTCTTGTCGCCGAAGTCGCTGAACTTCCGCCACGTCCCGTCGGGCTCGCGCAGGAAGTGGGCGAACTCGCCGCCGTCGCCGTCCTGCACCGTCGCCAGGACGCGCCCGGTGCGCTTGTCGGTGTCGAGGCGGTACTCGGCGATGCGCGGGAGATCCTTGCCGAGCTCGTAGGCGTCGGTGGCGGTGTCGGTGCCGAGGGTGTGGGAGTAGACCTGGACCCAGAAGTTCCGGTCCTCGGCCGGCCGCTCCTCGCCGCGCGGGTAGCGGGTGTAGAAGAAGCCGCTGCCGTCGGTCTTCCAGGTGAGCGCCCCGCCGGCGGTGCCGCCGTTGACGCGCGGGACCACGTCGCCCGCGTCCGCGCCGGTGGCGACGTCGAAGACGTGGACGTCGCCGGCCTCGGTGCCGGCCTTGGAGAGCGACACGGCGACCTTGGTGCCGTCCGGGGACGGGACGAACCAGTCGATGGCGGTGGTGCCGGCCTCGTCGATCTTCTCGGGGTCGACGAGGACACGGGCGGAGGCGACGTCGTCGAGGTCGTCGGCGACCACGAGGAAGGGCTGCTGCTTGGGCGGCTGGCGCTTCATGGCGAACCACTTGCCGCCGACGGCGGTGACGGAGCCCCAGCTGACGGCCTCGGCGCCGAAGACCTTGGCGACCGCGGCGACGACCTCGTCGTGATGCGGCAGCGCGTCGAGCACCTTGCGGGCGTGGGCGTTCTGGACCTTGGTCCAGGCCTTCACCTCGTCGTTCGCGCCGTCCTCGAGCCAGCGGTACTCCTCGGTGACCTCGACGCCGTGGAAGGTGTCGCGGTCCAGCTGACGGCGGGTCTCGGGCTGCGCGTCCACCTGCGCGGCCTGATGGGCGGCGGCGACCGGATCGACCGCGGTGTCCTCGGCGGCGGCGGTGTCCTGGGGCTCCGCGGTGTCCTGGGGCTCCGCGGTGTCCTGCGGCTCCACGGTGTCTTGGGGCGTCACCGTGTCTTGGGGCGTCACC
>SBGO01000455.1 GCA_006226565.1 Deltaproteobacteria bacterium | reverse complement strand
CTGGACGGGGATGTGCCGTTTTTCCTGGAGCTGGCTCATTACGAGTGGGTGGAACTGGCCCTGGATGTGGCGGAACAGGCGATCGAGCAGCCGGCCAGCAACACCAGCGCCAGCGCCGCCAAGGCGACGAGCAGGCGCGGGGACGTGTCGGGACGCGGGGCAGGCAAGGGCATGGGGTCTCCGTCGAGGGACGCTCAGCCGGGGAGCCGGCGCGGGGCGGCAGGGATCTCGGCTGAACGCTTTCGGCTAACAAAGTTCCCGAGCCACCGCAACGATTGGCGCACGGTGTCCAGCCCTTCGGTCCACTCCCGGGGGCCGATCTGGCGCACGAAGCGGAGATCCGGCGTCACCCGGAAGGGGTTGTCGTGGGCGCTCATGACGGCCGCCACCGAGGGCGCGTCGAAGGGCCCGAGCTCGGTCAGCGCGAAGCTGAGCAGGCTCGGGTTGAAGACCACCGACTTGATCCCGAGCGCGCGCGCCTCGAGCTTGATGGCCATCAGCTCGACGAGGTTCTTCACCGGCTCGGGGGCCCGCCCGTAGCGATCGACGGCGTCCTTGAGCGCCTCGAGGAGGCCGTCGACGTCGTTCGCCGACGCCAGGTCGCGGTAGAGGCGCAGCCGCAGCGTCGTGTCCGGCAGCCACGACTCCGGGATCCGCCCCTCGACGGCGATCTTGAGCTCGGGGTCGAGGTCCGCCGGGGGCGGCTCGCCGGCCTGCTCGGCCCGCACCTCGTCGATGGCGTGGCGCAGGAGCTCCATGTAGGCGTCGTAGCCGACGGCGTCGATGTTGCCGGCCTGGTCGGCGCCGAGGATGTCGCCCGCGCCGCGGATGTCGAGGTCGTGGCTCGCGACGGCGAAGCCCGAGCCGAGCTCGCTGAAGCGCTGGATGGCCGCGATGCGCTCCTTGGCGTCGCCGGCGAGGTTCGCCGGGGACGGGATGAGCAGGTAGCAGAAGGCCCGCTCGCTCGAGCGCCCGACGCGCCCGCGCAGCTGGTAGAGCTGGGCGAGCCCGAAGCGGTCGGCGCGGTTGATGAGGATGGTGTTGGCGGTCGGGATGTCGATGCCGCTCTCGATGATGGTGGTGCTCACCAGCACGTTCGCCTGGCCGCTGACGAACTTCATCATCACCTGCTCGAGGTGCCCGGGCGCCATCTGCCCGTGCCCGACGGCGATGCGCGCCTCGGGGACGAGCCGCCGGATGAGCTCGGCCTGCTTGGCGATGTCCTCGACGCGGTTGTGGACGAAGTAGACCTGGCCGCCGCGCGCGAGCTCGCGCCGGATCGCGTCCCGGATGATGTCCTCGTTGGGCTGCGCGACCAGCGTCCGGATCGGCAGGCGGTCGATGGGCGGCGTACGGATGAGCGTGATGTCGCGGATCCCGACCATCGAGAGGTGGAGCGTCCGCGGGATCGGCGTCGCCGTCAGGGTCAGGACGTCGACCGTCGCCCGGTAACGCTTGAGCCGCTCCTTGTGGGCGACGCCGAAGCGGTGCTCCTCGTCGACGACGAGGAGGCCGAGCGACTTGAACTTCACGTCCTTCGACAGGAGCCGGTGGGTGCCGATGACGATGTCGAGGGTCCCGCGCGCGGCCCGGTCGAGGACCTCCTTCTGCTGCGCCGTCGACTTCATCCCGCTGACGCTGTCGACGGTGACGGGGAGGCCCTCGAAGCGCCGCTGGAAGGTCATGCGGTGCTGCTCGGCGAGGACCTGGGTCGGCACCAGGACCGCCACCTGGCGGCCGTCGAGGACCGCCTTGAAGGCGGCACGCATGGCGACCTCGGTCTTGCCGAAGCCGACGTCGCCGCACACGAGCCGGTCCATCGGGAGCTGCTTCTGCATGTCCTGCAGCGTCTCGCGGATGGCGCGCGACTGGTCCGGGGTCTCCTCGTAGGGGAAGCCGGCCTCGAAGCGGTGGAAGTACTCGTCGGGCGGGCTGAAGGCGAAGCCCTCGCGGGCGGCGCGCTCGGCGTAGATGCGCAGCAGCTTGTCGGCGATGTTGCGGACGGCCTTCTTGACGCGCTTGGAGGTGCGCTGCCAGCCGGCGCCGCCGAGCTTGTCGAGCGGGACGGTGTGGTCGCCGGCGCTCGAGTGCTTCGAGACGAGGTGGAGCTTCTCGATGGGGACGTAGAGCTTGTTGCCCTCGGCGTACTCGACGACGACGAAGTCGGTCTCGAGGCCGCTCCGGACCGTCTTCTCGAGCCCGACGTAGCGCCCGATGCCGTGCTGCAGGTGGACGACGTGGTCGCCGATGGCGAGGTCGCGCCAGCTCTGGAGCGCCTGCTCGGGGGGCGCCTGGCGGCGGCGGCGCTTCTTGCGCGGCGGCTTGCCGAGGATCTCGGTCTCGTCGAGCAGGACGAAGCCCAGCTCGGTCGCGCGGAAGCCCTGGCCCGGCGCGCCCCGGTAGAGGTGGAGCTGGGCCTTCGCCGTCGCCAGCCTGGGCACGTCGGCCAGGCGGAAGGGCTCGTCGTGGCGGGCCACGGCGACGCCGTAGTGGCGCACCAGGCCGTCGAGGCGATCGACCCCGCCGGCGGAGTGGGCGCAGGCGACGACCGCGAGGCCGTCGTGGCGCCAGCGGTGGACGCGGGCGGTGAGCGAGGACAGCACGTGCTCCTCGCCGTCGCGCATGGCCGCCTCGATGTCCCGGCGCACGTCGCTGTTGTCGTCGACGGCGAAGCGGAAGGTCGCGCGCCCGGCGGAGGCCGCCTCGGCGCGCTCGAAGGGCGTGAGCCGCGCGGACATGCGCGCGCTCAGGGCGGCCACGGCCTCGTCGGCGGGGATGAAGAGGGCGTCGGCGGGCAGGGCGAGCTCGCCCGGGGTGGCGAGGCGGCGCTCGGCGCGCTCCTGGACGTCCGCCCAGCGCGCGCGGATGGCCTCCTCGCAGCGCTCGGGCTCCTCGACGAGCCACACGGCGTCGGACCAGGCGAGGTCGAAGAGGGTGTCGAGGGCGGGGTGGAAGAGCGGCAGGAGGTCCTCGACCCCGACGGCGAGCACGCCCGCGTCGACGTCGTCGAGCAGCGCGGCGACGCGCGAGGTCGGGACGTTCCGCGTGTCGGCGAGCGCCGTGATGGTGCGCTTGGCGTGGGCGATCGCGTCGTGGGTGAAGAGCACGTCGCGCGCCGGGCCGAAGGCGGCGCGGGCCACGGTGTGGGTCGTCCGCTGGGTGACCGGGTCGAAGAACTTGAGGGTGTCGACCTCGTCGCCCCAGAGCTCGATGCGGACCGGCGCCTCGTCGAGGGGCGAGAAGACGTCGACGATGCCGCCGCGGACGGCGAAGGTCCCGGGATCCTCGACCGCCGGGACGCGGTGGTAGCCGGTGGCGGCGAGGAAGCCCGCGAGCTGGTTGATGGACAGGCGCTCGCCGCGCGCGACGAAGAAGGCGGAGCGCTCGAGCGCGGCGCGCGGGATGACGCGGTCGATGAGCGCGGCGGCCGGCACCACCAGCACGTCGAGGTCGAGGCCGTGGACGGCGCGGAAGAGCGTCGTCACGCGCTCCATGACCTGGAGCCGCGACGGGCTCATCCCCTGGAAGGGGACGTGGTCGAGCGGGGCGAGGACCTGGACCGACTCGCGCGGCGGCGCGTCCCCGGCGGCGTCGCCGTGGACCCCGCCGCTGAAGAAGTCGATGCCGTCCTCGACCACCGACGCGCGGCCGTCGTCCGGCACGACCACCACCAGCGGGCGATCGACGGCCTGACGCAGGTGCGCGAGCACGAGCCCCGCGAAGCCGCCGGTGCCCCCGACCACATCGACCGGTCCGGCGCCGCGCGAGAGGGCGGCGGCGAGCTCGGTGATGAGCGGTGGAGTGGCGGCTCGGGCTGGCATCGTGACCTCGTCTCTGGCCGACGGGCGGCGCGTCGCGTCCATACCCCGCGCCGGGGTCGGGCGCCAAGGGAATCCCGGTGCGGCGGAAGGCCCGACGGTACGCGCGCGCGGCCGCGGGTCAACGGACTTGCCGAAGCGTCGGGGCTCGGGTTTAGTGGCGGCCATGCAAGCCGAGGAAGTCCAGCCGGGGCCGAGCCTCGCGGCCCTCAAGGCCGGGGATACGGAGGCGCAGGCGCGCTTCTGGAGCCTGCACTGGGATCGCGTCTACGCGACGTGCGCCCGGGTGCTCGGCTACGGGGTCGACGCGTCCGACGTCGCGACCGACGTGGTCCACGACTTCCTCTTCACCTACGTCCAGAACATCGAGCACGAGCGGGCCATCGTCAGCTACCTGCGGCTGATGGCGACGCGCCGCTCGCTGCGCAAGCGCCGCGGGGCCGACCGCCACAAGGAGCTCGAGCCCGAGGCGCTCCCCGACGACGGGGCGCGCAGCGCCGAGCAGCTGGCCAACACGCAGATGCTCCTGCCGCGCCTCAACGACTGCCTCGAGGAGCTGACGCCGAAGGCGCAGCAGGTTCTCAAGCTGCGCTTCGCCGGGGACATGACCAACGAGCGCATCGGCCAGGTCGTCGGCGGCTCGAAGCAGTACATCGGCAAGCTCATCCGGCAGTGCACCGAGAAGCTCCGCACGTGCCTCGAGAGGAAGGGAGCCTGATGGCGATCACCGTCTACCAGTACCCGCAGTGCAGCACCTGCCGGAAGGCCCTGAAGTGGCTCGACGCCAAGGGCGTGGCCTACACCGCCGTCCACATCGTCGACGCCCCGCCCGACGTCGCGACGCTGCGCGCGCTCTGGGAGCGCTCGGGGCTGCCCCTCAGGCGCTTCTTCAACACGTCCGGGCAGTCCTACCGGGACGGCGGCTTCAAGGAGCGCCTCGACGCGATGAGCGACGACGACTGCCTCGCCGCCCTCGCCGCCGACGGCAAGCTCATCAAGCGCCCGCTCGTCGACGGGGGCGCCTTCACGCTCGTCGGCTTCAAGGAGCCCGAGTGGGCCGACCGGCTCGGGTGACGCGGACCGGCGCCCGCTCGGAACGGCGAGCGCCGACCGCAGCTGCGCCCCCCCCGGGTCGCTACTCGATCGTGGTGCAGGAGTACACGTCCACCGTGTCCGGGTAGCTGTTCAGGACGTCGATGGTGAGCGGGAACAGCTCGCGGCACGCGGCGCAGATGGCGGGATCCACCTCGTACTCGGTCGCGTCACCGTAGTTCGCGAAGCAGATGTCGCCTCCGCCCTTGCCGACGGGCGCGCACATGCTCAGGCGGCCGTAGTCGTAGGTCCCGCAGTACACGCCCTTGACCTCGGCGTCGTAGTACCAGCCCTGCTCCATCCAGCACGGGCAGGCCGTCGGCGGCGGCTCGAAGCAGTCGCAGCCGTGCTTGACGAGCTCGTCCTGGATCACGGCGCAGGACGGGTTGTCCGGGCACACGTTCTCGACGGCGTTGCACAGGCCGTTGCAGCCAGAGCCGGGCGGGACCAGCGCGGCCTCGACCACGGCGACCTCGGGCGGCTCCTCGAGGTCGGCGCAGGCGGTGAAGCCCAGGCCCAGGCCCAGCACGGCCACCGGCACGATCATTCGCAGACGCATCATGACGTCACCTCACTTGGGTTCTCCCTTCCTTCTCTCTCTCTTTTCCGCTCTGAGTGGGCGCCGCGGACGAGGCGGCGCTCACTCTCCGAGAGGCAAGAAATGTGCCCTTGGGAGGGCTCTGAGAATACAGGGGATTTTGGCGCGGGTGGCGTCGGATCGGGGGCTAGCGCGCGACCGGCGGGGGCATTTCACCCTTCGGTCGGATACGGCGTGTAGCGTCCCGCGGGCGTCGGAGGCAGCGGTGACGGGCGGGCGCGGTCATGTGGCGCCGCGGCGAACGCTCAGGGGTAGGCCGGCTCGCGGTAGTCGACGTCCTCGATGGCGCTGACCCGCGGCCAGGCGGTGATCGCGTCGCGGAGGTCGCTCGCGGTCGCGACCACCGAGGTGATCAGCGACTCGGGGGTGAAGTGGCGCTTCAGGGCCGCGTCGACCTGCTCGGGGGTGACCGCGCGCACCGCGTCGACGAAGCCGTCGACCCAGCCGTCCGGCCGGCCCTGGAGGCGCGCCGACATGAGCTCGCTCAGCCGCCGCTCGGCGGTGTCGATGGAGAACGCGTGGCCGTTGGCCAGGTAGTCGCGCGCGAACTCGAGCTCGTCGGAGGTCACGCCGCGGGCGACGAGGTCGCGGAAGAGCTCGTCGGCGAGCTGGATCGCCGGGAGGGTGTCGGCGACCGAGGGGTAGAAGCGGATCGTGAAGGTCCCGAGGTGGCGGTCGGTCGACAGGTAGCTGTAGGCGCCGTAGGACCAGCCGCGCTTCTCGCGGATCTCGTGGGAGACGCGCGCGGTGAAGGTGCCGCCGAAGACGGTCTGCGCGATGAGCAGCGGCAGGTAGTCCGCGTGGTTCGCGTCGAGCGTGGTGTGGCCGATGAAGACCTGGGTCTGGCTGCGCTCGGGCTTGTCGACGAGCACCACGCGGTAGCCGGCGGGCGTCGCGAGCGGCGGCACCGCGGGCGAC
>SBGO01000122.1 GCA_006226565.1 Deltaproteobacteria bacterium | reverse complement strand
CCGAGGACGCCGCGGTGGCCGCCCGCTTCGGCCTACCGCTCGAGCGCGTGACCACCCAGCGCACGCGCGTCGGCTACGTCCCGATGGCGCTCCGCGAGGGCGACGACGTCGTCGCCTTCGCGACCTTCTCCCCGAGCCACCCGGGCGCCTATCCCTTCTGCGTGGCCCGGCCCGACCTCGCGCGCCCGCTCCTCGAGGCGCTCCGCCCCCACGCCGACCCGAACCGCGCGGACTTCCTCTACGTCACCGCCGAAGGCGACCCCGCCCTCGCCCGGACGCTCCTCGACGCCGGCGCGACGGTCCTCTTCGAGCTCTACCGCATGGGCGCCCCGCTCCCCTGACTCCACCCGAGCCAGGGGGGCGGTGAGCTCAGCCGGTCTCAGAAACTCGACATGGTTCGGAAGTAGATGCCCTTGTCTTCGCCGTCCTGGTCGGTGGACTCCCACATCACCAGCACGCCGGCGCCGGAGAGCGGCACCACCGCCGGGTGCTCCTGGCTCCCGGC
Source organism: Deltaproteobacteria bacterium (assembly GCA_006226565.1). Taxonomy (GTDB): domain Bacteria; phylum Myxococcota_A; class UBA9042; order PHBI01; family PHBI01; genus PHBI01. The sequence continues at coordinate 31,169 of SBGO01000122.1, read as the reverse complement.
CCAGGTGCGGTTGCCGACCACGCGCGCCCCGGACGGCGCGCCGTCCGCGGTCAGGCGCCGGTACGCGACGGCGAACTGGTCGGAGTCCACACCCTCGGAGTCCCAGCCGACGATGATCTCGCCGGTCGCCATGTAGGCGACGTCGGGGCTCCGCTGCTCGCCGGCGGTGAGGCCGCCGATCCGGACCTCGTCCGCGAAGCGCGAGAGCGTGCCGTAGTCCATGACCTGGCAGTACACGCCGAGGGAGTTGGGCGCGTCCTGCCCGAGCGACTCCCAGCAGACCGTGAAGCGGTTGCCGCTCGGCGCGATGGCGAGCGACGGCGACTTCTGGTCGAGGTCGACGGTCGTGTTCACCAGGACCTCGTCGCTGAGCGCGTTGCCGTTGGGGTCGAGCTTGCGCACGTAGACGCCGTAGTACGAGCCGTCCTGCCCGTTCGACTGCCACGCCACGAGGATGTTGCCGTCGGAGCCCACCGCCACCGACGGCTTGTCCTGGATCCCCGCGGTCGTGTCGTTGACGCGCGTCTCCTGCGTGACGAGCTCGCCGGCCGGCGAGACGACCCGCACGAACACGTCGGCGATCGAGCCCGATCCCACCGCGGCGGCCCACGCGACGACGGCGTTGTCGCCGGTGGTCATCGCGACCGAGGCGTTGCGGTGGAAGCTCGCGACGGTCGTGTTGACCTTCACCTCCGAGGTCACCGCCGCGCCCGTCGTGTCGTAGAAGCGCACGAACACGCCGTTGTCGGCGTCATCCTGCTGCCCCGACTCCCAGGCGACGGCGAAGTGCCCGGCGCCGCCCGCGACCGCCGGGTTGAGCTGCGGCCCCGAGTCGGTCTGGTTGACCATGAACTCGGCGCCGAGCGTGGGCCCCGCGGTGTTGATCATGCGGGCGAGGATCTCGCCCTCCTGCTTGCCGTAGACCGGCGACTCGAAGGCCGCCATGACCGCGCCGTTGCCGGCGCGCGCCCCGACGACGCCCTTCTGGCCGCCCGCCGTGGTGGCGTTCAGCTGCCACTCGATGCGCCCCATCGACGGCCCGCCGTCCGGGAGGTAGCGCCGCGTCCACACGCGCTTCTGGTCGTCGATGAAGGCCACCACCCACTCGTCGGTGTCGAGCACCTCGACCGTGGGCAGGTACTGCGACCCCGCCGTGCGGGTGTTGATGTCCATCACGCCGCCCTTCGCCTGGGCGGTGTTGGTGTAGAGGCGCGCCTTCACGCCCCAGCCGTTGGTGTCGCCGTTGGCGTCGTCGAACACGATCACGAAGTCGTTGTTCGAGAAGCGCGCGACCTCGCCCAGACGCTGGTCCCCCGGCGTCTGGGTGTTCACGCGGAAGGCGCTGCCGATGATGTTGCCCTCGCTGTCGAAGCGCGCCGCGTAGACGCCGCGCCCGCTGCCGTCCTCGCCGGTGACGTCCCAGGCGACCACGAAGCGCGAGTCGCCCATCGGGAGGACGCGCACCTGCTCGACGGTGTTGCCGCTGGTGGTGAAGACCGTCCACGGGTTCGAGCTGCCGGCGTCGACCTGCCCCTGCCCGGTGTAGCGGCGCACGTTGATCGCGGTCTTGTTGTTCGTGACCCAGGCGAGCATGAACGTCCCGGTGCCGTCGGAGCTCGACTTCGCGTCCCAGAGCAGGCCGGAGACGCCGCCGGCGCCGACCAGCTCGGTGCGGGTGCCCGTCGTCATGAGCCCGGTCGGCGGGTAGAAGAAGATCGCGTTCGGGGCCAGCGTGCAGTTCTGACCGCCGGCGGTGCCGCCGATGGTGCAGCCGGCGACGAACGCGAAGCTGCCGTCGAGCAGCGCCAGCGCCTGGACCTTGGCGCCGGTGTGCGCGACGTACTTGTTGTACGCGGAGCTGCTGGCCGTGGCGTTGATGGCGAACATGGTCGTAGACGTCAGCCGGGCGCCCGCGAGATCGTGCGCCACGCCCTTGATCGACGACGCCGCCGTCAGCGCCGAGGAGTAGGCGCTGGCGCTCACCGTGCCGTCGAAGAACGGCACGGCGATGGTCCCGGTGGAGCGGGCGGCCATGCGCGTGTCCCAGCTCCCGACGCGCGAGGCGGCGTTCGGCGTCGCGATCTCCTCGTTCTCCCGCGACCCGTAGGCGTCGCTGTAGCGGAAATGGGTCGGCGCGACCGCGGTCGCCCACCACTGCGTCACGTAGCGCCCGTAGCCGATCGACACGATGGCCGGCCGCTGGTCGCCGCCGGCCAGGCTGATCTGCTCCTCCACGCAGGCGTCGCCCGTCCCCTCGCAGGTGCCGTTCACGCAGGTGTCGACGATGGTGCAGGCGTTGCCGTCGTTGCACGAGGTGCCGGTCGCCGCCGGGATCTTGAGGCAGCGCTGGAGCGTCGGGTCACAGGTCGCGGTGTTGCAGTCGTCGCCGACCTCGGCCTCGCAGTCGCGCTCGTCGCCCCCGCCGCAGTTGCCCTGGCCGTCGCAGGTCGCGTCGACGACGCAGAAGTCGGTGCTGGTGCACGGCGCCCCCGCCGCCAACGGCTGCGTCTGGCAGCTGTGGGTCGTATCGCTGAGGCTGACGCACGCCGCCTCGTTGCACTCGTCCGCCGTCCCGGTGCAGGTCACGGACGACCCGGGGAGGCACACGCCGTTGGCGCTGCAGCTGTCGCCGCTGGTGCAGCCGTCGTGGTCGTTGCACGCCGACCCGGCGGGCTTCGTGTCGACGATGCACTTGTCCTGGAGCTCGTCGCAGGAGCCGACGAGGCAGCCGCCCGCGGTGGCCGTGCAGGGATCCGCGCCGCCGTTGCAGTTGCCGGCGCCGTCGCAGGTGTCGCCGCTGGTGCAGTAGGAGCCGTCCTCGCAGGAGGCGCCGTCACCGGCGAAGCCCCCGGCGATGCAGAAGCCCAGCTCGCAGTGGTCGCCGGTGGTGCAGCCGTTGCCGTCGTCGCAGGTGATGTCGCTGGCGAGGACGAAGTCGCAGCCGCCGCCGGGGTCGCAGGTCGGGGTCCGGCAGTCGTTGCCGGTGTCGCAGTCGCTCCCGACCGGCAGCAGGAGCTCGGCCGGCGCGCTCGAGAGGCTCGTCGAGCCGTCGCTCGCCACCGCGCGGCACGCCGCGAGGTCGCAGTCGTGGAGCCCGGTGATGGTGGCGTTGCCCTGGTTCTCGGTGCCGCCGTTGAGGCGCCAGTAGAAGGTGTAGGACACGGTCCCGGTGAAGTGCCGCGCCGGCTCGACGAAGTCGCAGCGCACGGCCCCGTCGGCCCCGTCGGGCGCGTTCACCGTGACGATCGGCGCCGTCGGCGACGGCGGCGCGATGGTCGCCGGGGCGCTCTGGACCGGCGTCCCGAGGTCGACGCCGTTCTTCGGGGTCACCTCGCAGACCAGCTGATCGCCAGGCGAGAGCGTGTCGGGCGTGATGCGCGACGAGGTCTGCCCCGCCAGGAGCGCGAGCCCGCCGCCGTCGTTGGCGTACCACGCGTACACGACCTCGAGCGGATCGCCGTCCGGGTCCTGCCAGCCCTCGGGGATGCAGGTGACCTGCTCGAAGGCGCTCGGCGCGGTCTTGTCGAGGCTCGCGCCGAGGAGGCTCGGCAGCGCGTTGCCGATGACGACCTGCGTCTTCGAGGTCGCGATCGCGCTCTGGCCCCCCTGCCCGTCGTCGGCCCGGACGGCGCAGCTCACGCTGTCGCCCTTGTCGAAGGCGGCCCCGGTCAGGTTCTGACCGGTCACGCCGGCGACCTCCTCGCCGCCGACGTACCACACGTAGGTCATCGTGAGCGGGTCACCGTCCGGATCCTCCGAGTCCCCGACCTCGCAGCGCAGGACGGCGTTCTCGTTGATGGGCGCGCCGTCGACCGAGGTGACGATGACGTTGTCGATCGCCGGCGGCGCGTTGCCGAGCACCAGCTCGGCGCTCGTCGCCGGGGCCGAGCTCGCCTCGCCGTCGCTCGCCCGCAGCCGGCACGACAGGCGCGAGCCGCGGTGGGCGCCCACGCCCGACGCGTCGGAGAGGCTCCCGGCGACCAGGCTCGACGACATGACGCCGGTGTTCTCGAAGCCGTCGACAAGCCACGCGACCGTGTAGGTCACGCTGTCGCCGTCGGGGTCGGTGGAGGGCGTCGAGAGGCTGCAGGTCACCGTCGTGGTCGCGTCGGCCACGGTCGGCGCGAGGGCGACCACCGGGGCGGTGGGGGGCGCGTTGAGGATGGGCACCTCGCCGGAGGTCACGGCGTCGCCGTCGTCGTCGCCGTCGCCGGGGACGAGGGAGCAGTGGATCTGCATCCCCTTGTCGGTGGCGTCGGCCGTGAGCGTGCACGAGCCGTCGCCCGCGAGCGGCGTCGCGCCGTCGTAGAAGGTGCAGGTCGAGGCCTCGTCGTCGTCGTCGGCGTCGGAGAAGCCGCTGCAGGTGCAGGTGATGTCCTTGGTCGTGTTGGCCGCCGTCGGGAAGATCGACGCGGCGTCGCAGCTCGGCGGGGTGTTGGCGACGGTGACCGCGCTCACGCCCTCGGCGCCGTCCACGAGGCCGTCGTTGGCGACCACCCGCACCTCCCAGACGTCGTCCTTGGCCGTCAGCGCCGCCGGCACCGTGGCCGACGTCAGGTTCGCGAAGGTCCCGTTCTTGAACCAGCGGTAGCTGTAGGTCAGGGCGCTCGACGCGCGGTTCGGGTCCTGGGCCTCGCGCGACACGGTCGCCACCAGGTCGTCGGTGGTCGTCGGCGCCGGCGGGGCGATCGTGACCTCGGGCGCGGTCGGGCCGCTGTTCACCGTGATCGTGATGGTCGCGGTGCCGGTCTTGCCGCCGCTGTCGGTCGCCCCCAGCGTGATGACGTGGGTGCCGGCCGCGAGGTTGTTCACCTCGATGGTGGTGCCGCCGAGGCTGTTCGCCGGCGCCTGGCTCAGCGGGCTCGCCTCGCGGTCGCTGAGCCACAGGACGGTCAGCGCGTCGGCCGCGTCGTGATCGTCGCTGACCGTGCCGGTGAAGGTGAGGGGCTGCCCGGCCGGGACGATGGCGCCGTCCGCGGGGACCTTGATGCTGACGACGGGCGCCTCGTTGGCGGTCGTGTTGGTCGTGTCGCCGTCGGTCGAGCCGCCGGAGTCGCTGCCGCCGCAGGCCGCGGGCACGAGCCCGAACGCCACGACCAGGAAGGGAACGAGGAGAGTCGATACGCGCGCGTCGCCCATGGGGTTCTCCGATTTTCGCGGAATGTGCAGTGCAACAGGCCGGGGAACGGACTTCTGAGCTTGTGCGACACAGCGTAAGAGAACACCGCGATAACGAGCAAGCGACCGCGGACGATCGTCGACCGAACGCCCGCAGGATTTCCGCTTGACCGCGCCCGACGCCGGCGAGAACCTCCGTCCAGCCGAACTTGGGGCGGAGGAGCGCGAAAATGCGGGTGTTGATGGTCGCCTCGGAGGCGGTGCCCTTCGCCAAGACGGGAGGGCTGGCGGACGTGGCGGGGGTGCTGCCGCGCTTCCTCGCCGACCTCGGTCACGACGTGCGCGTGGTCATGCCGCGCTACTACGGCGTGTCGCGCGATCAGCTCACGGTGCTGCCGCACCCGCTCGGCGTGCCGATGGGCATCGTCGGGACGCAGTGGGCGCAGGTCTACGAGGGCCGGCTGCCGCACACCGACGTCCCCATCTACTTCATCGAGCACGAGCAGTACTTCGGCCGCGAGAGCCTCTACGTCGACCCGCTGACCCACGAAGGCTACCCGGACAACGACAACCGCTTCGTCTTCCTGTCGCGCGCCGCGATCGAGCTCACGCGCCTGCTCCACTGGACGCCCGACGTCTTCCACGTCAACGACTGGCACACGGCCGCCACGCCCGTCTTCCTCAACACCGTCTACCGCGACGAGCCGGTCGGGCGGGCCGCGTCGCTGCTGACCCTCCACAACATGGAGCACCAGGGGACGTCCTACCCCGGGCTGATGGATGTGCTGGGCATCGGGTGGGAGCACTTCAACCCGCGGGGCCTCGAGTTCCAGGGCCAGGTCAACCTGCTCAAGGGCGGGCTCTACCACGCGACGCTCATCAACGCGGTCAGCCCGGGCTACGCCCACGAGATCCAGACCCCGGCCTTCGGGCACGGGCTCGACGGGGTGCTCCGCGACCGGGCGGCGGACCTCTCGGGCGTGCTGAACGGCATCGACTACCGCGAGTGGAACCCGGCGGCGGACCCGTACCTGACGGCGCAGTACGACGTCGACGAGATGGCCGGCAAGTACGCCTGCAAGCGCGCTCTCCAGGCCGAGATGGGGCTGCCGCAGCGGGACGTGCCGATCATCGGGATGGTGTCGCGCCTGGCGCGGCAGAAGGGCATCGACGTCGTCGCCGCGGCGCTCCCTCGGCTGCTCGAGCTCGACATCCAGATCGTGCTGCTCGGGTCGGGCGAGGCCTGGGCCCACGCGCACTTCCCGTGGATCGCGTCGCGCCACCCCAAGCGCTTCGCCTGCCGCATCGGCTACGACAACGCCCTCGCGCACCGCATCGAGGCCGGCGCGGACCTCTTCCTGATGCCGTCGCGCTTCGAGCCCTGCGGGCTCAACCAGCTCTACAGCCTCGCCTACGGGACGCCGCCCATCGTCCACGCGGTCGGCGGGCTCGACGACACCGTCGAGAACTTCGACGCCCGGGCCAACACCGGGACCGGCTTCAAGACCTGGACGCTGGACCCGGCGGCGCTCTACGACACCGTCGGGTGGGCCGTGCACACCTGGTACAACGCGCCCGAGGCCTTCGCCGGCATCGTGCGGCGGGGGATGACCCAGCGCTTCGGGTGGGAGGAGTCCGCCCGCGAGTACGAGCAGCTGTACGTGCGCGCCGTAGAGCACCGCACGGGCAGGACGCCGACCTAGCCGGGCGACGACAGAAAACGCGGACGATGTTGATCCCCATCAAGGATCGGCACGACGGCGTGCGCTATCTACCCACTTGTTGATAACGATAATCAACACCAGGGGTGGCAAGATGAGCGCGGTCGTGGGCGTGGTGACGGGGACGTGGCTCGGACTGGTGGTGCTGGGCGGGACCGCGCTGGCCGCCCACCCCTTCGGCGCCGAGGACGCCGGGACCGTCGGCGCCGGCGTCGCCGAGGTGGAGCTGGCCACGGCGGTCGACGGCGCGCGGTCCGACGTCGGCTGCGTCGGCGTGTCGATGGTCCTCCACGTCGGGCTGAGCGACGCCTTCGACCTCGGCGCGTCGCTCGGCCTCGACTCCGCGCCGCGCCCTGACGGGAGCTGGGGATCCTCGATGATCGCCCCGGTCGTCGACGGGAAGCTGCGCCTGACCGAGCCCACCGGTCCCGCGCCCGGGCTCGCGGCGAAGCTCTCGTGGCGCCCGGCGGTCGACGGCCAGGCGCCGAGCGGGCACGAGGTCCAGGGCCTCCTCGCGGCCACCTGGGAGGTCGACGCGAGCGAGCTGGAGCTCAACGCGGGGGCGACGGGCGGGGACGACGACACGACCTTCCAGGTCGCCGTCGGCGCCTCGACGCGGCTCAACGACCTCGTCCACGTCGGCGTCGACACCGTGCTCTCCCTCGCCCCGGGCGAGCCCGCCGGCCTCGAGATGATGGCCGGCGCGCTCTTCCACGTCACCCCGAGCCGCGTCGTGAGCGTCGGCGTCGGCGCCGGGTGGGGCGGCGGTGAGGCGACGTGGGTCGCCACCGCCGGCCTCACCGCGGCGTTCGGCGGTGGCCAGTAGGCGACGCGCCCGCGCTCAGTTCGGGACGGCCTCGCCCTCGCCGGCCGGCGCGGCGGCGCTCAGCTGGACCTTCGGGCCGACCCCGCCGCCCTGCTTGAGCCACTCCATCGACGCGATGGCGCCGCAGTCGCAGCCCCACGCCGCCGGGAGCTTCGGGCAGATGGCCTCGGCCATCAGCCGGTGCCCCTCCATGTTGGGGTGGATGTGGTCGAAGCTGTGGAGCTCGCCCTTCATGAACCAGCGGGGCAGCTCGCGGACCTGCGCGACGAGCTCGGCCACGCGGGCCTCGCGCGCGGCGTCGTCGAAGAGCGCCTTGAGCTCGCGCTTGATCGCCGGGTCCCGCAGGACGTAGCGGCGCGCCTTGGCCTCGTCGCGCAGCGGCGCCTCGCGGTCCCGGAGCGGCGAGTCGTAATAGAGGTCGACGGCGACGTCGGGCCGCTCGCCGTCGGTCCAGCCGGGGGCCGGGCGCTCCTTGGCGTAGCGGCCGAGGGCCTCCTCCGGGGTGAGGCGGCCGAGGACGAAGTCGACCGTCCGGGCGGTGAAGGCGCGGTAGGCGAGCCCGGCCGTCCAGGCCCAGCGGCGCGCGTCGCGCTCGGCGCCCCAGGGGCCGACGGTCAGCGCCAGCACCTTCATCCCGTGGTCGTGCGCCATCTGGAAGACGGCGGCCTGGTCGCGGTTGACCAGCTCGGGGGTGCCGATGGAGTTGAGCCCGCTCTGGAAGATGAGCCAGGCGGCCTCGTAGTCGGCGACCTTGACGTTGCGGTTCCGGACGACCTGGTCCTTCACGCGCTCGGCGAGCGCGCTCGAGCCGAGGCGGGCCTTGCCCTTGAGCGCGATCTCGACGCGCGGGCAGGCGGCCTCGAGGAAGTGGCCGAAGTTCCCGCGCGGCCAGGCGGTCACGGAGCCGCCGACCACCACGGCCTTGATCGGCCGCGTGTCGTCGTGGAAGCGCCACGTCCCGCGCTCGGCGTGGGCGGACCCGGCGGCCCCGGCGATCAGGGTCGCGGCGAGCGCGGCGGCGGCGAACCGGGCGAAGCGGAGCATGGCGGAACCTCCGGTGGGGGACGAGGTCGATAGCGAACCGGGAACGCGAAGGCAAGCTCGGGTATGCCTTCACCTCGCGCCCACAGCCGGGCCGCCCTGTGCTATCGTGCGCCCGCCACGAGCCCCCGGGAGGTCCTAGAATGCGTCTCGCCCTCGCCCTCGCCCTCACGACCCTGCTCGCCGCCTGCGCCAGCGCGCCTCCGCCGGTCGAGGTCGTGCCCCACGAGCCGATGATCGCCTCCGGCAACGCCGCGACCTGGGCGCGCGCCTGCGTCCGCGGGCCCGAGGGCGCCGCGACGCCGGCCGGGGCCGAGCCCTACGCGACCCTGACGGCGAAGCAGCGTCAGACCCTGTCGCTGGTCGAGCAGCTCGCGCTCACCACCCACGGCAAGACCAGCGAGGAGCGCAAGCCCCAGGTCGACAAGTGGGTCCACGACCGCGGCGCGCAGACCCTCGCGGAGATGCGGGTGGACGCGAAGGCCATCGGCTGGCGGCTCGACGTCATCGAGCGCCGCGCCCAGCGCAAGTACGGCCTGCGCAAGGTGAGCGCGTGCTACGGCCTGCTCGCCGACCTCTTCCACTCGATGAACTCGGCGATCGACTTCCGGGCGCATCACGAGGCGGCCGGGGATCAGTGGCCACCGCCGGGCGAGCGCCCGTGAGGACGCCGGAGGGCCGCGAAGGATCGTGACACCGGCTCGGGATTTGGCTAGGGTCCGTCACCTTTTTCGGAGGGAGAAGGACCCATGAGCGACCACCTCGCACAGCTGCTCGAAAAGGCCGTCGCCACGTCGTTCCTCGGGGAGAGCATGATGCTCACCCAGGACTGGGACGACCAGCGCCTCGGGAGCCTCATCGCCCTTGCGGAGCTCTTCGCCGAGCTCGACAAGCGCGGCATCAAGACCCCGCTCTGCCCGTCGGAGCTGGCGTACGCCATGTTCTTCGACAACTCCACGCGCACCAAGAGCGCGTGGGCCGGCGCCGCGACCCGGCTGGGGATGTCCCCGGTCATCGTCGACGGCAGCTCGACGCAGGTCTCCCACGGTGAGACGGCGGCCGAGACCGGCGCCATGCTCGGCATGAACAGCCACGCCCTCGGCGTCCGCCACGACCTCATCCTGGGCGAGGGCAACAGCTTCATGCGCGACGTGAAGCAGGGCATCGACGAGTACCTCGCGGCCACCGACGACCCGCGCAAGGTGCCGATCGTCAACCTGCAGTGCGACATCGACCACCCGACCCAGGCGACGGCGGATCTGCTGTGGCTGCGCGAGCGCTTCCCCGAGGGGCTCGCCGGCAAGAAGATCGCCATGTCCTGGGCCTACTCGCCCTCCTACGCCAAGCCGCTGAGCGTGCCGCAGGGCATCATCACGCTGATGACGCGCTTCGGCGCCGACGTGACGCTCGCGCACCCCGAGGGCTACCAGCTCATCCCCGACACCGTCGCGCACGCGGCGGCGAACGCCAAGGCGAGCGGCGGCAGCTTCCGGGTGACCGACAACATGGACGACGCCTTCGAGGGCGCCGACGTGGTCTACCCGAAGAGCTGGGGCCCCTACGACCTGATGCTCGAGCGCGTCGCGGCCAACAAGGCGCGCGACAAGGCCGCGATGGCCGACATCGAGCACCGGGCGCTGGCCCGCAACAAGCAGTACACCGACTGGATCTGCGACGAGCGCCGGATGGCGAAGACCGCGGGCGGCGACGCGCTGTACATGCACTGCCTGCCGGCGGACATCGGCGACGAGGTGACCCCGGGCGTGATGGACCTGCACAAGGTCAACGTCGCGCGCGAGGCGCAGAAGAAGGTGTACGTCATCATGGCGCTCCTCGCCGGCGCCAAGCTCCCGGACCTCAAGGAGCGCCTCTCGGCGTACCTGCCCTGAGGCCGAACGACCGACCCAAAGGAGGTCTCACCATGTCGAACCTCGACGCTCGCGTTGCCGAGCTCGCGGCGAAGTACCGCCCGCTGGCGGTGAAGCTGCTTCAGGAAGTCATTCGCATCCCCGCCGACTACGTCGACAAGCCGAAGAGCGAGGGAGGCGACCCGGAGTGCGGCCTGTCGAACCACGAGGGGCCGCGCCTCGAGCACATGCGCCAGCAGATCATCGCCCTCGGCGCCGTCGCTCACCCCGATGACGTCGGCTTCGACGCGTACGGCAACCTCGTCTGGTCGGTGATGGACCCCGACGACGGGATCCCGGTCGCCGACAAGAAGGTCATCTACCTCGACGGCCACACCGACACCGTGCGCGCGCTGCGCGGGCAGTGGATCGAGAAGATCGGCGGCGGCATCGACGCCTACGACGGGATGGTCGACGCCGAGAAGGTGAACGTCGACTTCCTCCAGCGCGAGCTCGGCCACCTGCCGCCGCAGAGCGAGTGGGAGCACATGGTCTTCGGGCGTGGCTCGGCCGACCAGCTCTCGGGCGTCTGCAGCCAGGTCATCGCCACCAAGATCATGCTCGAGCTCCGGGCCGAGGGCGCGCTGAAGGGCGTCATCGTGCGCAGCTACGGCACCGCCGCCGAGGAGGACAACGACGGGGCCGGCCCGATGTACGTCACCTCGAAGGTGTGGCCGGGCGCCGAGGCGGGCATCGTCCCCGACGTCGTCATCCTCACCGAGGGCACCGGCGACTCGAACAAGGGCGCGCTCGGCATCTACCGCGGTCAGCGCGGGCGGATGCAGATCGAGATGACCGTGACCGGCCGCAGCTGCCACGGCTCGATGCCGTGGGAGGGCCTCAACCCGCTCGAGTTCGGCGGCGCCATCGTCGCCGAGGCGGCGCGGAAGTACGACGCGCGCGAGGGCTTCCTCGACCACGACTTCCTCGGCCACGGGACGCGCACGGCGTCCTGGTCGCGCCTCGACACGCCGAGCGACTGCGCGGTGCCGGACAAGCTCGTCGTGCGCTTCGACCGCCGCCTCACGGTGGGCGAGTCGCCCGAGCAGGCCGTCGCCGACGTCGAGGCGCTCGAGAGCGTCGCGGCCGCGCGCGAGGCCGGGCTGAGCGTGGACATCTCGGTGCCGCGCTACGAGCAGCTCACCTGGCGCGGCTACCAGCCGGGCAACCCGCAGATCTACCCCGGGTGGATCACGCCCGAGGAGCACCCGGCGATCCAGACCGCGGTCGACGTGTACCACCGCGTCGTGACCCCGGCGGTGAAGGCCGGCGGGACCCGCGGGCAGCTCCGCACCGAGCCGCGCGTGGATCGCTGGATCTTCTCGACCGACGGCGTGGGCTTCCCGATCGCCGTGGACGACACCACCGTCGACGTCGAGGGCAAGAACTGGGTGACCTCGGGTGTCGTGAAGCACCCGGCGATGTTCGGCTTCGGCCCGGGCATCGAGCAGAACACCCACAAGATCGGCGAGGCCGTCGACGCGCGTGAGATCGAGCTCGCGGTCGCCTTCATCGCCCGCTTCCCGAGCGCCTACGCCGCCAAGGCCTGAGCCCCGGGATGACCCTCACGGCGCCGGGCGCCCCCTCGCGGGACGCCCGGCGTTCGTGTATCCAGCCCCCGGGAGCCACCGCGCTCAAGACGAGCGCAGGCCAGGGCCGCGTCAGCCGAGGACGACGCGGTCGGTCCAGGCGCCGACGAGCTCGCGCGCGCCGCGGAGCCAGTTCTGGCGCGCGGCGTAGGCGGCGGTGAAGCGCAGCGAGAGGCGGCCGGCGGCGAGGTCGACCTCCGCCGCCTCGACGTCCTCCCAGGGGACCGTGAGGTCGGCGCTCTCGGGGATGAGGAGCACCACGCCCGCGGTGGTCCGGCGGCGGAAGACGGCCAGTGCGCCGCCGTCCCGGGCCGGATCCGAGAGCGTCACGCCGTCGAGGTCGATGCGGGGTCGCGCGGTCGTCATGGCCGCATCGTACGCCAGGGTCGGCGGACGCGCACCTCGCCGGCGCGCTCGGGTCGGGCCGGGCGGGTGCGGCTCCGCGAGGCGACGCGGATCGTGCACGCCCGAGGGGACGAGGCCCGTACGATCCGATATGAGTATCGAGGGGCCTGGCCATGAGCCACGCGCCCGTGGACCACGAAGGAGAGGCCGATGCCGACGCTGATCGTCCAGACGAACCGGGAGCTGACGCGCTCCGAGGAGGCCGACGCCGCCCGCCACGGGTCGCGGGTCGTGGCCACGCTCGTCGACAAGGACGAGCGCTGGGTGATGGTGAGCGTCCGCGGCGGCGTGACGATGACCTACGGCGGCAGCGACGCCCCGTGCGCCTACCTCGAGCTGAAGAGCCTCGGCCTCGCGGTCGAGGCCTGCGAGGCCGTGGCCGAGGGGCTCTGCGTCTTCGTGGAGCAGGCCCTCGGCGTCCCGCGCGACCGCGTCTACGTCGAGATGTCGGCCCCCGACCCGCGGCGCTTCGGCTGGGACGGCGGCACCTTCGGCTGAGGCCGACGCGCTCCCGCGACCCCGCCAGGGTCAACGGACGCGCACCTCGCCCACGTAGTACGGGAGCACGCTGCCGCCGACGGGGCCGCAGCTGTTCACCTCGGTGTAGGTCCCGGAGTAGTGCGTCAGATACCAGACGCCGCCCGGGCTCATCGCCTGCTGGCCGCTGACGCAGCTGTACTTCATCCCGCTCTGGCCGGCGTAGGTGTTGCCGCAGGTGGCGGTGCCGGTGGTGTAGCGGCCGAAGAAGGCGAAGTAGCCCAGCTGCTGGACGCCGTCCATGTTGGTCAGGGGGACGTTGCTGAAGAGCATGTCGGGGTTCGCCGCGGCCATGTTTGTCAACAAGGTTGACGTGGTAATCCCCGATGCCTTGGCCCAGAAGGTGGTGCCGGGCACGTCGCGCGAGTCGTAGCAGAGGTACTGGACCTCCACCGTCGGGCGGCCGTCGTCGAGGAGCTTGGAGAGGCCCAGCGTGTACTGCGCGTCGGCCGGCGCGCCGACGTCGCCGGTCGCGCCGAGGAGGCTCCGGTTCGTGCCCACGGCGGCGGCGTACTCGTAGTCGCCGCCGGCGCCGTTGGTGTCCGAGGCGCGTGCGACCAGGGTCCAGCCGCCGTTGTCGGTGTCCATGTCGCAGTAGACCGGGATCGTCCCGCTCGGGCCGGCGCTGTCCGGGTCGATGTAGTAGGTCCCGCTGGTCGTCGCGAAGCCGCTGTCGAGCAGCGCCTTGCAGCTCGTGAAGCGGCACGGCTGCTGCCCCGCCGTGCACAGGCCCGTGGGCGGGTCGGGCAGGCGCATCCGTACCTCGCCGACGTAGTACGGCAGCGACGCCGCGCCGACGGCACCGCACGAAGTGACCTCGGTATAGGCGGTCGGGTTCGAGTAGTGGGTGAGAATCCACACGCTGGGCGGCGTCATCGCCGTCTGCCCGCTCTCGGCACAGCTGAACTTCATCCCCGACTGGCCGGCGTAGGTGTTGCCGCAGCTCTCGAGCCCGGTCCCGGAGCCCCGGGCGAAGAAGGCGAAGTTGCCGATGCCGGTATCACCGTCCTTGTTCGTGAGCGGCGCGGCATAGAGGAGGTCCGGGTTGCTCGCGGCGAGATCGGCGACAAGCCAGTCGACCGGCACCTGCTCGGCCTTGACCCAGTAGGCCGTACCGGCCTCGTCACGGCTGTCGTAGCAGTAGTACTGGAGGTCGACGTCGACCTGCCCGGGCGGGATGAGGCCGGTCAGGCCCAGCGTGTACTGCGGGTCGGCCGGGGTACCGAGGTCGAAGGTCGTTCCGAGGAGCGAGTGGGCGCCGGCGGCCGCCGCGAACTCGTAGTCGTCGCCCACGCCGTTGGTGTCCGAGGCGCGCGCGACCATCGTCCAGCCGCCGCTGTCGGTGGTCATGTCGCAGAACACCGGGATCGCCGCGCCCGCCCCGGCGCCGTCGGGGTCGAGGTAGTACGTCCCGCTGGGGAGCAGCGGGCCGGCGGCCTGGAGCTCCTGGCAGCTCGCGTAGGCGCAGTCCGTCTGGGTGTCCACGCACAGCGTCGGGCCGGCGCTGATGACGGCCGCGCCGGTGAAGGCGTAGGGGAACGCCTCGTCGCTGGTGTACGTCGTCGCCACGCCGGCGTTGACGCCGGTGCCGTCGATGGGGTGCTGGGTGCAGCTGAGGGCGCCGGTCGCGTCGGTGATGGGGACGTCCCAGACGATGACGGGCCAGGTGGTCCCGGCCGGGGTGGTCTGGCTGTCGAAGGCCGCCTCGTTGGCGGTCGCGCGGCCGGTCAGCGTGCACTGGGTCGTCTGGGCGGCGAGCCCGAGCATCACGTTCCAGTAGCGCTTCTGGTAGAGCTGCTCGTTGCCGCGGGTCACCTGGGCGGCGAAGAGGAGGCCGCTGGTCCCGGAGATGCCGTCGCCCGGGGCGAGGTTGCCGGGGCCGGCCGAGGGGTCGACGGTCACGGAGCCGGCGGCCCCGCAGTCGACGACGACGTCGGTTCGGTAGAGGGTCGTCTCGGTCGCGTCGGCGCCGCCGGTGCAGGCGAGGCCCATCACGAGGGTCCGCCCGCGCGCGCCCGACGGGTCGTGGAGCAGCAGCAGCGGGTCGCCGGCGGCGTCGACGCAGTCGAGCTTCGCCGAGCAGAAGATGTCGGCGAAGGAGACGGCGACGTCGAAGAAACCCTGCTCGGCGCGGCGCGCCACGGTGACATCGAAGGTGACCGGGACGTCCCTGTCGGCGACGCAGGTGGCGACGCGGGTCATCGGCCCGGGATCGCGCCAGCTCGCGGCGTCGAGGAGGCCGGCGGCGGTGTGGAGCTCGAGGATCGTCAGCGTCACCGACGTTGTCGGCGCGTCGGCGTCGCAGGTGCCGACGTAGGAGAGCGAGCCGTCGCCGGCGCCGTAGGCGGAGGAGGTCAGCTCCTTGGACCAGATCGGCGCGCCGTCGCCGTTCACGACGTCGATCTGGTAGCGGACGTCCGTCACGCCGGGGAGCGACAGGGACGCCACGGCGACGGCCAGGTGGCCCCCGCCGCCATCGGGGGCCGCGACGCCGCTGCAGGCCGCCAGGACGGCGCAACCCAACCACGCTGAGATGGACAGCCGGCGCATGGGATCTCCGAGCTCACTTCGGGTGCGTCGCGACAGAGATTCGCGACAGAGCAAGATTAGCACGAACGCACGCCCCCATGAAGACCGCGGGCCATCCCAATGCTGCGCGGCACACAGGCCACGACGGCGCCGCGGGCGTCCGTTTTACGTTGTCTTTGCAACCCGTTGAGGGCGGTCGTGCTCCAATGCGGGTGTGAGGTTTACCGGCCCCGTCCGTCGGGTCTTCAGGAGAGCGGCCGAACAATCGTGGGGAACTTTCCGAGACCCCACGCGTTCACTCTGAGCACGGGTCGTCCGCGCGGCCCCATCCCCGGAAATCACGTAGAGGCGCACCATGGCACGTGGCACGATGTGGGCGGGATCGATCGCGGCCCTCGGCATCACCGGGCTGGTCTGGCTCGCGTGGCCGGCGGCCCCCGTGATCGGCGGCACCCCAGCCGCATCGACGACCCCAAGCGGCGAGGCGCGCACCGCGGACGACGCGCGACCGGCGCTCACGGCCCACGCCCTGCGCAGCGCGCGCTTCATCGAGGTGGCGGTCACCGCCTGCAAGCGGCAGCCCGGCGCCGGCGTCGAGGTCATCGCCGAGCGCGGCGGGCACCTCTACACCGCGCGCGCCGGGGACAACGGCCTCGCCCGCGTCGACGTCGAGGACGACGGCGACGTGACCGTGCGCGCGCGCGTCGGCGCCTTCCGCACCGAGCCGCTCGCGGTCGACGGGCCGCGCGCCTCCATCACGGCATGCCCCGGCGCCACGGTCCACGGGATCGTGCGCGACGGCGACGGGACGCCGGAGACCGAGCGCATCGTCCAGCTCGTGGACGCCGCGGGCGAGCTGGTCGACGAGATCGAGACCGATGAGGACGGCGCCTATCTCCTGACCGACCCGATGCTCGACGGCGCCACCCTGGTCGTGGCCTCCGACGGCCTCGACGACGAGGCGACGCGCGCCCTCCGGCCCCTCGCCCCGCGCGAGGACCGCGAGCTCGACCTCATCGTCGGCGACGTCCGCACGGTCGTCGGCTGGGTCCTCGACCTCGACGGCGAGCCGCAGCCCGGCGTCGTCGTCACCGCGACCGCCGAGGCCTTCGGCTCGCGCTGGGTGGCCTTCACCGACCAGGCCGGCGCCTTCGCCTTCGAGGCGGTCCCGGCGGCGTCGCTCAAGGTCGTGGCCGACGGCGGCGAGCTCGGCGAGGCGTCGGCGCGGGTGGCCGAGTCCGAGGCGACCCGGCGCGAGGTGTCGCTGACCCTCGAGCCGACCGCGCACATCACCATCGTCGCCCCGGAGCTGGTCGGGACCGTCGAGATCCGCTGCTGGGACCCGCGCTACCACGGCGCGGACGGGCTCGACGGGCCCGCGCCCGACGCGTTCGTCTCCCCCTACAGCCCCGAGGACGGGATCGTCTGGGACGAGGGTGCCGAGGAGATCCACGCCATCGAAGGCCCGGAGGACGACGTGGTGACCTCGTTCCCCGACCCCGACGAGATGATGACCGCGTTCGAGGAGGCGCTGCGCGGGTACGACTCCGCCGACCCCGAGGGGAGCATGGTGCGGATGATCCAGACCATGATCACCGAGATCCCGGAGATGCGGACCAGCTTCGACCAGGAGAACGGCGGGCTGCCGGAGGACCCCGCCGACCAGGAGGCCTTCCTGCGCGAGCTGGTCGCCGAGGAGATGGAGAAGAACCCCGAGCAGTTCCAGATGTTCGCGTCCATGGCGGCGGAGGTGCAGCAGGGCAAGTCCCTCATGGAGGCCGCCCAGGCCGCCTACGGGGGCTGGGACGAGCCGGTCGTCGACGACGACGAGGGCGCGATGGGCGAGGTCGCCGTCGTGGCCGAGCCCGCCGAGCCGGCCGTTCCCGACGAGCTCGCCCGCGAGCCCGAGGACTGGCAGATGGTCCTCAACGAAGACGACGACAGCGTCGCCTACGACTTCGCCGTGACCGACGACAACTCGCCCGGCTTCGACATCGACGACGAGGTCTTCGCCGAGGTGGGTGACTCCGAGGGCTTCGGCGGGCTCTCGCTGTGGGACGGCCCGGGGCTGCCGGCGTCGACCGAGCGCCGCGCGCAGGCCGCGACCGGCGCCCTCGGCGACCCGATCGCCGTCCGCGCCTCCTTCCACTACGAGGTCATCATCCACCCCACCGAAGGGGACCCGGTCTACCTCGGCCAGGTGTTCGTCAACCCGGGCGACGACCTCGTCATCCCGTACGGCGACGCCGGCAAGATGCACCTCTCCGGCCGCGTGGTGGACGTGGACGGGCAGCCGGTCAGCGGGATCGAGGTCTACGCGGCCGGCCTCGTTGGCCCGGCGACGAGCGACGCCGACGGCCGCTTCGAGGCGACCCTCGACTCGGTGCAGGCGACGACGTGGGACGTGTCGCTCTACGACCCGGCGTGGCGCTACCAGGCGACGACCCGGCGCAGCATCACCACCGTGGCGGGCGGCTCGCGCGACCTCGGGACGATCATCATGCGCACCGCCGAGGAGGAGCCGCCGGGGCAGATGCAGGAGCCCTACGGTGGGATCGGCGGCCTCGTCTCCCTCGATCAGCTCGGCGTGCGCCTCCTCGACGTGGAGGAGGGCTGCCCGCTGGAGATGTCGGGCATCGAGGCCGGCGACACCATCACCACCATCGACGGCGTGCCGGCGGCGGAGCTGCCGATGAACGAGCTGCTGGTGCGCCTCCGCGGCGAGGCGGGCACGATGGTCGACCTGCGCGTCCGGACCGCGTCCGGCGAGCTCTACGACGTCGGCGTCCAGCGCGAGACGGTGCAGCCGCGGACCGGGTGGAGCGGCCGCCACCACGACCCGATCCTCCGGCACAACGACCCGGTGATTCAGCTCGACGACGTCGTCATCGACTAGATCGTCGGGGCGCCCCTACTCCGGGCAGGAGGCGGGGGCGTCGGCCAGGCGCGCCGCGGAGAACGTCGCCGTGAGGCACGTCGCCGGGTTGCCGGTGGTGGTCTGGCAGGACCAGCTCACCTCGCCGAAGGCGGTCAGCAGGTTCGACAGGCTCTGGTAGGAGTCGTTGCAGCCGGGGCAGGCGCCGTCGGGGCCGTAGCTGGCGTCGAGGGCGCCGCACTTCTCCGCCGGATCGTTGGGGAGGAGCAGGCAGGTGCAGATCTGGCCGAGGTCGGCCTGGCCGAGGACGCCCGCGGGCACGTCGCCGTCGTGGATCCCCTCGCAGGCGTCGTCGAGGCGGCCCTCGAGCACGGCCCCGTCGACCGGGATGGCGTGCTTGACCGGCAGCGTGGTGGAGCAGTTCTTCGGGTAGGTCTCGGTGCCCGCGTAGACGTTGATCGACGCCGGCGCCGACGGCCCGAGGCTGCAGCCCGAGCGCGGGAAGACGAAGGTCTGCGACGACGCGTCGATGACGCAGACGTCCTCGGTGCCGTCGACGCGCGCGCCGACCGCGCCGCGGAAGGTGACCTCGCTGTCGCTCACCGCGGTCACCTCGAGCATGATGTTCAGCTCGTTGTGGCTGATGTCCGCCGCCCAGAGGCCGTTGAGCGTCTCGATCACGTTGTGCTCGCCGCCGTCGAGGCTCGTGAGCACGAGGGCGTCGAAGCGATACCACTGGCCGACCGCCAGGCAGCCGCAGCCGCCGTCGGTGGCGTCGACGTCGTCGGCCACGGCGGTGTCCCGCTCGGAGAGGTACGGCAGCTTGTTCTCGCTGTCGTCCACCGGGTTCGAGCACGCGCCGAGCGCGAGGAGGGCCAGCGACAACCAGGTTCTTGCGATCATGGAGACGGAGGGTGCCCGAGCGTCGGACAGAGGTCAAAGGGCGAAGAACCGAAGGGTCAGCGACCGTTTGCACGACGGCGCCGGATGGGTCACAACCTCCCCGTGAACACGCACACGCTCAGGATCACCCGAGTCGCGGCCGCGGCCGCCTGTCTCCTCCTCGCCCTCGGTGCGGACGCCCCCGCGGCGCACGCCGGTGGCTTCGAGCTCCCGGAGGGCGGCGCGCGCGCGCTGTCCCGGGGGGGAGCGTTCACGGTCGGCGTGGACGATCCGTCGGCGCTGCTGCTGAACCCGGGCGCGCTGATCCGCCTGCGCGGCACCCACCTCCTCTACAACCACGTGCTCATCTCGGAGAGCGCGACCTTCACGCGGCAGGCGAGCGACCTGCCGCCCGGGACCGACTACTCGAGCCAGGGCTTCGACCCGCTCGCGCCGGTGTCCAACGAGGAGACGCTCTTCCCGCTCGGCGCGATGCTCCTCGCGACCAGCGACTTCGGCCTCGACGACTTCACCTTCGCGGCCGGGATCTACGGGCCCAACGCCCACGGCAAGAAGCGCTACCCGACCTCGGGCGGCCAGCGCTACATGCTGACCAGCCTCGACGCCATCCTCTTCTACCCGAGCCTCTCGGTGGCCTACGGCCAGCCCGACACCTTCGGCGTGGGCCTGACGCTGCAGTGGGTCATGGCGCCGAGCCTGAAGCTCGGGCTGGTCGTCGACGGCTCCCAGGCCGGCGAGCTCCACGCCTACTACAGCGGCAACGACGTCGAGGCGCGCATCGCGCTGAGCGACATGACCTCCTTCACGGCGCTGCTCGGCGCGTGGTGGCGGCCGACGCCGGCCGTCGAGCTCGGCGTCTCCGGACGCGTCGTGCCGGCCAAGCTGAACCTCGACGGCGAGTTCACGCTCCACAACGTCCCGGGCCAGACCCAGTTCTCCGACGCGCAGCTCAGCGTGACCGGCTCGGCGGCGCGCCTCGACATGACGCTCCCGCCGACGGCCCGCGCCGGCGTCCGCTACCGCGGCCTCGACGGCGAGCGCGAGGTCTGGGACCTCGAGCTGAACGTCGTCTACGAGGCGTGGTCGATGATGGAGCGCTACGACGTGCAGCTCGACGGCATCATCAACCTCTTCGTCGGGGCCGAGGCGCCCAACGCGGTCATCGAGAAGCGCTGGATGGACACGCTGTCGGTCCGCCTCGGCGGCAGCTGGAACGCCTGGGAGGCCGGCGCCAACGCGCTCCAGCTCTCGGCGGGCGCGTACTACGAGAGCCCCACGGTGCCGAAGAACTACGAGCACCTCGACTTCCTCGCCTTCGATCGCGTCGGCCTCGGCCTCGGCGCCACCGCGACCTTCGGCGACCTGCGCCTGACGCTCGCCTACAGCCACGTCTTCCAGGGCTCGCGCGACGTCGACGAGCGCTACGGCAAGGTCTACCAGCAGCGCCCGCTCGATCCCTGCCCCGACCAGTGCGACGGCGGCGCGGGCTGGTCCGGCGTGCCCGCCAACGCCGGCCACTACGAGTCCAGCTACGACCTCTTCGCCGCGGCGCTCGAGCTGTCCTTTTTGTAGCGGCGATTCAGTTCTTGCCTGACTCCAGCGATGACGCAGTGCATCATCGCTGCGGCTCGATGCTGCGAGGAGGCGGGCATGGATCGTGAGCGACTGGTGAACGCGTTGTTGGCGCCGATGGACACGGCGATGGGCTGGGCGGTCGACGGGCTGGACAAGGCCGGTTTGCTCGACAGCGCCTCGGACCTCGTCATGCGAGGCATGAAGCTGGGGCTTCGCACGCAGTTCGCGCTGAGCAACGACCTCATCATCGAGGGTGAGGAGAACGTTCCCGAGTCCGGCGGCGTGCTGCTCGCGTCGAACCACCAGAGCTGGCTGGACGTGCAGGTCCTGGGCGCCGCGTGCCCCCGACGCGTCCACTTCCTCGCGAAGGAGGAGTTCCGGGAGTGGCCCGGGCTCCGCCACCTGATTCGCCTGTCGGAGTCCGTCTTCGTCAAGCGCGGCGGGGACGACGAGACGCTCGAGCGGATGGCCGAGGCGCTCCGGAAGGGCTGGGCCATCGGCATCTACCCCGAGGGCACGATCCCCGGCGAGGAGGAGGTCCCGCGCAGCGCCGTCGAGCCCGCGACCGGGCTCCTGCGCGGCAAGAGCGGCGTGGCCCGCCTGGCGCTGATGTCCGGGGCGCCCATCGTCCCGGTCGGCGTGTCCGGCACCGGGCGTGCGCTGCCGCCCGAGACCTACCCGCGCCTCGAGGTGCTGCGGCCGCCGGCGAACACGCCGATCCGCATCCGCTTCGGCAAGCCCATCACGATGGACGACTACCTCGGGCGCACCCAGGACCGGGCCCTCGTCCGCGAGGTGACCGACCGCCTGATGCGCGACATCAGCGCCCTCGTCGACCACCGCTCGAACTACGTGCCGATGGAGGTGCCGATCGCACCGCCGCCGGCCTTCGAGAAGATCGGCGTGCTGCTGCTGCACGGCTTCACGTCGCACACCGACACGGTCAGCGGCCTGGTCCCGCACCTCGAGGCGGCCGGCATCCCCTACGAGATGCCCTGGCTCCGCGGCCACGGCCTCCACTGGAAGGAGCTCCGCGGGGTGACCGCGCGCGACTGGTACGTCGACGCCGAGCGCGCCCTCGTGTCGCTCGCCGCGCGGGTCGATCGCGTCGTCGTCGTCGGCCTCTCCATGGGCGGCCTCGTCGGCCTCGACCTCGCCACGCGCCACCCCGAGCTCATCGCCGGGCTGTGCACGGTCGCGGCGGCGCTCCGCTTCGCCGACCCGCTCGCCGGCCTGACGCCGCTCCTGGCGAAGATCGTCCCGTCGTGGCCGAGCCCGAACGCCTTCACCGACCCGAACCTCGCGGCGGGCTCGCGCAACTACCCGCGCTTCCCGACCGAGACCTTCGGCGAGCTGCTGCGCTACGCGCGCGACGTCGAGCAGCGCCTCGGCGACGTCCACGTGCCGATCCGCGTCCTCCACAGCAAGAGCGACACCGTCATCGCGCCCGTCGCCGCCAACACCATCTACGAGCGCGTCGGCTCGCTGCACCGCGAGATCAGCTGGTTCGAGCAGAGCGGCCACGAGATGCTCCAGGACCTCGAGGCCGACAGCGTCATGGCCGACGTCATGGCGTTCGTCTCGCGCTTCCGGCGGGGTCCGAAGGCGGTCGCCAGTGACGACACCCGCGAGAGCGGCGTGGCGTGAGGCGCGCGGCCGCCTCCGCGCGGCCGCCTCCCCCGAAGACGACGCGGGGGCCGAGGCGTGAGCCCCGGCCCCCGTCGTGTCTCGAGCGCCCGCGACGCCCGTCGCGGCCCCCGAAAACGAAACGGGGGCCGAGGCGTGCGCCCCGACCCCCGTCGTGTCCCGAGCGGGCTCGCTACTGGGTGATCGTCGCGTCCTGGACGATGGTCTTGTAGGCGTAGCCGGCGCCGAAGTCCTGGTCGACCTGGAGCGTGCCCGTGATGGTGACGACGTCGCCGACCGTCGCGGTGTCCTTGCTCGTGATCGTGAGATCGTGGGTGGCCGCCGCCGGGTCCCCGGAGCCGTCCTGGATGTGGATCCAGTTCTTGCCGAGGATGTTGGCGTTGTACTTGACCACCTTGCCGCGGATCGTGACCGGCTTGCCGGCGAGCTCGGCGCGCTGGGCCCACACCTCGCCGATGTCGAGACCGCCCGGCGCCTTCTCGACCTTCACGTCCGCCACCACGGTGGCGGGCTTGCTGTGGGCCGCCATCGCGTCGTCGACGGCGCCCGCGCCGGCCGGGTTGCCGGGCATCGCGCCCCCGTGGGGGTCGCCGCCCATGGCGCCGTGCGGGTTCTTGCCGGCCATCATGCCCTTGCCGGCCATCGGGTCGGCCTGATCGGTGAGGCGCCCGAAGTAGACCTTCTCGAAGGTCCGGCCGAGGGCCTTGCTCTCGAAGTTCGTCATCAGCATCGGCTCGAGGACGGTGACCTTCGCCCCGTTCTCGATGTTCGCCTGCGGCACCGCCGCCCACACCTCACCGTCGGTGGTCGTCAGCTTCAGGTAGCTGTACTGCGACGCGTCGACGCGCTCGGCGACCGTCCCCTCGAGGGTGGCCGGCTTCGCCGCCGGCGCCGCGTTCGCCTGGGCCGCCGGGGCGACCGCGGCGGGGGGCGGAGTGGGAGCCGGAGCCTCCTCACCCTTCCCACAGGCGGGAACGACGAGCCCGATGGCGAGCAGAATCAGAGCGGTTCTCATAGCGACCTCCCAAGGGCCCGGCGCGGGCCTCTGAAGCAACGAGTGTGCGATAGCACACAGGTCGCGCGAGGGCCAAGGTTTCCGAACGAGGGATTGGAGATGCCTCAAAACCAGGCCGCGAGATCCAGATAGACCAAGTGTCCGTAGGCCCCGAGCTCGCTCTCGAAGCCGCCCGCGGAGAGATCCGCCCCCCCGCCGATCCCGTCGAAGGCGCCGATCCCGAGATCGACGTTCTCGGCCACGTCGTAGCGGAGCGCCGAGACGACCAGGAGGCTCGGATCCCCGAGGTTCGACAGCAGCGACACGGTGAAGGTGAGCTGCTCGGTCAGCTTGTAGACCGCCGCGGCCCCCGCGTAGTAGCGGCCGAGCCAGAAGATCTCGCCGCGGGCGAGCTCGGGGCTGGTCGCCGCCAGCGCGACGTAGTCCCCGGCGCGCTCGGCGCCGGCGCCGTTGTAGTGGGCCTCGACCGAGAGCGTCAGATCGCCGTGGAACCAGTCCACGCCGATCGTCGCCCGCGGGTTCAGGACCTCTTCGCGATCGAGATCCCAGGCCCCCCACCACACCTCGCCGCGGAGCTTCACCTCGTCGACCGCGGCGGACACCCCGCCCATCACCGCCAGCTCGCCCCACTGCTTCGCGAGCGCGAGGTAGACGTCGGCGTCCCCCAGGTAGGCCGTCAGGCGCGCGCCGCCGGACAGGTCGTCCGCGCTGCCGCGATCGGCGACGACGAGGTCCAGCTCGACGGACTCGCCGAGGGGGAGCCCCACGCGGAGCGCGTCCACGCCGCGCTTCTGGGAGGTGTCGAGGTCGAAGGGGCTGAAGGCCGCCCAGGCGTCGGCGACGGTGAAGAGGTTAGACGTCCCCCAGCTGATCGCCTGGCGCCCCACCGCGACGTCGACGCGCCCCAGGAAGAGGCGGAGCACCAGCCGGTCGAGGTCGTGCTCGAGGGTCGTGCTCGGCTCGTCGACGATGAGCGAGCGCAGGTTGACGGTGCGGCTCGGCGCCGGGGTGACGCCCACGCCGAGCCCGCTCGCCAGCGCGGCGTCGGAGCCCGTCACCGTGAGCGCGAAGCGGTCGTGGACCTCGACGGTCGCCAGCTCGCCTAGGGTGAGCTTCCACTCGAGGCGGACCAGGGCCTGGCTGATCCCGAGGCTGTCGGGGAGGCCCAGCCCCTCGATGGCCGGGAGCTGCACGCCGGTGAGCTCGCGGGCGTAGCCGCCGAGGCTGAAGCTCGCGTCCTCGCCCTCGTAGATCTGCACCTCGGCGCGGGCGGCCGGCGCCCAGGCCAGGGCGGCCGCGGCGCCGAGCAGCGCGGCGAGCTCAGCGCGTCTCGTCGGCATCGATCCGCCCGTCCTTGAGGCGCACGACCCGGCGGGCGCGCGCGATCAGATCGGGGTCGTGGGAGGCGAAGACGAAGGTCGTGCCCTTCTCCTCGTTGAGCTCGAGCATCAGGTCGAGGAGGTTGCCCGAGGTCTCGGAGTCGAGGTTCGCCGTCGGCTCGTCGGCCAGGACCAGCGCCGGCCGCGACGCGATGGCGCGCACCACCGCGATGCGCTGCTGCTGGCCGCCGGAGAGCTCGTGGGGCTTGCGGTCGAGCAGATCGCCGAGGCCGACCCGCTCGAGCAGCGGCACGACCAGCGCCCGCCGCCTCGCGCGCGGTAGCCCGGCGAGCGCCAGGGTGTACTCGGCGTTCTCGTAGCAGGTCAGGACCGGCACGAGGTTGTAGGCCTGGAAGACGAAGCCGAGCTCGGCCAGGCGGAACTTCGCCGCCTGGGAGCGCGACAGGTGCGTGACGTCCCGGCCGGCCACGAAGATCTCGCCCTCGGTCGGGTGGTCGAGGGCGCCGACGAGGTTGAGGAGCGTCGACTTCCCCGAGCCGGAGGCGCCGGCGAGGACGACGAACTCGCCGCTCGTCACGGTGAGGTCGACGCCGCGCAGCGCGGGGACCTCGACCTTGCCCTGGGTGTAGATCTTGGTGACGCCGCGCGCCGCGATGAGCTCGCCGTTGGAGCCGGCGGAGATGGGGGCTACCGCTGTCATTCGTAGGTCCTCATGGCCTGGCTCGGGTCGAGGCGGGTGGCCCGCCACGCCGGGTAGAGCGCGCTCAGGACGATCATCGCGAAGACCGCGATGCCGGTGAAGATCCAGCGCGGAGCGTTGATCTGCGTGTAGATGACGAGGTCGTCCATGATGACCCCGGACACGTCGAAGTCGTTGCCGATGAACTGGGCGTAGTCGAGCCCGTGGGTCGAGAGGTAGCCGTGGGCCGCCAGCGCGAGCGCGTAGCCGAGCCCCATCGCGAAGAGGGCGAGCAGCATCGTCTCGCGCAGCACCAGCCCCCCGACCCGCCGCGGCGTCACCCCGAGCGCCGAGAGCAGGCCGAGCTCGCGCACGCGCTCCATGACGCTCATCAGGAAGGTGTTGGCGATGCCGAAGGCGACGACGACGAAGATGATGAGGGCGAACAGAATGTTCATGTTGCCATCCATCTCGATGAAGCCGACGAGCTCGGGCATCGCCTCGCGCCAGGTGAGGAGCTCGAGCCCCTGCGTGCGGTCGCCGAGGGCGCGCTGGAGGCTCCCCTTGAGCTGGTCGAGCGCGAGCCCCTTGGCGCCGAGGACGCCGATCTGCGTGACCCCGCCGTCGGTGTGGGTCACGTCCATCGCGGTCTTCAGGCGGACGAGGGCGACGGTGCGGTCGATGTCCGCCGACCCGGTCGCCACCACGCCGCCGAGGCGGAAGAGCGCCTGCGACTCCTCGCCCTTGGCGTCGGTGAAGCGCACGACGATGCGGTCGCCGAGATCGACCGAGAGGTCCTCGGTCAGCTTCTTCCCGAGCACGATGGTGCGGGCGTCGTCGCCGGCGAGGTAGGTGCCCTTCACGAGGAAGCGCGAGAGGTCGTTGAAGGGCTTCTCCGCCTCGGGATCGACCCCCTTGAGGGTGGCGGCGGCGAAGCCCTCGTTCGCGGCGGAGGTCAGGACCGCCTCGAAGACCACGCGCTCGGAGAGGGCGCGCACGCCCGGGGCGCCCTTGGCCGCCGCGGCGACGGGGGCCGGGTCGAGGAGCACGCGGGTCGACTCGCGCGTCTTCCACCAGCCCTCGGCGTGGATGAGGACGCCGCCCCCTGCGGAGCGCTCGGCCGCGTCCATCATCTTGCCGTACATGCCGTCGCCGAGGGCGAGGCTCATCAGGAAGAGGAGGACGGCGAGGGCGATGGCCGTGCCGGTGATGATGGAGCGCGCGCGGTTGCGCAGAAGCTGACGCCAGGCGAGCTTCCACATGGCTCACCCCCTCCCGCTGATGGCGGTGACCGGGTTGGCGCGGGCGGCCTTGACGGCGGGCCAGAGCCCGCACAAGAGCGCCACGGCCGCGGTCCAGATGATGGGCGGCAGGAGCTTGGCGTAGTCCAAGCGGAAGTAGATGAGGTTGTCGAAGGAGATGCCGGCCCAGGAGAAGCCCTCGACGTCGTTGGCCGAGGAGGCGAAGGCGCTCATGTCGAGGCCGTTCGCGGCGTGGTAGGCGACGATGGCGGCGCCGAGGGCGATGCCGAGGAGGGCGCCGACGGTGCTGAGGAAGATGCTCTCGAGGACGAGCTGGAGGCCGAGGCGGTTGGGGGTCGTGCCGATGGCGACGAGGACGCCGAACTCGCGCCGGCGCTCGAGGGCGCTCATGCGCTGGGTGTTGAGGATGCCGAGCGCGATGAGGGCGAAGATGATGAGGTAGAACATCCAGATGCTCGCCTGGGACACCTCGATCATCTGGACGAGGTCGGGGACGAGCTCCTTCCAGGTCTGGAGCAGCGCGCCCTCGGGGACGTGGGGGAGGATGGCGGCCTTGGCGGCGTCGAGGTCGGCGCCGGCGGCGAGGCCGATGGCGATCTCGTGGAGCTTGCCGTCGAGGACGCTGAGGTACTGGGCGTCGGCGAGGTGCATGTAGACGAAGGTGCGGTCGATCTCGACGCTGCCGGTCTGGAGGACGCCGACGACGGTCACGCGGTCGTCGCCGGGGGAACCGTCGGCGGTGACGAGGTTGGCGACCAGCTCGTCGCCGGGGCCGACCTCGAGGTGCTCGGCGAGGCCCTTTCCGAGGACGACCTCGCGCAGCGCCGGCGGATCGGGCGGGCGGTCGGAGAGCCAGCGGCCGGCCTTGAGGCCCTTCTTCACCACGGTGACCTTGGGCTCCTCGAGGGCGTCGACGCCGAGGACGACCGCGACGCGCGAGCGCTGGCCGCGGCCGATGAGCGCCATCCCGGTGAGGCGGGGCGCGACGCCGTCGACGCCGGGGAGCCTGGCGATGGCGGCGCGCTGCTGCGGATCGTCGTCGAGGGTGTCCCAGAGCGAGCGCTTCTTGGCGTAGTCGGCGTCGTGGATCTGCAACGACCCGAGCTGACCGGCGGTCGCCGTGTGGGCCATGCTGTCGAGGTAGGCGTCGGTGAAGGCCGTGACCCAGACGATCATCGCCACGCCGATGGCGACGCCGCCGACGGTGAGGACGGTGCGCCAGCGGTTGCGGCTGAGGCTCCGCAGGACGAGGCGGATCATCGCTGGGTCGCCCGGCGGAGGCCCTGCGGCGTGAAGGTCCCGGCGGGGACCGACCCGTCGAAGGTCATGTCGACGTAGCGCAGGATCGTGTGCTCGTTCGGGGCCGACGAGGGCACCAGCCGCATCACCGTCGGGAGGCGGCGGCCGCCGAGGACCTTGACGTCCTCGAAGGTCATGCGGCGCACGACCTGGTCCTTGTCGAAGTAGTCGACGCGGACGGGGAGGAACTCGTCCGGGGTCAGGTAGTACTCGACCTTGGTGTAGACGATGGCGGTGTCGGGCTTGGGGACCATGTGCAGGACGAGCAGCGGCGTGCCGTCCTCGACGACGCGGGCGACGGTGGTGTCGTAGTCCTTCTCGTAGGAGGACTCGTGCATGAGGTCGTCGTTGGTGAAGTGGCTACCGAACCAGCTCTCGCCGAGGAGCCCGGTCGGGATGCGGAGGAGGCGGTCGGAGCGCTTGCCGTAGCTCCAGAGCCCCTCGTCGGTCTTGAGGCTGGCGTTGCCGGCCTCGCGCGCGGGCTTGCGGATGACGACCAGCGCGAGGTCCTCGCCCTTGGTCCAGACCTCCATCCCGAGCGAGCGGGTGTAGTGCTTGGTGACGACCTCCATCGTCATCTCGCCGTGGGAGGACTTGGAGCGATAGAGCGCGTCGATGCGGCGGGTGATCTCCGCGACCGTCGGCAGCGGCGCGTCGCCCGTGGGCGGGGGCGCGTCGACGGCGGGCGCGGGGGGCTCCGGAGCGGCCGCGCTGGCAGAGACGCCGGGCACGAGCAGGCAGGCGGCGAGGGCCGCGGTGACGAGGGTTCGGCGAGGGTGGGTGCGGTTCATCGCGACCTCCGAGGCTCTTGAACCACAAGGTTCGACCACGTGGTCTAAGCCTAGACACCGTCTCTGGAGACGTCAATGCTCAGCTTGGCTCGGCCATCCTCCGCATCATGTCGAAGGCGGCCTCGAGGAAGGCTCCGCGGTCCTCCTCGCTCATCGTGGGGAAGTGCTCGGGCATCCACTGGGCAAAGGCCTGGTCGAGGGCGAAGAAGACGCCGAGCAGCAACGTCGCCGGGAGATCGCGGCGGATCGCGCCGATCTCCTGCCCGTGGCGGATGAAGTCGAGGGTGGCGCCCTCGATGGCGCCGAAGATCTGCGCGAGGCGGCCGCTCGCGCGCAGCTCCGCGGGGATCCCGTAGAAGGCCTTGCCGATGTCCATCAGCCACGGCCGCTCGCGCGCGTCGGCGACGGCCTGCCCGGTCATGCCCGCGAGCCGCTCCCAGTAGCCGTCGGCGTCGAGCCCGCTCACGTCGAGGGCCGCGCGCCAGTTGTACTCGTCGTCGAGCTCCTCGAGGACGGTGGCGAAGAGATCGGCCTTGTCGTCGAAGTAGTAGTAGAACGCCCCCTTCGAGACGCCGGCGTCGGCGATGATGCCGTTGAGCGAGGCCTGCTCGAAGCCATGAGCGGCGAACTCGCGCCCGGCGGCGTCGAGGATCGCCCGCCGCTTCTCGGGCGGCAGCTTGTGGAATCGGGGCCTGGGCACGCGCGCCTCGTCGTCGGTGGCTGGCCTCAGCCTACACCATCGCCGCACGAGCCGCTCGCCAAGGCCGCCGCGGTGTGCAAACTCTTCGGCCATGGATGACGCCGTTCGCCGCTTGCAGGACATCGCCCCGACCGTCACGCGCCGCGTGCGCTCGCGGGACGGGACGAGCATCGCCTACTACGTCGTCGGGAGCGGCCCGCGGACGTGGGTGATCCCGCCGGGGCTGGGCACGCCGCCGTCCGCGTGGCACGCCGTGTTCGAGCGCTTCAAGGGCGACTTCACGATGGTCACGTGGGACCTGCGCGGCACCTTCCGCTCCGCGGTCCCGGCCGACCTCGGGCGGCTCGGAGTCGCCGACCACGCCGACGATCTCGAGGCGATCGTGGCGGCCGAGGGGCTCGAGCGCTTCGTCCTCGGGGGCTGGTCCCTCGCGGTCCAGACGAGCCTCGAGTACCAGCACCGCCACCCGGAGCAGGTCGAGGCGCTGGTGCTCCTCAACGGCGCCTACGAGCACGTGCTGCGGACGGCGCTGATGCCCGGGCTCGAGGGCGTCCTGACCACGGCCCTGCGCGGGCTGGCGTGGGCCGGCGGGCGCTTTGGCGGCCTCATCACCCGCGCGGTCCGCCTCGGCCCCGACGTGATGCCGCGGATCGGGCTCCTCGCCTCCTCGACGCCGCTCTTCGGCGAGGTGCTGCGCGACTTCTCCGAGCTCGATTGGGGCGTCTACTTCAAGATCGCCCTGGCGGTGAATCGCCACAGCGCCGCGCCCTACCTCGACGCCGTCCGCGTCCCGACGCTGATCACCGCCGGCGACGCCGACCGCATGACCCCGGTAGAGACCGCCGAGACGATGCACCGCCGCATCCGCGGGAGCCGCCTCGTCCTCTTCCCGGGCGGCACCCACTACACCCAGACCGAGTACCCCGACGCGATGAACGACGCCCTCGCGGAGTTCTTCGCGACCCTCCCCTAGCCTCCCCGGGGCGCTGCCCTCCCCGCCCGCGCTGCGTGTAGATCCATGGACGCCGTGGTGCGTCGCAGGGCAAACGCGGCGGGGTGGAGAAAAGATCGAAGGTCCCCGCCGCCCGGTGACACCTGGGGGGTGATGGACGCGAACGCGACAGCCCGAGCCGAAGCGGCGCCGACGACCGAGCCAGTCGACCTGGCGGCGCTCTTCGACGCGCACGCGCCGGCGCTCCTGCGCCTGGTCGAGCGGCTCACCGGGCCCGGCGGGCACGTCGAGGACGTCGTTCAGGACGTCTTCCTCGTGGCGCACCGGCGAGAGGAGACGCTGGCCGCGGCGGAGAGCCCGCGGGCGTGGCTCTACGGGATCGCGGTCAACCTGTGCCGCGACCACCGGCGGCGCGGGCGGCGACGCGAGGGGCTGTGGCGCCTTTGGGGGCCGCGCGA
>SBGO01000298.1 GCA_006226565.1 Deltaproteobacteria bacterium | reverse complement strand
GCTCCCCGCGCCGGCCCGCTTCGCCGAGCACGCCCCCGACCCGATCCTCGACCGCCTCGTCGCCCCCGGGCTCGCGCGCGCCGCCCGCCTCCCGCAGCGCCTCCGCGGCCTCCAGCAGGGCCACCTCCAGCTCTACCTCCTCTACGTCCTCGTGGCCATCGTGGCCCTCCTCCTCGGGGTCTGAACGCGATGAACGCCTCCACCGTCCTCGGCCAGGTCGTCGACGTGCTCGCGCTGCTGCTCGTGCCGCCGCTCCTCCTCGGCGTCATCAACCGCGTCAAGGCGAAGGCCGGCGGCCGGCGCGGGCAGCCGCTGCTCCAGGCCTACCGCGACCTCGCGCGCCTCCTCCGGAAGGGGCTCGTCTTCAGCGAGACGACCACCTGGATCTTCCGCGCGGCCCCCATCGTGACCCTCGTCGCCACGCTCCTCGCCGGGCTCCTCATCCCCCTCGGCGGCGGCGGCCCGGTCGGCTTCGAGGGCGATCTCATCCTCTTCGTCTACCTCTTCGCCCTCGGCCGCTTCTTCACCACCGCGGCCGCCCTCGACACCGGCTCGCCCTTCGAGGGGATGGGCGCCGCCCGCGAGGTCACCTGGGCCGCGCTGACCGAGCCGGCCGTCTTCTTCGTGCTCATCAGCCTCGCGAGCTGGTCCGACTCCCTCTCCCTCGACACCATGCTCCTCGCCCCGGCCGGCCCCCACGCCGCGACCCTGGTGCTCTCGGCCGCCGGCCTCTTCATCGTGCTGCTCGTCGAGTGCTCGCGCGTCCCCTTCGACGACCCGAACACTCACCTCGAGCTCACGATGGTCCACGAGGTCATGGTCCTCGACCACTCGGGGCCGCTCTTCGCCGCCGTCCTCTACGGCGCGGCGATGAAGCTCTTCATCCTCGCGACCCTCCTCGTCCGCCTCGTGACGCCGCACCTCGCGGACGCCTGGGCCACCCGCGGCGTCGTCCTCGCCGGCGTCCTCGCCGTCGCCGTCGTCATCGGCGTCGTCGAGTCCACGACGGCGCGCGTGCGCCTCGCCCGCATCCCCAACCTCGTCTCCGGCGCCGCGCTCGTCACGGCGGTCGGCTTCCTCCTGGCGGTGCGCTGATGGGCTCGCTCCTCGACTCGCTCCTGGTGCTCGTCCTCGTCCTCAACCTCTACGCCCTCGGGACGAGCCGCATCGCCGTGGTCATCCGCGTCGTGGCGCTCCAGGGCTTCGTCCTCGCCGCCCTGCCGCTCCTCGCCCACGGCGAGATCGGCGCCGAGAGCGTCATCATCAGCGTCGCCGCCGTCGCCCTGAAGGCCGTCATCATCCCGATGATGCTCTTCCGCGCTCTCCGGGACGTGCAGATCCGCCGCGAGGTCGAGCCCCTCATCTCGACCGGCGCCTCGATGCTCCTCGGCGGCCTCGGCGCGGCCCTCGCCCTGGCCTTCGCCAAGAACCTCCCGCTCACCGCCCACGACGGCCACAGCCTCATCGTCCCGGCCGCGCTCGCCACCGTCCTCGCCGGCTTCCTGCTCCTGACGACGCGCCTCAAGGCCATCAGCCAGGTCCTCGGCTACCTCGTCCTCGAGAACGGCATCTTCATCTTCGGGCTGGTGCTGGTCGACGCGGTCCCACTGGTCGTCGAGATCGGCGCCCTGCTCGACCTCGTCGTCGCCATCTTCGTGATGGGCATCCTGCTCGGCCACATCCGCCGCGAGTTCTCCTCGATCGACACCCGCGCGCTCAGCGCGCTCAAGGAGGACTGAGCGATGGCCCTCGCCCTCGTCCTGATCCCCGCCCTCGGCGCGGCCGCGGCCCTGCTCTACCGCGACAACCACCGCCGCCCGTGGCTCCTCGTCGCGGTCGCGGTGCTCCACCTCGCGCTCACCGTCGCCGTCCTCTTCGGCGCCATCCCCGCGCCCGACACCGCCTGGCTCTGGCTCGACCCGCCGGGACGGCTCGTCCTCGGGCTCGTCTCGGTGCTCTTCCTCGCCAGCGCCATCTACGCGGTCGGCTACCTCCGCTACCGCGCCGAGCGCAACAACGCCGTCTTCGTCGCGGCCCTCAGCGCGCTGCTGACGGCGTTGACCATCGCGGTCCTGTCGCGCCACCTCGGCGTCATGTGGGTCGCCGTCGAGCTCGCGGCCCTCGTGTCCGCCCCGCTCATCTACTTCAATCGCAACAAGCGCTCCATCGAGGCGACCTGGAAGTACCTCCTCGTCGGCTCGGTCGGCGTGGCCATCGCCCTCCTCGGCACCTTCTTCATCGCCTACGCGGCCGTCCACGGCGGCGCCGAGCCCTCGCTCCGCCTCGACGACCTGGCCACCACCGCCCCGACGCTGTCGCGCCCCTGGCTCCGCGCCGGCTTCGTCCTCGTCCTGGTCGGCTACGGCACCAAGATGGGGCTCGCGCCGATGCACACCTGGAAGCCCGACGCCTACGGCGAGGCGCCGGGGCTCGCGGGCGCGCTCTTCGCGGGCGGCGTCACCAGCGCGGCCTTCCTCGCCATCCTCCGCGTCCTCCGCGTCTGCAACGCCGCCGGCGAGGGCGCCTACGCCTCGTCGCTGCTCCTCGGCCTCGGCCTCTTCTCGATGGCCATCGCCGGCGCGCTCCTCATCGGCCAGCGCGACGTCAAGCGCATGCTCGCCTACTCGAGCGTCGAGCACATGGGCATCCTCGCCATCGGCGTCAGCCTCGGCGGCGTCGGCACCTTCGGCGCGATGCTCCACCTCCTCGCGAACGGCCTGACCAAGGGCGTCCTCTTCCTGTCGGCGGCGAACCTCCACCGGGGCTACCAGTCGCGCTTCACGACCGACGTCTCGGGCGCGCTCCGCGGGATGCCCGTGTCGGCCACGCTGTTCTTGCTCGGCTTCTTCGCCATCACCGGCGCGCCGCCGTTCGGCCCCTTCGTCTCGGAGCTGACCATCGCGCGCGCCGCCTTCCTCGGCGACCAGCCGCTGACGGGCGCGCTCTTCCTCCTCTTCCTGCTCGTGGTCTTCATCGGGATGGGGCAGACCGTGCTCAAGCTCTGCTTCGGCGACGGGCCCGGGCCGACCACGACCTGGCGCGACCGCGTGGCCACGACGGCGCCGATCTTCGCGCTGCTGGCGCTGGTGCTGATGCTCGGCACGCTCATCCCCGAGCCGCTGTCGGCGCTGCTCCACGAGAACGTCACCTGGCTGGAGGTGCACCCGTGACCGTCGGCGTCGAGACCCACAACGGCGGGGTCGTCGCCACGCCCGCCGAGCTCGCCCCCGCCGCCTTCCAGGCGCGCCTGCTCGCCGCCGCGGACGCCGGCGCCCGGGTCGTCGCCTACTTCGGCGAGGGCCGCACCCCGGACGTCACGCTGACCGCGGTCCTGGCCGACGACCGCCAGGGCCGGCTCGAGGTCCTGCGGACGCGCGTGCTCGAGGCGAGCCTGCCGTCGCTCACCCCGGACCTGACCGAGCTCCACCTCTTCGAGCGCGAGGTCTTCGAGCGCACGGGCCTCGAGCCCGCGGGCCACCCGTGGCTGAAGCCCGTCCGCTTCACGCGCCCCGACGACGTCATCGGCGTGACCGACTTCTACCGGGTCGACGGCGAGGCGATCCACGAGGTCGCCGTCGGCCCGGTCCACGCCGGCGTCATCGAGCCGGGGCACTTCCGCTTCCAGTGCCACGGCGAGACGGTCTACCACCTCGAGATCTCGCTCGGCTACCAGCACCGCGGCGTCGAGGACGCGCTCCTGCGGTGCCCCGCCAAGCGCCGCCTGCACCTCGTCGAGACCCTCGCCGGCGACACCACCGTCGGCCACGCCCTCGCGTACTGCGAGGCGGTCGAGGCCCTCGCCGGCGCCCGCGTCCCGGCCCGCGCCCAGGCGATCCGCGGCGTCGCCCTCGAGCTCGAGCGCCTCGCCAACCACGTCGGCGACCTCGGCGCCCTCGCCGGCGACGTCGCGTTCCTCCCGACGGCGTCCTTCTGCGGGCGCATCCGCGGCGACCTGCTGAACCTGACGGCGGCGCTCTGCGGCAACCGCTTCGGACGAAGCCTCGTGGTCCCGGGCGGGGTCGCCTTCGACGTCGCGGACGCCGCCGACCTCCTGCGCCGCCTCGACGCCATCGAGCGCGACGCCACCGGCGCGGTGGAGCTCCTCTGGTCCACCCCCGCCGTCCGGAGCCGCTTCGAGGAGACCGGCGTGGTGGCGACCGCGGTGGCCCACGAGCTCGGCCTCGTCGGCGTCGCCGCCCGCGCCTCCGGGGTCGACGTCGACGTCCGCGCGCAGCACCCGAGCGGCATCTTCCGGATGGCCCACATCCCGCCCGCGCAGGTCGAGTCCGGCGACGTCTACGCCCGCGCGAGCGTGCGCTGGCTCGAGGCGGTCCGCTCCTTCGCCTTCGTGCGCGAGCAGCTCGCCGCCCTGCCCCTCGGCCCGACGCGGGCGCCGGTCGGACCGCTCGCGCCGTCCTCGCTGGTGGTCGCGCTGGCCGAGGGCTGGCGCGGCGAGATCGCCCATGTCGCACGGACCGACGCCGGCGGGGCGCTGGCGAGCTACCGCGTCTACGACCCGTCCTTCCACAACTGGAGCGGGCTCGGGATGGCGCTCCGCAGCGAGGCCATCTCCGACTTCCCGCTTTGCAACAAGAGCTTCAACCTCTCGTATTGCGGCTATGACCTGTAGCCCTGTGCGATCGCAGCGAGACCGACGATGCTCAAGATCCTGACCGAGCGCCTCCGCCAGGGGCACCGGACGATGAAGTGGCCCGACGGGCCGGCGCCGGCGCTCGACCCGCGCTGGCGGGGCGCGCCCACGATCGACCGCGCGCGCTGCGAGCCCGGCTGCGACGCCTGCGCCGCGGCCTGCCCGACCGACGCCATCGCGCTCGACCCCGAGCGCGCCACGGTCGACCTCGGGCGCTGCCTCTTCTGCACGGACTGCGTCGCGGCCTGCCCGAGCGGGGCGGTGACCCACGGGCGCGACTTCTCGCTCGCGGCCCGCGACCGCGAGGCGCTCCTCACCGACGGCGAGGTCGTGGCGAAGGCGCAGGCGCTCGACAAGGCGGCGCGCAAGCTGTTCGGCCGCTCGCTCAAGCTCCGCCAGGTGAGCGCCGGCGGCTGCAACGCCTGCGAGGCCGACGTCAACGTGCTCGGGACCATCGGCTGGGACCTCGGCCGCTTCGGCGTCCAGTTCGTCGCGTCGCCGCGCCACGCCGACGGGCTCCTCATCACCGGCCCCGTCTCCCGCAACATGGAGCTGGCGCTCCGCAAGACCTGGGAGGCGGTCCCGGCGCCGAAGCTCGTCATCGCCGTCGGCGCCTGCGCCATCTCGGGCGGACCCTTCCGGGACCACCCCGAGGTGCTCAACGGCGCCGACGCCCTCGTCCCCGTCGACCTCTACATCCCGGGCTGCCCGCCCCACCCGCTCACGACCCTCGACGGCCTGCTGCGCCTCCTCGGCCGCGTCGGCGAGCGCTGACGCGCCTGGTCAAGGTTGCGGCCCGTCGGCTCAGAACGGGATGTCGTCGTCGTCGAACCAGGGAGCGTCGTCGTCGCTCGGCGGGGGCGCGCCGTCGGAGGCCGGGGCGTCGCCGGTCGGGGCCGCGGCCGGGACGGGCTCGGGGCCGACGCGCGCGAGGTCGAGCACGTCGAGGCTGTTGAAGTAGCGCACCTCGCCGCCGCGCCCGGTCCACTCGCGCCCGCGGAGGCGGAAGGTCACCTTGAGCTCGTCCCCGATCTCGAAGGCGTCGAGCGCCTCGCAGCGGTCGTTGGTCAGCTCGAAGGCGACGAGCTGCGGGTAGCGACCGGGCAGCTCGAGGACGAGCTCGCGCTTCCTGAAGCGGTCGGTGATCTGCTGGGCGTCGTGCTTCTTGTAGAGGACGCCCGTGGCAACGTAGTCGTCGAAGTCCATGGCCGCTGCCTACCGCCAATGGCGGCGAGACGCAACGCGACGTTCACGTCTCCGCACCCGAACACAGGTTCAGGAGGCCGGCGCCGAGACGACGAGGACCCGCGACAGATCGAGGTCGCAGGGGCTCAGCCCGCGCTCGTCGCTGAGCCCCTCCTCGGTGCTGTAGAAGTGGACGTCCTCGTAGGCGCGGAGATCCAGGCTCCGCGTCCCTTCGCCGAGGTCCGAGGCGGTGAGGCAGGCGCCGACGCCCCGGACGAGGCGCTCGTGCTCGCCGCCGAGCTGCGCCGGGGTGGTCGCGCGCGCCGTCAGCGGCACCCGGCGGCGGTGGCCGGTGCCCTTCACGACCAGCACCGTCTGCGGCTGCACGTAGGCCCCGGTGCCGGGCGGCAGCACGTCCCAGGCGCCGTCGACGAGCGCCCGGCCGCGGTAGTAGCGGCCGCCGCAGCCCTCGCCACCCGCCGGCGCGCGCAGAACCAGGAGCAGCGCGTCCCCCGTCGCGAGGGGGTGGCCGAGGTCCACCTGCGCCCGGTTGTCGAGCCGCGCGCCGGTGTCGATGGCGCGGCAGCCCGCGA
>SBGO01000297.1 GCA_006226565.1 Deltaproteobacteria bacterium | reverse complement strand
CCGCTCGCCGCGGCGTAGTCGAGCCCCGCCGCGGTCAGGAGCGCGATCGCGACCCCGCCGTCGGTCGCGGCCGCCTGGAACCAGCGCCCCGGGCCGACGTCGCCCCAGTCGCCGAGGGCGGCGCCGTCGAAGCGGGCGTAGACCGCGTGCTCGGGGTCGGCGTCGAAGTCGAAGGCCGCCACCACCGAGCGCCCGGAGGCCCCCGCGGCCCCGGCGAAGAGGATCTCTCCGGCCGTGAAGGCGAGCGTGTCGCCCCCCGGCGCGGTCGGCGTCGAGCGCGTGACGCGGAGCTGCCCGGAGACGGCCGAGAAGACGTGGGCCTCGGTGGCGCTGACGCGGGTCGCGATGACGTCGTTGCGGACGAGCGGGGTCGGGTCGACGGTCGCCTCGACCGGCGCGCCGCCCGAGAGCGCCCACTGGGTCCGGCGAACCACCTCGCGGCCGGCCGTGCCCGACGGCCCGAGGTCGTAGAGGGCGATGGCGTCCTGCCAGACGACCAGGCTCGGGAAGGTGAGGTCGAGGTCGGCGGCGAAGGGGGCCGAGGACGGCTGCGGGAGGCCGGCGTCGGTGACGGGCAGGTGCCACATGGTGGCGCCCGAGGGGTCGAGGGCGAGCACGACGAAGGCGCCGTCGGGCGCGCCGCGGACGACGAGCTGGGAGAAGGTGACGCTGTCGGAGCCGCCGAGGGCGACCGACGAGCTCAGCGCGTTGCCGTCGGCGTCGGTGACGAGGACGCGGATCGGCTCCGGGGTCCCGGTGACGTTGGCCTGCCAGGCGAAGGCGAGGCGGCCCACGTCGTCCCCGCCGACCGCGGCGACGCGGACGCCGGAGACGTCGGCGGCGAAGACCTCGCGCTCGCTGGAGGTCAGCGGAGCGCAGCTCCAGCCGTCGTCCGAGCACCCCGAGAGGCAGGAGAGCGCCAGCGCGCTGACCCCATCGGCGCCACAGCGGCGGGCGGTGCCGGCGACGCAGCCGAGCGCCGCGCCGGGGGTGCAGGCCTCGGCGCAGGCGCCGCCGTCCGCGTTGGGCGCGCAGCCGAGCGGGCAGACCTTGTCGACCTCGTAGTCGACGCCCGGCCCGACGCACTTCAGCTGCAGGTAGCCCTGGCACGCGGTGGTCCCGACCGCGCAGAAGCCGGGGCTGCTGTCGAGCTCCGTCGTGTCCGCGACGACGGTGTCCGTGGGGACGACGTCCTCCACGACGTCGGGCGCCGCGGTGTCCGCGACGACGTCGGTGCTCGCGGTGTCCGCGACCACGTCGCCGGTCGCCGTGTCCGTCACGAACAACGCGTCGAGCGTCGTGGTGTCAGCGGCGTCGGTCGCGCCGTCGTCCCCGCCGCACGCCGTGACCATGGCCACGAGCGCGAGGCCTCCCAAGCAGCTGCGCATGAACCCCTCCCGGTCGGCGGCAACGATAGTCAAACGCCTCCCGGGAGGCCACCGCTACTTCGCGGCCGGCTTGGTCTCGGGGCGCGTCGGGATGTCCTTGAGGTGCTGCTTGTTGGGGGTCTTGTCGACGGCGCGGTTGATCGCCCCGGGGACGCGGCCGCTGGGCTTGCCCAGGCGGAGCTGCACCTCACCGGACTCGGAGAGCTTCCAGGTCCGCGACCAGGTCTCCTTCTCCTTGATGACGTCGTTGTCGCCGCCCGAGGGATCGGCCTTGACGGTGCCGGACGTGGCGCCGATCGGCAGCAGCCAGCAGCCCGCGGTCTTGCCGTCGGGGGCGAAGCAGAGCGCCAGATCGGTGGTCGAGCCGAGCTTGCTCATCCCGTCCTTCTCGGTGGGCTCGACCCAGGTCGACTTCACCTCGAAGGCGTGGATCATCCCGACCGGCTCGTGGGGGCACATGCCGGGGCACATGTCGAAGCGCTGCTCGCTGCCGAGGATCTCGACCTTCACCTCGCGCGGGTTGCCCATGTGGCCGCTCGCGTCGCCGATGACGCCGCCGTCGACGAGCTTGCTCTCGCTGCCCAGCACGACGTGGTAGCGCGCGACGATGGTGCCGTCTTCCTTGACCCCGCCGACCTTCACGACGACGGCGGTCGGGATGTCCGAGGCCTCACCGGCGTCCTCGGTGGGGTTGCTCTGCGTGATGGCCTCGCAGACGCAGTCCGGGCACTCGGCGGCCTTGGTCAGGGTCGTGCAGAAGGACTCGAAGCCCGCCTCGTCGGTCCACGCGGGGACGTCGGCGTGGGCGGCCGAGGCGACGAAGGCGAAGGCGAGCGTGAGGAGGGCAATGCGCATGGGCAGTCTGGACTCCGGAAGGGCGGGATGCTCGCAGAGGTACACCGAGTCCACG
This sequence comes from Deltaproteobacteria bacterium, assembly GCA_006226565.1. Taxonomy (GTDB): domain Bacteria; phylum Myxococcota_A; class UBA9042; order PHBI01; family PHBI01; genus PHBI01. Next base: position 4,145 of record SBGO01000297.1, on the reverse strand, counting down.
ACCGACGCCACACCTGGTTGCCAGAGGCGGTTACTTGGCCGCTGACAGCGTGCGGGTGGGGCGATCCCGGGGTCCCTGGCCCGGGGATCAGCGTCACCGGCACGGCGTCCCGACCGCCGCGTGCGATGCCCCGTCAGGACGCGCCGGGTGTCCCACGGGACGTCGCCGGCCCCCGCGAGCCGGCCCGTGCATCTTCCGCTGGCAGGCGGCCACCGACCGGGAGTAGTGTCCGCCGCGCCAATCCCCCTGTGAATGGAGATTCGTCATGCATATCGTTCATCTTCGCGCCTCCGCGATCGCGCTCGCGCTCACCTTCGCCGCCTGCGGCGGCAAGGGCACCGACGGCGGCGGCGAGGCCGGCGGCGGCGAGCCCGGCCTCGACGCGGCGGCCCTGGTCGGCACCTGGTCCGGCACCTTCGGCACCTTCACCCTCGCCGACGGCAAGGGGAAGCTGGTCCTGCGCAACTGCGGCTACGAGGTCGAGGGCCCGGGCCGGATCAAGATGCCCGAGGACACCTCGAAGTGTGACGAGAACACCTACGAGGGCGAGGTCCGCGTGAAGGGCTACGAGATCGCCATCGGCGACCCCGCCAAGATGATGCACAAGTTCGGCGCCTACCTCGACGCGGCGGGCCAGCTCCACCTCGGCATCTCCGTCCGCCAGGACGTGAGCAAGCTCGAGAACAAGGCCGGCGACGTCACCGTGAGCATGTTCGACACGCTGCACGTCGGCGCCGACGGCAAGTGCACGCTGACCTCGAAGATGGACCGGAAGGAGGGCCCCAAGGACGTCCCGTGCCGCTTCGAGACCGTCGGCGGCAAGGAGATCTTCGTCTACACCTCCGAGGGTGAGGAGCAGGGCATGGTCTACCTCGCCAAGGAGGGCCTGGTGGTCCCCGACAGCGTCGAGGCGATGGTCTTCACCAAGGGCAAGTAGCCCCCGTCCGCTCCGAGCTCCACTCGGGGCGCGCGACGGCGCGCTCCGAGCGGAGCCTCCCCGGAAGCCGAGCCGCGGCTTTGCGTGGCTTCCGGTCCCCGGCCTGGTAGGATGAGCGCCGCTTCGACTCCAGACCGGCCCGCATGTCGCGACACGTCCTCTTCGTCCACGCCCCCATCCCCGGCGCCCGCTTCAGCTCCTCCATCGCGGCGCTGTCGGCGTGGCTGAAGGCCCACGGGCACACCACGGCGCTGCTGGTCGTCCCCCCGGGCACCGCCCCCGACGCCGTCCGCCCGCTGCTGCGCGACGCCCGCCCCGACGTGGTCGCCTTCTCGTACATGACCTGCCGGGCGCAGGACGTCGCGCGCCTGGTCGCCGCGGCCCGCGAGGAGCTCCCCCACGCGCGCCTCGTCGCCGGCGGCGCGCACCCGACGAGCTACCCGCGCGAGACCCTCGCCGCCCTCCCCCTCGACGCCGTCTGCGTCGGCGAGGGCGAGGCCCCCCTGCTCGCCTTCGTCGAGGCTCCCGACGCCCCCCACCCCGGGCTCGTCCGCCGCGGCCACGACGACGCCGTCACGCGCTGGTGGGCGATGGACGTCGACGCCCTCCCCGACTGGGATCGGGCGCTCTTCGGCGACGTCCGCAACGACGGCAACCGCTACGAGCGCGCCGTGGGCGTCGCCTTCGCCCGCGGCTTCTGCCCCTACACCTGCACCTTCTGCGGGGTCGACGGCTACCGCCGCCTCAACGCGCCGCCCAAGGGCGCCGTCACCCGCCTGCGCTCGGTCGACCGCGTGCTGCGCGAGATGGAGGGCGCCCGCGCGCTCTTCCCCGACGTCGACGCCTTCGCCAGCTGGGACGAGATCCTACCCGGCAGCCGCCGCTGGCAGCGCGCCTTCATGGAGGGCTACCGCGAGCGCATCGGCCTGCCGCTCTCGTGCCACCTGCGGGTCGAGCAGGTGACCGACGACCTCGTCGAGAGCCTGGTCCTCGGCGGCTGCGACTACGTCGTGCTGGGGGTCGAGACCGGCGACGAGGGCTACCGCCGGAAGTTCCTCGACAAGGGCTTCAGCAACGCCGACGCCCGCGCCGCCTTCGCCAAGCTCCACGCCGCCGGCATCGCGACCTTCCTGAGCTTCATGATCGGCCTCCCCTTCGAGACCCCGCAGATGCTCAAGAAGACCGTCCAGCTCGCGCGCGAGCTCGCGGCGACCACGCTCTCCTGGAAGTACTACACCCCCGAGCGCGGCACGCGCCTCTTCGGCCTCGTCGAGCGCCACGGGCTGGTCATCGACCGCTGGGTCGACCACCCCTTCGGCGGCGAGGAGGCGATGGTGCAGATGACCCACTGCACCCAGCGCGACCTGGACGTCGCGACCGCCGCGCTCCGCCTCATCGCCGACGCGCAGGGCAGCCACGAGGAGGGCGAGCGCGAGCGCGAACGCGAGCGCGGCACCTTCGCCGGGCCGCCGCGCCCCGAGCTCAGCGACCTCGCCCTGGAGCTGCGCGCGTGACCGCCGCCCCGCCCAGCGCGTCCGTCGCGCTCCCGACCCCCGCCGAGGCGCGCGAGAACCTGCGCCGCATCCTCACCCGCGGCAGCGTCAACCTCGGCGCCGCCAGCGGCGTCGAGCGCCTGCTCCTGATGGTGACGCGCAGCTGCCAGCTCCGCTGCGGCTACTGCTTCGTCGACAAGACCGAGTCGGGGCCGTCGATGCCCCCCGCCGTGGCCCGCCGCGCCGTCGACCTGCTGATGCGCTCCGAGCGCCCCTCCCTCGAGCTCCAGCTCTTCGGCGGCGAGCCGACGTCACGCTGGGACCTGGTCACCGACGCGATGACCTACGCGAGCGGCCACCCCGCCCGCGCCGGCCGCGACCTCCAGTTCGTCCTCACCACCAACGGCGTCGGCCTCACCCCCGAGCGCGTCGCCTGGCTCGCCGACCAGCCCGTCACCGTGCTCTTCAGCCTCGACGGCGACGCCGCCGCGCACCGCCGCTACCGCCCGGTCCACCGCGGCCCCGACGCCACCTGGGCCGAGGACGACGCCCGCACCTGGGAGCGCATCGACCGCGCCGTCGACCTCCTCCTCGCGCACCCCGTCCGCTGGTTCGCCAACATCGTCCTGCCGCCCGCCGCCGCCGACGAGGTCGAGGCGCGCTATCACTGGGCGCGCGCCCGCGGCGTCCCGGCCGTCCAGCTCAACTACGCCGTCGGGATGCTCTGGGACGCCGCCACGACCCGCACCTTCCTCGCCGGCCTGGCCGCGGTCCTCCTTCACGACCACCAGCACCCGGGCGGCCCGCGCCTCTTCAACTGGGCCAGCGACTGCGAGCCGGTGATGCTCTCCGACGACCTCATCGTGGACGTCGACGGCACCGTGCTCCACGACGGCGCGGTCTTCCTCGAGCGCCGCTTCCCCGGGCTCCGCGCGGCCTACCATCGCGGCCACCTCGACACCCTCGAGGCCTTCGACCCGCTCCGCTGGTCCCTCGCGCGCATCTTCGAGAACATGGTCCAGAGCGCCCCCAAGGGCTCGATGGAGCGCCGCATCATCCTCCACAACGCCTGGCTCGGCGCGTCGGTGGACCTCCTCATCCAGCGCCTCGCGCGCGCCCTCGGCCGCTCGGCCTCGCGGGGCGCCGGCGGCCCCCACGGCGACGTCGACGACGACAGCGCCGTCGATCTCTTGTAGAATCCGCAACATGGTCGTCCAGCCCGTCCTCCTCATCACGGACCTCATCCCGACCGAAGCCAGGGCTTCCGCCTGTGCGCTGCACACGAGCGCCCGCGGCTCCCTCGCCGGCGTCGGGGTCGACGTCGTCCTGGCGGACCGCGACGCCCTCGTCGCGGGCGGTGACGACGCGCTCCGCCCGCTGCTCTCCCCCCTGCCGCGCGAGATCCGCCTCACCGCGAGCTGCCACGACCCGCGCGGCGACGCCTGGCTCCACGGCGCCCTCGACGCGCTCGCCCCCGGGATCCCGCGCCTGGAGTCCGACGGCGACCTCGACGTCACGCCGCTGGTGCTCGACGACCTCGGCGTCCTGACGCGCGATCTCCTGTCGAACGGCCTCCGCTGGGTCGCCCGGGCCGACCCCGGCGTGGTTCGCCCCGACCGCCAGACCGGCCCCCTCGACGACCGCGTCGGCGACGCCCTGGCGGCCTGGTGGGCGCGCTGCCGCGCCGTCTGGGGCGACGTCCCGCCCCCGACGCG
>SBGO01000504.1 GCA_006226565.1 Deltaproteobacteria bacterium | reverse complement strand
CGCCGCGCCCGCCGGCGCCGCCCCGAGCGCCAGGGCCCGCACCTCGGCGAGCCCCAGGACCCCGAGGTCCACGCCCCGGAGCCCGAGCACGCCGTCGCGCTTCTCGCGCCGGACGCGCCCCTTGCTGACGGCCTTGCTCAGGTCGAAGAGGACGACCTGATCCCCCGCCGCCCCGCCGTGGACCAAGGCCAGCACGCGGTCGGAGGTCATCGCGCGGTACGCCGGCGCGATCTCGCCCGACCAGCGGTTGCCCGAGGTGCCGACGAGCCCGAAGGCCGGCCCGCCCACGAGCGGCGTCGTCCCGGCCACGGCCCCGGCGAGGACCGGGTTCGCGGGCGCGACCTCCGCGAACAGGCGGAGCGTCCCCGCGAGCCCGGCGACGCGGTGCCCGAGGACCCCGCTGGCGGCGCCGAGCTCCTCGCAAACCACGGCGAGCTCGAGCGGGCCGAGGCCCGTCCCGCCCGCCTCCTCGGCGAGCGCGACCCCGAGGATCCCGAGCTCCCCGAGCGCGCGCATCGGCTCCTCGGGCACGGCCTCGGCGGCGTCCCAGCCCGCCGCGGCGGGCGCGACCTCGCGCCGGGCGAAGTCGCGGACGAGGTCACGGATGGCGACGGCGTCTTCGTCGAGCTGCTGGTACATCATCTCAGCCGATCTCCGAGCTGCTGCGGCGGCGGCTCTCCAGGATGCCCTGGACGGCGGTGACGATCTCCTCGAGCCGCGCCCCCGGGGTGAAGACGCGGGCGACGCCGGCCGCCTCGAGCCCGGCGATGTCGTGGTCGGGGATGATGCCCCCGACGAAGACGGCGATGTCGTCGCCGCCCCGCGCGCGCAGCTCGTGGATGACCTCGGGGACGAGGTGGTTGTGGGCGCCCGACAGGATGGAGACGCCGACCATGTCGACGTCCTCCTGGATGGCGGCGGCCGCGATCATCGCCGGGGTCTGGTGGAGCCCGGTGTAGATGACCTCGAGGCCGGCGTCGCGGAGCGCCCGCGCGACGACCTTGGCGCCGCGGTCGTGGCCGTCGAGCCCCGGCTTGGCGATCAGCACGCGATAGCGAAGTTCGGACATCTCTCAGCCTCCCGCTCGCAGGACCTCGCGGCCGATGACGAGCCGCTGGACCTCGCTGGTCCCCTCGAAGATGGTGGTGACGCGGGCGTCGCGCATGAGCCGCTCGACGACACACGCGCGATCGACGCCGGCGGCGCCGAGGAGCTCGACCGCGCGCGTCGTGACCGCCTTGGCGTTCTCGGTCGCGAAGAGCTTGGCCATCGCGGCCTCGCGCGTGTAGCGCGCCACCTCGCCGCGCAGCGCGGCGCCCTTGAGCACCGCCGCCCGCTCGACGAGCAGCTCGGCCGCCCGCGTCCGGGCGAGGAGCTCGCCGTAGGCCACCTTGCGGGCCGTCCGCAGGGGCCCGGTCGGCGTCGCGTGGAGATGCTCGCGCACCGCCGCCAGCGCCGCCCGCGCGATGCCGTTGGCCATCGCCCCGATGGTGATGCGGCCGCCGTCGAGCGCGGTCATGGCGATGCGGAAGCCGATCCCCTCCTCGCCGATGAGGTTGGCCGCCGGGACGCGGCAGCCGTCGAGGGTGATGGGGACCGTGTTCGAGCCCAGGAGCCCGGTCTTCTCCTCGGCCTTGCCGATGCCGAAGCCCGGGAGATCCGGCGTGAGCACGAAGGCGCTGATGCCCTTGTGCCCCGCCGCGGCGGGCGCTGTGCGGGCCATGACGATGAACACCCCCGAGTAGGCCCCGGAGGTGATCCACATCTTGGTGCCGTCGAGCACGTAGTCGTCGCCGTCGCGGACCGCGGTCGCCCGCAGCGAGGCCGCGTCGGACCCGGCCGCCGGCTCGGAGAGGCAGAAGCTGCCCGTCACGGCCTCGCCCGAGGTGAGCCGCGGGACGAAGCGCGCGATGAGCTCCTCGGACCCGAAGCGGCACAGGGTCTCGGCGACCATGTTGGTGACGCTCGCCCCGACCGCCGTCGAGGCGCAGGCGCGAGCGATCTCGGAGAGCGACAGCGCGAGCGTGAGCGGCTCGCCGCCGAGGCCTCCCCAGCGCGTCGGGACGGTGACGCCGAGGAGCCCCACGTCGGCCAGGGCGCGGAAGGACTCGACCGGGAAGCGGTGGTGGCGGTCCAGCTCGGCCGCGAGCGGGGCCAGCCGCTCCACGGCGATGGCGCGGGCGCGCGCCACCACCGCGGCGGTCTCGTCGGCGGCGAAGGGGGTCGCCATCAGCGGCCCTTGAACGCCGGGTCGCGCTTGTCGAGGAAGGCGCGCGTCCCCTCGCGCATGTCCTCGGTCTTGAACATCGAGCCGAAGAGCATCGACTCGAACTCGAGGCCGACCTCGAGGGCGAGGTCGTAGCCGCGGTTGAGCGCGCGCTTGGCGGCGCCGACCGCGAGCGGCCCCTTCGACGCGATGAGGCGCGCCATCTCACGGGCCCGGTCGAGCAGCTCCGCATGCGGGTAGACCGCGTTCGCCAGCCCGATGTCGAGGGCCCGGTCGGCACGCACGATCTCGCCGGTGAAGATGAGCTGCTTGGCGACCCCGCGCCCCACGATGCGCGCGAGGCGCTGGGTGCCGCCGAAGCCCGGGATGAGCCCGAGGTTGACCTCGGGCTGCCCGAAGCGCGCCTTCTCGCTCGCCAGGATGAAGTCGCACGACATCGCCAGCTCGCAGCCGCCGCCGAGGGCGAACCCGTTGACCGCCGCGATGACCGCCTTGGGGACGGCCTCGATGAAGGTGGTCAGGTTCTGCCCGAGGCGCGCGAAGTCCTCGGCGCCCTCCTGGTCGAGGTCGGCCATGTGGGCGATGTCCGCGCCGGCCACGAAGGCCCGGTCGCCGGCGCCCGTCAGGATGAGGACGCGGGCCTCCGGGTCGTGCCGGAACTCGAAGAACGCCCGATGGAGCTCGGTCAGCGTCTTGTTGTTCAGCGCGTTGAGGACCTGCGGGCGGTTGATCGTCAGGGTGACGATGCTCCCGTCCCGCTCGTAGAGCAGGTTGTCGTAGCTCGCCATCACAGGCGCTCGATGACGAGGGCGATGGCCTCGCCGCCGCCCAGGCAGATGCCGGCGCAGCCGTAGCGCGCGCCGGTGTCGCGCAGCGTGTAGGCCAGCGTCGTCAGGATGCGGTTGCCCGAGGCGCCGATGGGGTGGCCGAGGGCGACGGCGCCGCCGCGCGCGTTGACCTTGGCGGGGTCGAGCCCGAGCTCGCGGGTGACCGCCAGCGCGACGACCGAGAAGGCCTCGTTGAGCTCGAAGTAGTCGATGTCGTCGAGGGTCAGCCCGGCCTTCGCGACGGCGTTCGCCATCGCCTTGGCGGGGGCCGTGGTGAACCACTCGGGCGCCTGGGCGTGGTGGCCGCTCGCGACGATGCGGGCCAGCGGCTTGATGCCGAGCTCGTCGGCCTTCTCGCGCGACATGATGACCATCGCCGACGCGCCGTCGTTGATGCTCGACGCGTTGGCGGCGGTCACGGTCCCGGTCTTCTCGAAGGCCGGCCGGAGCTTGCCGAACTTCGACGGGTCGCCGCGGCCGGGCTCCTCGTCGGCGTCGACGAGGATGGGATCGCCCTTGCGCTGCGGGACCGCCACCGGGACGATCTCGTCCTTGAAGAGGCCGTCGGCGATCGACTGGTTCGCCCGGCGGTAGCTCTCGGCGGCGAAGGCGTCCTGATCCTCGCGGGAGACGTCCTTGTCGCGCGAGCACAGCTCGGCCGCGCTGCCCATGTGGTAGTCGTTGTACACGTCCCACAGGCCGTCGTGGATCATCATGTCCTTGATCTGCCCGTGGCCGAGGCGCATCCCGTCGCGCGCGCCCGGCAGGAAGTACGGGGTCTGGGACATGTTCTCCATGCCGCCGGCGACGATGATGTCGGCGTCGCCGGCGCGGATGATCTGGCTCGCCAGGATGACGGTCTTGAGGCCCGAGCCGCAGACCTTGTGCACCGTGGTGGCGCCGACGGTGTTCGGGAGCCCGGCGAAGATGCTGGCCTGGCGCGCGGGCGCCTGGCCGAGGCCGCCCTGGAGGACGCAGCCCATGAGCACCTCGTCGACCGACGCCGGATCGATGCCGGCGCGCTCGACGGCGGCCTTGATGGCGATGGCCCCGAGCTTGGGCGTGGAGAGCTTGGACAGGCTGCCCTGGAACGACCCGATCGGCGTCCGGGCCGCGCTGGCGATGACGACTTCGCGCATGACTGCACCTCCTCACGGTGATGCTCGGTCCGTAGCACCCGCCGCCCGCGCCTGTAAAGGGTCACGGCCCGGGCCGAGGACGACGGGGAAGGCGGCATGTACGGCCCGCGTTGAGGCCCCCGAAAGGTCCCTTGACACCACGGTTCCGCGGGCGGTTTAGTCGCCCGCGTCCGCTCCCCCGAGCCCCTCTGTGCCCTTGGAGATGTGCCATGGCGCGCCGCTCGCTCCCCCTTCAGCTCCTGCTCGTCGCTTCCCTCGTCCCGCTCGCCGCGCCCAACGCCGCCGCGCGCAAGAAGGTCGACGAGGTGCTCGAGCGCGCCCTCCAGAACCTCGAGCGCGGCGTGAAGTCCGGGGACTTCGACACCCGCGCGGTGGCCGTCCGCGGGCTCGGGCACGCGCCGACCAAGACGGCGCTGCCGCTGGTCAAGGACGCCCTGGCCGACCCGCAGTGGAAGGTCCGCCGCGCCGCCATCGACGCGCTCGCCGATCTCAAGGACAAGCGCGCCTGGGAGCAGGCGGTCCTCGACGCCATCGCCGACGTCAAGGTCGACGTCGACAACGGCGTGATGCCGCTGCTCGACGCCCTCGGCCCGAAGAAGGGCGTGGACATGCTGGTGAAGGCGCTCCGCGACCCCGACTTCCCGAAGCCCGAGCGCTACGCGGCGGCGCTGGCCCGCCTCGGCGGCGACTGGATGGTGGAGGGCTACAAGGCCGCGCTGAAGCTCCTCAAGGGCGCCACCCGCACCCCCTTCGAGATGGAGTTCACCAAGCTCCGGCTCCCCGACGCGCTCCCGCTCTACAAGGATCGGCTCGACAAGCAGCCGCCGGCCGTGCAGACGGCCATCCTCGAGCGCCTCGAGGGCTACGAGGGCGACCTCGACGTCGCCTTCGCCAAGGTGCTGCTCAAGAGCAAGGACGAGGCCATCGCCTTCCGGACGGCCCTCCTCCTCGCGCGCCACGGCGACAGCTCGGGCAAGAAGCTCCTCGTCGACGCGGTCCAGGGCCAGGACGAGGCCAAGCAGCTCGCCGCGCTGCGGGCCCTCGAGCCGATCGCGACGCCGGACCTCTTCGACATCGTGCGCCCCATCGTCAAGGACCGCAGCGCCAACATCGATCTGCTGCTCGCGGCCTACCGCATCTTCTTCAAGGGCGGGAACCCGAAGCTCGCCCGCTACCTCGAGCACGAGCTGACCAACACCGACGTCAACATGCGCGCGGCCGCCGTCGCCTTCATCGGCGAGGTCAAGGGCCACTCGGCCATCACCGACCTGGTGCCGCTCCTCGGCGCGGGGCCGCTCGTCATCCGCGTCCAGGCGGCCGGCTCCCTCGGGCGCCTCGGCCAGCGCGACGCCATCCCGGCGCTCCGTGACGCCCTCAACGTCGCCGCCGAGAAGGAGTACAAGGTCGCCCTCCTCGACGCCCTCGCGGACATCAAGGACGCCGAGATCCTCGACGTCGTGCGCTTCTACATCCAGGAGCGCGACGCCGACGTCCGGCGCGCCGCGGTGAAGGCGATCGTCGCCGTCCCGACCGAGGAGGGGCTCCAGGACCTCGAGCAGGTCCTCAACGACCGCGACCGCGACATCCGCACCATCGCCCTCAAGGCGATCATCGAGCGCGCCCCCGACAAGAACCTCGACCAGTTCGACAAGGCGCTGTCCTGGATCGACCCGGTCTTCGTCACCGATCTCGCCCGCCGCTGGAAGGGCCAGGCGCGCCCGCACGTCGAGCGCGCGCTCGACTCGACGCGCGACGAGATGCGCTTCGAGGCCTTCCACGCGCTGCGGCTCCTCCCGAAGCTGGACCAGGCGATGATCCTGGCGGGTCTCGTGAAGTCCGCCAAGCGCGAGGAGATGCGCCACGCCGCCCTCGCCAAGCTCGTCGAGGTGCAGGGCAAGGGCGCCATCCCCCTCGCGGTGGAGCTGGTCGGCGAGTCGGACGCGAAGCTGCGCGTCGCCGCGCTCGGCATCATCGGGCAGCTCGGCGGCAAGGACCAGGACGCCCTCCTCCGCGGCCTCGTCGACGACGCCTCGGAGGCGATCCGCGTGGCGGCGTCGGCGGCGCTGCTCAGCATCTGAGGCGCCCGCCAGGGGCCCGGCGGCAGGGAACACAGGCGCCCCGGCTCGCCTTGACGAGCCGGGGGGCGCTCCGTAGCTTCGTCCGTGCGAGCGCGGTCGAGGCGAGCGCGCAGCTTCGTCGCCGAACCGGTGAATAGACCGGGCGAACCGACGTCTCGTCGCCTCATTTTCCCCTGGAGCTCCCATGACTCGACTCCTCGTCACCCTCGCGTCCGTGACGGCGCTCGCCGTCGTCGGCACCGGCTGCGCCACGCTGACCAATGACACCCACGACGTCGTACGCATCACGTCGGACCCGCCCGGCGCGACGGTCGACGTCGACGGCCAGCTCCGCGGGCGCACGCCGCTCGAGCTGCGCCTCGCCGCCAACCGCCCGTACGAGGTGCGCGTCGCGGCCGAGGGCTACCCCGAGGCCACGCGCGTCGTCGACAGCTCCATCGGCGCCGGCTACATCGTCGCCGACATCCTGCTCGGGCTCGTCCCGGTGGTCATCGACCTCGCGACCGGCACGCTCTGGGACCTCGACCCCACCGACATGCACTTCCAGTTCGCGCCGCTCCCCGAGCCGGAGTACGTCGAGCCGAGCTACGTCGAGCCCGCGCACGTGCCCGGGGTCGAGATGCCGACCATGCCGACGATGCCTGGCCACCACCGGTCCCGCCACGACGACGTGGACGACGACGGCGGCGGCGCCCGGACGGAGCAGCACTGCTGCCTGAACGGCGCCTTCTACGCCTGCCCCGACATCGCGGCGGTCGGCCGCTGCGCCCCGCCGGAGCTCGCGCGCTGCATGATGGGCTGCGGCTTCGACGGGAACTGCCCCGAGCAGTGCCTCGCGGACTACCCGCCGGACCCGTCGGACTGCTCCCGCCAGCCCTCCAACGACGGCCGCTGCCGCTAGCGCGCACGCCGCGAGCCCCCCGACCCCTCGAGAGGCGGTGCCCCCAAGGCGCCGCCTCTCGCGCTTTGGCGAGATATCGCGCCCCCTCCCTTGTGACACGACCGGTCTAGTCCTAGACTCGCGCGTTGGACTCAGATCTGGGGGTAAGTGATGAATATCACAAAAACTTCGACCCTCGCGGCGGTCGTATTCTCCCTCTCGCTCGCGGCCTGCGGAGACGGAAGCCCGGCGAACACCGAGGCGGACACCTCGACGACCGTGGAGTCCGCCGCCGACGCGGACGCGACGACGAGCGGCGTCCCGGTCGATTTCCTCTGGGTCGTAGACGGCTCCTCGTCGATGTGCCAGGAGCAGAATGCGCTGGGCGAGGCGTTCGCCGCCTTCACGAGACGGCTCGAGCGGCAGGTCGACGTCGATCCGCGCGTCGCCGTGGTCAGCCACGACGTCCAGTGCGACCGCGACGAGGTGACGGTCTTCGCCGCCAAGGGCGTCTTCAACACGACGCCGGCGCTCGAGTTCCCACCGCCCTGCCAGGAGCGGCGCGTCCGCGACTGCTTCGCGGACGCCGCCTGCGCGAACATGGACTGCGTGGTGCGCGGCGAGTGTCCCGTCGGCGACCCGGAGTGCACCTGCGAGGGCGACCTCGGCGAGTGGACCTGCCGTCACCCCAACACCGAGCAGTGCGTCGAGAACCCGAACGGGACCCTCAACTCGCAGTGCGTCCGCCACTGCACCGAAGACGCCGACTGTCGCGCCCTCTTCGACGACGAGCGCTACGTCTGCCAGAAGCCCTCGGCGAACCAGCAGGACTGGGGCTGCATCCGTCCCCCGCTCACCGCCGACTGCCCCGAGAGCCTGCCGAGCGTCCTCGACGCCTCCAACCTCGACCTCTTCCGCTGCCTCGCCACCGTCGGGGTCAACCAGGAGAAGTGCTTCAAGTACGAGCAGGGGATGAGCGCGTCCTTGATGGCGCTCGAGCCCGACGGGCCGAACCCCGAGCAGGGACCGGCGTTCCTGCGCGACGACGCCTGGCTCGTCGTCCTCTACGTCACCGACGAGGACGACTGCTCGGTCGCGGGCGACGGCGTCATCGACGAGGACCACTACGACACCTGCGCGCTCCTGCCGACGACCGACGACGGCGGCCCGCTCTTGCCCGTCTCCACCGTGGCGGAGCGCCTCAAGGCGCTCAAGGCCGACCCGACGAAGGTCATCGTGACGGCCATCGCCGGCGACTCGACCGCGGGCACCTCCGAGCAGGTCCAGCGCGAGCGCGACGCCTACCTCGCGGCGAAGGCCGACCCGAAGACCTGCTTCCATCAGAGCTACATCTGCCTGTCGAGCCAGGGCACGGCCGAATTCGGCGCCCGCTACCTCGCCCTCACCGAGGCCTTCGGCGCCAACGGCGCGTTCGTCAACATCTGCGACGACAGCGGCCTCGGCCCGGCGCTCGACGCGATCGCCGACACCGTGGCCACCACGCTGCGCTCCCGCGCGAGGTGATCGTCGCCGCCGATCGCGCGGCCTACCGACTCTCCAAGCGCGCCGTCGACGGCGTCCCGATGCCCGCCGCCTCTACCGCCCGCCGGTCCCGGGCGAGGCCTCCACGATCACCGTTCAGGGGGACCCGCAGCTCGACTGACGGCGCACGGCGCGCGCGGCTCAGGCGTCCGCATGCGGTCGTGCGTTGAGCAGAGCGCCCGGCTCCCGTATGCTCCCGACCGGTGGGCTTTCGCCCGCGGGTCGTTCGGTGCTAAGACCGGACGCCAGGAACGGACGGGGTGTCGCATGAAGAAGGCGTCAGCGCAGCGCGGTCGGGCGTGGCTCGGGGTGGTGGTCCTCGGAGCGGCCGTCGGCACGCTCTGGAGCTGCAACCACGAGCCGGTGAAGAACATCGAGAAGAGCTTCACCCTCAAGGTCAAGAAGCAGTCGGGCACCGGCGATGCCATCCCGATCGACTTCCTCTGGGTCGTCGACAACTCGAGCTCGATGTGTGAGGAGCAGCTCTCGCTGACCGAGAGCTTCGACATCTTCACGACCCGCCTCGAGTCGTTCTTCCAGATCGACCCGCGCCTCGCGGTGACGTCCCACGACGTGCAGTGCGAGGTCGACAACCTCAACGTCTTCTCGTCGAAGGGCACCTTCAACACGGTGCCGGCGACCGCCTTCCCGCCGCCGTGCCAGGAGCGCCGCATCCGCAAGTGCTTCTCGGACGACGTCTGCGAGAACATGGACTGCGTCGTCCTCGGCGAGTGTCCCCGCGACGATCCGGACTGCACCTGCAACGCCCCCCAGGGCGAGTGGACCTGCCGCAAGCCCAACACCGAGTCGTGCCTCGAGAACCCGAACGGCACGGTGAACTCGATGTGCGTGCGCCACTGCACCACCGACGCCGAGTGTCAGGAGCTCTTCTCCGACACGAGCTACATCTGCCAGAAGCCGTCGGCGAACCAGCAGGACTGGGGCTGCATCCGCCCGCCCGTCACCACCGAGTGCCCGGCGACCGTGCCGGCCGTGCTCGACGCCAGCAACATCAACCTCTTCCCCTGCGCCGCCACCGTCGGCGTGAACCAGGAGAAGTGCTACAAGTACGAGCAGGGCATGAACGCCGCGCTGCTCGCGCTCGACCCGACCGGCCCCAACAAGGACCAGGCCCAGGGCTTCCTGCGCGACGACGCCTACCTCGTCGTCATCTTCATCTCCGACGAGGACGACTGCTCGGTCGCGAGCGGCAAGTCCATCAACGAGGACGACTACGACACCTGCGCGCTCCTGCAGACGACCGACCAGGGCGGCCCGCTCGTCCCGGTCGGCCACTTCGCCAACCGCTTCAAGGCGCTCAAGCAGGACCCGGGCAAGGTGATCGTCGCGGCCATCGCCGGCGACTCGACCGCGAGCGACACGGCGCAGGTCGGCTCGGATCGCGACGCCTACTTCGTCTCCAAGGGCGACCCCAAGGTCTGCTTCCACCAGACCTACATCTGCCTCTCCGACCAGGGGAAGGCGGACTACGGCGCGCGCTACCTCGAGCTGACCGACAGCTTCGGCCCCAACGGCGCGTTCACGAACATCTGCGAGGACACCGGCATCGGGCCGGCCCTCGACGCCATCGCCGACACCATCATCACGGTCCTCAACCAGATCTGCCTGCCCAAGCCGGTGCTCGACGAGAGCAGCCTGATCGTCAAGCGCGTCCGCGGCGGCGAGGAAACCCTCCTCACGCCCGGCAACGGCTCCGGTCAGTACCGCATCATCGAGAGCGTCGAGGGCTGCGAGGGGCTCCCCGCCATCGCCTTCGGCGATCCGCCGTCCCCGGGCGAGGAGATCACCGTCACCTACCAGGGTGATCCGCTGCTGCAGTGAGCCTGCCCGGGAAGGACGGTCGGCGCGGTCGGGTTGCGTTCAGCCGGACCGCGCCCTGCCGCGACGACGACCACCGCAGGGCCACAGCTCGAGTGCCTATGCTGCGCAAACCGATCGTGCTCGCGCCCGTGCTGGCGCTCCTCCTCCTGGCTCAGTGCGCCGAGACGCGCTCGTACACGCGCGTCGCTCCGCACGACGTCGTGCTCGAGGTCGTCAACCGAACGCCTGCGGACCTGCGCATCTCGGTCCGAGGGCGCGTCGAAGGCGTGGTGAAGCGCGGTGACCGCGTGCGCTTCCATCACCTCGAGCGCGGCCCGGCCCGGCTCGAGGCGCAGCCGCGCGAGGCTGGACAGCGCGCCCTCGGCCCGTGGGGCGAGGACCGCGAGCTCAGCGCCGAGCTCGAGCGCTGGGAGATCGTCACCGAGGGCTCGAGCGTCCCGACGCCGCCGGGGCTCGCGGATCTGAAGGTCGAGAACCCCTCGCGCCACGCGGTCGTCGTCAGCGTCGACGGGCGGCGCCTCGGGCGCGTCTTCGGGGGCGAGTCGCAGACGTTCCTCGACCTCTACGAGGGGCCGCACCGGGTGGTCGCGGCGACCGACGACGGAGCGCTCACGCTCGCCGCCGAGGTCCGCCTCGCGGCCGACGGCGTCGGGACCTGGACGATCGCCTTCGCCGGCGCCCGCCTCGAGATCGTGAACGACACCGCCGAGCCGGTGCGCATCGCCATCGACGGCAGCGATCGCGGCGTCGTGGAGGCCGGCGGGACCTGGACCTCGGACGACGAGCAGCCCGGGCTGCGGGTGATCACGGCCACCTCGGTCGTCTCCCGGCACCCGTGGCAGGCGGCGCTGCAGCTGTCGACGGCCGCGCCGACCCAGTGGCGGCTCGGGACGAGCGGCGCCACCCTGCGCGTCGAGAACCGCTCCGGTGAGGCCGTCGACCTCGCCCTCGAGGGGCACGCCCCGGTGTCGGTGCCCGACGGCGGGACGGCCGACCTCGCCGACCTCCCGGTGGGGCGCCTGGCCCCGGTCGCGACCGGGGCCGTGAGCGGTCAGCGCTACGCCGCCGTCGTCGAGCTGGGCGGAGACCAGCGCTACACCTGGACGATCAACCCGCTCTTCCCGACGCTGCGCGTCGTCAACCGGACCCGGCGCGCGCTCGTCGCCTACGTCGCCGGGGACCGGCGCGGAGTAATCGCCGCCGGCCAGACGCTCCTGCTCCGGCACCTGCCCGCCCACGCGTTCACGGCCGAGGTCGTCGACGAGCACGGCAGCACCTACTTCCAGGAGACCGTCGACCCCACCAAGACGCCCGCGTCGACGTGGCTCGTGACCGCCGTCACGGGGTCGCTCGCCGTCGTGAACGACCGGCCGGAGATCGTCGACGTCTTCCTCGACGGGCGCCCCCTCGACTCGGTCGAGGCCCGCTCGGAGCGCACCTTCGGCGGCGCCGAGGTCGGCTCGCGGCTCGTCGAGGCCCGCGGCCGACGCTCCGGGGCGGTCCTCCGGATCCCGGTCGAGATCACCGAGGAGACGCCGGCCTCCGTGCGGCTCGAGGACCCGACCGCGATCCTCGAGATCGTCAACGACCTGGGCGTCGAGCTGCGCCCGACGGGGCCGCTGGCCGACCAGCACGCCGCCATCCCGGCCGGCGAGTCGCGGAGCTTCGTCGTGCCGGCGCGGCGCGCGACCTGGGTCCTCCTCGGCCCGGGCGGCGTGCCCGTCGCCCGGGACGGCGGCCCCGCGTCGGGCGAGGTGGTGCGCTGGGAGGTGCGGCCGGCGCGCACGTCGCTCGTCGTCTGGAACCAGCTCGGCGAGGACGTCGCCGTCGCCATCGACGATCAGGCCGTCGGCACCGTCGCGGCGGGCGCGCACGAGAGCTTCACCGACGTCGCCACCGGGCAGCACCGCCTCCAGGCGGTCGGAACGGCCAGCGGCGAGGTGCGGGGGACGACCCGCGTCGCGCGCGCGGACGAGCCGCTCAAGTGGACCCTGGCGACCCAGCCCGGTCGCATCCTCGTCCACAACGCGTCCGCCGAGCGCGTCCAGGTCGAGATCGACGGGAGCCTCTACGACGCCGTCGAGGCGCGGGCGACCAAGGCCTTCGCCCACGTCCCGCCAGGCCGCCACGACGTCGTGGCCTACGGCGACGCGACCGGCACGCGCCACGGCTTCGGGACCACCGTCGTCGAGGGCGCCGACGTGCTGCTCGAGGTCACGCCGCCCATGGCGACGCTGGTGGTCGAGAACCTCTCCGGCCAGGACATCGCGGTCCGGGTCGACGGCGTGGTCGTCGGTCGGCTCGCGGCCGGCGCGGCGCCGACGTCCCTCGCGACGCCGGCCGGGCGGCGGCTCGTCCAGATCGAGCGGCTCGGGGATCACACGGTGACCGGCTCGGAGCTCGACCTCGCGGCGGACCACGCGATCCATCTGCCGATCCCGCGCGCCAACGTGCGCCTCGTCATCGTCAACCAGACGGAGGTGCCGCTCACCGTGCGGGTCGGCGACCGCGTGCTGACGACGGTCGCGGCCAACAGCTCCCTCATGGAGGAGTCGGTCGCGCCCGGCAAGGTCGAGCTCAGCGCGGTGGACCCCGAGGGGCGCGTCAGCCACAGCGAGCGACGCACGCTGCACGCCGGCGAGACGGCGACCTGGGTCCTCCAGCGCGCACAGTAGCGGAGCGGCCCCGGTGACGCCGTCGAGGCCGCTCGTGCGCGCCTCGGCGGTCCGTTGGCAGCCCTATTGCATTTCGCTCCGCCGCCGGGGTTGACCGTCATTTCAGTGGGCTTAAGTTCCGCCTGCCGCGGGACGCGGCTCGACACGATCGAGGCCCCCGGGCGCCACTCCCACGGGCCGACGGCCGATACGTATTAGTTTCACGACACAGGCAGAGGGACCTTTCATGGGCAAGATCATCGGAATCGACCTCGGGACCACCAACTCGGTCGTCGCCGTGATGGAAGGCGGCGAGCCGAAGGTCATCACGAACGAAGAGGGTGGACGGACGACGCCGTCGGTCGTGGCGTTCAACGACAAGGGCGAGACCCTCGTCGGCCAGATCGCGCGCCGCCAGGCGGTCGTGAACCCGATGCGGACCCTGTTCAGCGTCAAGCGCCTCATCGGTCACCGCTTCGAGGAGATCGAGGAGGACGCCAAGCGTCTGCCCTACAGCGTGCTGCGCGCCAGCAACGGCGACGCCCACCTCGAGGTGGACGGCAAGCGCTACTCCCCGCCGGAGATCAGCGCCAAGGTCCTCTCGAAGCTCAAGCGCGCCGCTGAGAACTACCTCGGCGAGGCGGTGACCGAGGCGGTCATCACCGTGCCGGCGTACTTCAACGACAGCCAGCGCCAGGCGACGCGCGACGCGGGCCGCATCGCGGGCCTCGACGTCAAGCGCATCATCAACGAGCCGACGGCGGCCGCCCTCGCCTACGGCCTCGACAAGAAGACCGCCGAGATCGTCGCGGTCTACGACTTCGGCGGCGGCACCTTCGACATCTCGATCCTCGAGGTGGGCGACGGGCTCGTCGAGGTGAAGGCGACGGCCGGCAACTCGCACCTCGGCGGCGACGACGTCGACCACACCGTCGTGGACTGGCTCATCGCCGAGTTCAAGAAGGACCAGGGCGTCGACCTGACCAACGACAAGATGGCCCTCCAGCGCCTCCACGAGGCCGCCGAGAAGGCCAAGATCGAGCTGTCGACCGCGATGGAGACGGAGATCAACCTCCCCTTCATCACCGCCGACCAGACCGGCCCGAAGCACCTCATGGTGAAGATCAGCCGCTCGAAGCTCGAGGCCCTGGCCGACGACGTGCTCAACCGCACCGTCGAGCCCTGCCGCCGCGCGCTGAAGGACGCCGGGCTGAAGCCGAGCCAGATCGACGAGGTCATCCTGGTCGGCGGCTCGACCCGTATCCCGAAGGTCCAGGCGATGGTGAAGGAGCTCTTCGGCAAGGAGCCGAACCGCTCGGTGAACCCCGACGAGGTCGTGGCCCTCGGCGCGGCCGTCCAGGGCGGCGTGCTCGCCGGCGACGTGACCGACGTGCTGCTCCTCGACGTCACCCCGCTGTCGCTCGGCATCGAGACCCAGGGCGGCATCATGACCGTCCTCATCCCGCGCAACACCACCATCCCGGCCCGCAAGTCGCAGATCTTCTCGACCGCGGACGACAACCAGCCGGCGGTGACGGTCCACGTCCTCCAGGGCGAGCGCAAGATGGCCGGCGACAACCGGACCCTCGGGCAGTTCAACCTCGACGGCATCCCGGCCGCCCCCCGCGGCGTGCCGCAGATCGAGGTCACCTTCGACATCGACGCCAACGGCATCGTCAACGTGTCCGCCAAGGACAAGGCGACGAACAAGGAGCAGTCGGTGACGATCACCGCCTCGAGCGGCCTGTCGGACGCCGAGGTGGACCAGCTCGTGCGCCAGGCCGAGGCGTCCGCCAAGGACGACGACGCGCGCCGCGAGCTCGCCGAGCTCAAGAACTCGACCGACGCCATGGCCTACCAGATCACCAAGCAGATCAAGGAGCACGGCGACAAGCTCGACGCGGCCGACAAGGCCGACCTCGAGAAGGCGGTCGAGGACGCCAAGGCGGCGCTCGAGAGCAACGACAAGGGCAACATCCAGGCGGCCAAGGACGTGCTGGAGAAGAAGGCCCACAGCCTCGCCGAGAAGATCTACAAGGCGGCCGGCGGCGCCGAGCAGGCGGCCGGTGGCGCCGGTGGCCCGCAGCAGGCCGGCGGCGGCGATGACGACGACGTGATCGACGCCGAGTTCGACACCAAGTAGTCGCGCCGCGGGCACGGCTCCGCGGCACCGCAAGACGAGGCGCCCCGCATCCGCGGCGGCGCCTCGTTTCGTTCTGGATGTGCGAGGTAGGAGAAACGCACCGGTATCGCCGGCCGGCGAGTGCGTCGAGCTCGGTTCCGTGCCACCGCAGGACGGCCGGGCGCCATTCAAGGTGGCGCGGGGCCGAGATCGGCGTGCTCGCCAGGCGAGAGCGGGGTGTTTCTCCTGCCGAGGACATCCATGTGCGGCGCTCCGACCGGGTCCCGACCTTGCGCGGCGCCCGGGGCACGCGCATAAGGAGCGCTCGGGAGGAAAAGGAAGATGTCGAAGCGCTTCGAGAGCTACGAAGAGTTCTGGCCGTACTACGTGTCCGAGCACCAGGACCCGACGTGTCGGCGGCTGCACTTCATCGGCACGAGCCTGGTGATGGCGATGGCGCCGAACCCGCTCCTGTGGCCGGCGCTCCCCGTCGCGGGCTACGGCTTCGCGTGGGCGGGCCACTTCGTGTTCGAGAAGAACCGGCCGGCGACCTTCAAGTACCCGCTCTGGTCCCTGCGGGCGGACTTCCGGATGTGGCGGAAGATCGTCACCGGCGAGATGGCCGAAGAGCTCGAGCGCGCCGCGGTGATGTTCCCGAAGCACGCGCCCGACGACGTCTCCGACGCCGAAGCCGCCGCCTGAGGGCCCCTCGGGGCTCGAAGGCTTCCCGCCAGCACAGGGCGAGCGATTGAACCACGGAGGCCGCAGAGGTCACGGAGGAGGTGTGACCGGTTCGCGCCGAAGCTCCGAACGCGACCTGAATCCCCCTCCGCGCTCTCCGCGGTAAAAAGCCGTGCCGTGTCGGCCCGTTGCAGCGTCACCGATCGACGCCGGCGCTACCCGAGGGCGGCGTCGGCGACGGCGAGCAGGTCGCCGGTGGTGACGAGGTCCCGCGCGGCGGCGATGTCGAGGTGGAGCGCCCGGTCGTCCTCGAGGAACGGGACGACCTGACGAAGCCGCTCGAGGGCCGCGGCCACCCCGTGCCCGGGGGTGGGCTCACGCAGCGAGATGCCCTGCCCCGCCACCATCGCCTCGATGGCGAGCACGTGACCGACGAGCGTGTTCACCGCGTCGAAGGTCCGCGCCGAGGTCATCCCCATCGAGACGTGGTCCTCGCGATCGGCCGAGGTCGGGATGGTGTCGACGCTCTTGGGGAACGCCATCGCCTTGGCCTCGCTGACGAGCGAGGCGGCGGTCACCTGCGCCATCATGAAGCCGGAGTTCAGCCCCGAGTTGGGGGAGAGGAACGCCGGCATCCCGCGGTTGAGGTGCGGGTCGACGAGCTGGGCGATGCGCCGCTCGCTGATGGAGGCGAGATCCACCATCGCGATGACCGCCGCGTCGAGCGCCGCGGCCACCGGCTGGCCGTGGAAGTTGCCGCCGGACTGGATGCGCCCGTCGCCGAGCACGAGCGGGTTGTCGGTCGCCGAGTTGAGCTCGATGGCCAGGACCTTGCGGACGTGCGCGAGCATGTCGCGGGTCGCGCCGTGGACCTGGGGCATGCAGCGGAGCGAGTAGGCGTCCTGCACCTCTTTGCAGTGGGCGTGGGACAGCACGATCTGGCTCTCGGCGAGGAGCCCGCGCAGGTGCGCCGCGGCGGCCAGGGCGCCCGGGTGCGGGCGCGCCTCGACGATGGCCGCGTCGAAGGGCCGGACGGAGCCCTTGAGGGCCTCGACCGTCATCGCCCCGGTCACGTCCGCCGTCTGCGTCAGGAGCTCGGCCCGCGCGAGGCAGAGGCTCCCGATCGCGAGCATCCCCTGGGTGCCGTTGATGAGGGAGAGCCCCTCCTTGGCGCCGAGGCGGATCGGCGCCAGGCCGGCCCGCGTCATCGCGCGCCCGCCCGGGACGCACTCGCCGTGGTAGGTGGCCTCACCCTCGCCGGTCAGGACGAGCGCGAGGTGCGCGAGCGGCGCGAGGTCTCCACAGGCGCCGACCGAGCCCTGGCTCGGGATCACCGGGTGGACGCGGCGGTTGAGCATCTCGACGAGCCGCTCCACCACCACCGGCCGCACTCCGGAGTAGCCGAGGGCGAGCACCTGCGCCCGCAGCAGCATCATCGCGCGCACGTACTTCCGCTCGAGCGGCGGGCCGACGGCGACGGCGTGGGACCTGAGCAGGTTGTGCTGCAGGTTCTCGAGCTGCTCCGGCGGGATGCGCACCTCGGCGAGCGCCCCGAAGCCGGTGTTGATGCCGTAGGTCGGCCCGGCGTCCTCGTGGAGCAGCGCGTCGACCGTGGCCCGCGCGCGCTCCACCGCCTCCCGCCCGCGGGGGGAGAGCGCGACGGGGGCATCCTGGAGCGCCACCGCGACGACATCCTCGATGGTGAGCGGCTCACCGACGAGCACGTGACGCGGCTCCGGCGCTCGGGCCTGAGAGCTCTTGTCGTGGTTCGGCGTCTTCACGCGCGGAACATACCAGAACGCGGGGGCCGCGGAACCCCTTCGTGGCCCCCGCGGCGCCGCCGTCCTTGCACCGCAACATGACCGCGCCGTTATCCGTCCGGTTCCGCCGCATTTCGCGATAGCCTTGTTATGGTCGGCGCCCCATTGTAGGACGGCGCGCGCACCACCGCGGCCCCAGGGGGACGATCATGACGCACCGCATCGCGGTCATCGGCGGCGACGGAATCGGTCCGGAGGTGACGGCCGAGGCCGTCGCGACGCTCTCGGCCGCCGCCCCCGGTCGCTTCAGCTTCGTCGAGCTGCCCTACGGCGCGGACTACACGCTCGCCTCCGGGGTCACGATCCCGCCGGACGAGTTCGCGCGGCTCCCGGTCGACCACGACGCGATCCTGCTCGGAGCGCTCGGCGACCCGCGCATCCCGGACATGCGCCACGCCAAGGACATCCTGCTCGGCGCGCGCATGCGCTTCGACCTCTACATCAACCTCCGCCCGGCCCGCCTCATCACGCCGGACCTGTGCCCGCTCCGCCGCCCCTACGAGACCGGCGGCATCGACCTCGTCATCTTCCGCGAGAACACCGAGGGGCTCTACGTCAACATCGGCGGGAGCCTCCGCCCCGGCACCCCGGACGAGGTCGCGAGCAACCAGATGATCGCCACCTGGCGCGGCACCGAGCGCATCATCCGCGAGGCCTTCGCGTACGCGCGGCGCAACGGCCGGCGAAACGTCTGCATGGCCTCCAAGCACAACGCCATCACCTGGGCGCACGGCGTCTGGGAGCGCGCCTTCCGCCACGTCCGCGCCGACTTCCCCGAGATCGAGGCCACCTCGCTCTACGCCGACACGGCCGCGATGGAGCTCGTCCGCGCGCCGGAGCGCTTCGACGTGATCGTCGCGAGCAACTTCATCGGTGACATCCTCAGCGACGTCGCGGCGCAGGTCGCCGGCGGCATCGGCCTCGCCCCGAGCGGCAACATCCACCCGGGCCGCTTCGGCCTCTTCGAGCCGGTCCACGGCTCCGCGCCGGACATCGCGGGCACGGGGCGGGCCAACCCCCTCGCGGCGATCCTGAGCGCCGCCATGATGGCCCGCTTCCTCGGCGAGGCGCACGCCGCCGACGCCATCGAGCGCGCCGTCGAGCGCGCGATCCTCGACGGCGACACCCCCGCCGACCTCGGCGGATCCTTGACCACCGGTCAAACCGGCGCCGCCGTGCGCCGCCGGCTGGGCGCGTGACGGGCCGCAGCCGCAGCTGACGCGGGACCGCCGAGGGCTCGGCGCCCTATGCGAACGCGGTACCTTTGCTATCCTCCGCGCCCGCCCCCGATACTCGCGTCCACGGACGGCCCGCCCCCGGGCCGACCGCTCAGGAAACCCACGCGCCGCCCCGATGCGCCCGCGCCCGAGAGGTAAAACGATGAAGACCCTGCCCCGGGATATCGTGATCGTCGCCGCCAAGCGGACCCCCTTCGGCACCTTCGGGGGCTCCCTGAAGAGCCTCACCGCCACCGAGCTGGGGGTGCACGCCGCCCGCGCGGCCCTCGAGCAGGTCGGCGCCGACCCGGCCGACGTCGACCACGTCATCTTCGGCAACGTCATCCAGTCGAGCCCGGACGCCATCTACCTCGCGCGCCACATCGGGCTGAAGGCCGGCGTCCCGCACCACGTCCCGGCGATGACCGTGAACCGCCTCTGCGGCTCGGGCTTCCAGAGCGTCGTCAGTGGCGCCCTCGAGATCCTCGCCGGCCAGGCCGAGGTCGTCCTCGCCGGCGGCACCGAGTCGATGAGCCAGGCGCCGCACTGCCTCTGGAACGCGCGCTTCGGCATCCGCTACGGCACCGCCCCGATGGGCGACTTCCTCGCGGAGTCCCTCACCGACCGCTACACCGGCATGCCGATGGCGGAGACCGCCGAGAAGCTCGCGGTGCAGTACGAGATCAGCCGCGCCGACGCGGACGAGTTCGCCGCGCTCTCCCAGGCCCGCTTCGCAGCCGCCCAGAAGGACGGCGCCTTCGACGACGAGATCGCCCCCGTCACCCTCCCCGGCCGCCGCGGCGACGTCGTCGTCTCGAAGGACGAGCACAACCGCCCCGAGACGACGATCGACACCCTCGCGAAGCTGCGCCCGGCCTTCCGCAAGGACGGCATGATCACCGCCGGCAACGCCTCGGGCATCAACGACGGCGCCGGCGCCCTGCTCGTGACGACCCGCGAGGCGGCCGAACAGCGCGGCTGGAAGCCCATCGCGCGCCTCGTCTCCTGGGGCGTCGCCGGCGTCGACCCGTCGGTCATGGGCATCGGCCCGGCGCCCGCCATCCGGAACGCCCTGAAGATGGCCGACCTGACCCTCGGCGACATCGATCTGATCGAGGTGAACGAGGCCTTCTCGCCGCAGTACATCGCCGTCGAGCGCGAGCTCGGCCTCGACCGCGCCAAGACCAACGTCAACGGCGGCGCCATCGCGGTCGGCCACCCGCTCGCCGCCAGCGGCTCGCGCATCACGGCGAACGTCGCCTACGCGATCCGCAACCGCGGCCTCCGCTTCGGCATCGGCTCGGCCTGCATCGGCGGCGGCCAGGGCATCGCCGTCGTGCTCGAGGCCCTCGGAGGGTGAGATGAGCGCGGGGAGCCCGGCCGACATCATCTTCGACTGGAACCTCGTAGGGGTGGGCTCCCACCTCTACGATCGGCCGGTTCAGCTCCTCGACGAGACCCTCCGCGACGGGCTGCAGTCGCCGAGCGTGGCCGACCCCTCGATCGAGGACAAGATCGCGCTCGTCGACCTCATGGACCAGCTCGGCATCCAGGTGGCCGACCTCGGCCTCCCGGGCGCCGGGCTGCGTCAGACGCGCCACGTCACCGCGCTCGTCCAGCACATCCGCGACGCGGGCCTCCGCATCGAGGCGGCCTGCGCCGCGCGCACCCTCGCCAACGACATCCTCCCCATCGTCGAGATCTCCCAGACCACCGGCGTCCGCATCGAGGTGCTGACCTTCCTCGGCGCGAGCCAGATCCGGAAGTTCACCGAGGGCTGGACCCTCGACGAGATGCGCCGGCTGACCCGTGACGCTGTCCGCCTCGGGGTCCGGGAGGGGCTCCCCGTCTCCTTCGTCACCGAGGACACCGCGCGCGCCCACCCCGACGTCCTGAGCGAGCTCTTCCGCGTCGCCATCGACGAAGGCGCGCACCGCATCATCCACTGCGACACCGTCGGCCACGCCACCCCCGACGGCATCCGCTCGCTCTTCGACTGGACCCGCGAGCTGCTCGAGCGCCTCGGCGCCCCCCACGTCGGCCTCGACTTCCACGGCCACAACGACCGCGGCCTGGCGCTCGTCAACTCCCTCGTCGCCGCCGAGCACGGCTGCGACCGCCTCCACGGGACCGCCCTGGGCCTCGGCGAGCGCGTCGGCAACACGGCCCTCGACCTCCTCCTCGTGAACCTCCAGCTCCTCGGCCTCTACGACCACGACCTGCGCGAGCTCATCCCCTACTGCCAGCACGTCGCGCGCGCGACCGGCCGCCCCATCCCGCACAACTACCCGGTCGTGGGACAGGACGCCTTTCGCACCAGCACCGGCGTCCACGCCGCCGCGCTCCTCAAGGCCCGCGCCAAGGGCGGCGCCTGGGTCGAGGACCGCATCTACAGCGGCGTCCCCGCGACCGAGGTCGGCAAGGCCCAGGTCATCGAGGTCGGTCCGCACTCCGGCGCCTCCAACGTCCTCGCCTGGCTCGCCGCCCACCGGATCCCGGCGAACCCGGGCCTCGTCGAGGAGATCGTCCGCCGGGCGAAGCGCTCGGATCGCACGCTCACCGACGCCGAGCTGTCCGCGATCGTGCAGGACGCGCTCGGCGCGAGGTGAGCGCGCGTTCCGGCCTCGGCGCGCGCGGCGGTCCCTCGCCAACGTCGGCGTAGCGCGCCTCTGAGAAGTCTGTTAGAGACGGGGCGCTTTCTCCAACCCTCGGAGCGCCGCGCCATGGACGACACCAACCGCGTTCGCGAAGACCGCTTGAAGAAGCTGCACGCGCTCCGCGACGCCGGCATCAACCCCTTCGCCAACGACTTCCAGCCCTCGGCCACCTGCTCCGAGGTCCTCGCCGAGGCCGCCGTCACGCCGCCGCCCGACATGGGCGAGCTGGTCGAGGGCGCCGCGACCTTCCGCGTGGGCGGCCGGGTCATGGCGAAGAACCGCATGGGCAAGGCGATGTTCCTGCGCCTGCGCGACCGCTCCGTCGGCAACTCCGAGGACGACGTCCAGAACCTCCAGGTCTACGCCAAGCGCGACGTGGTCGGCGACGAGGTCTTCGAGCTCCTGAAGTCCCAGGTGGACGTCGGCGACGTCATCGGCGTCGAGGGCCCGCTCTTCGTGACACGCACCGGCGAGCCGACGCTGTACGTCCAGTCGGCGCGCCTCGTCACCAAGTCGATTCGCCCGCTGCCCGAGAAGTACCACGGCCTCTCGGACGTGGAGACGCGCTTCCGCCAGCGCTATGTCGACCTCATCATGAACCCGGCCGCGCGCGGCGTCTTCCGCGTGCGCTCCCAGGTGATCGCGTACATCCGCGACTTCCTGAACGGGCGCGAGTTCGTCGAGGTCGAGACGCCGATGATGCACCCCATCCCCGGGGGCGCGACGGCGCGGCCGTTCGAGACCTTCCACAACGCGCTGTCGATGCCGCTGTTCCTGCGCATCGCCCCGGAGCTCTACCTCAAGCGCCTGGTCGTGGGCGGCTTCGAGCGCGTCTTCGAGATCAACCGCAGCTTTCGGAACGAGGGGCTCTCGGTCAAGCACAACCCCGAGTTCACGATGCTGGAGTTCTACCAGGCCTACGCGACCTACGAGGACCTGATCGCGCTGACCCAGGAGCTCTTCAGCGGCCTCGCCGCCGCCCTCAACGGCGACGGCACGACGACGCGGCCCTACGGCGACCACGTCATCGACTACAAGGCGCCGTTCGCGCGCTACACGGTGAAGGAGTCGCTGGTCGCCATCGGCGGCCTCACCCCCGAGGTCGTCGACGACCCCGAGCAGCTCCGCGCCGCCCTCGTCGCGGCCGGCACCAACCCGAAGGAGGACCTCCCCTACGGGCTCCTGCTGATGCTGGGCTTCGACGCCCTGGTCGAGCACCACCTCATCCAGCCGACCTTCATCACGCAGTTCCCCGTCGAGGCCTCTCCCCTCGCGCGCCGCAACGAGGCGGACCCCGCCTACACCGACCGCTTCGAGCTCTTCATCGCCGGCAACGAGATCGCCAACGCCTTCTCCGAGCTCAACGACCCCATCGACCAGCGCGGCCGCTTCGAGGCGCAGGTCGCCGCCCGCGACGCCGGGGACAAGGAGGCCATGTACATGGACCTCGACTACGTCCGCGCGCTCGAGTACGGGATGCCGCCGGCGGCCGGCCAGGGCATCGGGATCGACCGCCTCGTGATGCTGATGACCAACCAGCACTCCATCCGCGAGGTCATCTTCTTCCCCCACATGCGCCCCGAGTGACCCGCCTTGCGGCGTCTGCTCATCATCCTCACCGTGATCGCGGGGCTCGCCCTCGCGTTCTTCGGTTTGCTGGCGGACGCGACGCCGCAGACGTCGTACCTGGCGCAGAACGGGATCGTCCTGTTCCTGGTGATCGTGGGCGTCGTCATCGTGACGAGCCTCGTCACCGGGGCCTACATCTTCTTCTTCGGCGTCGTCGGGGACCGCTTCGCCAAACGGCGGCTGCACCGCTTCGTCGGCTGGAAGCTCCTCCGCAGCCAACGGAAGGGGCGGACCCTCGTCAGCTCCCTGCGGGGCTCGCTCCATCGGGTCGTCGCGCGCTCGCGTCCCGGTAAGCTGGCGCTGCTCGTCGCGGGCCTCGCCGCCTTCGTGGCGCTCCTCGTCCTGCAGTCGCCGAGCGCGTGGAACAGCGTCGCCGAAGCGGTCAGCGCCGACTTCGCGACGGCGCTCCAGATCGCGCTGCTCGTCCTCGGCGGCGTCTTCTTCCTGGTCGGCCTGTTCGGCCTCGTCTTCGGTCGGAACCCGGGCCCCGCCCCGCTGCCCGTCATGGGCCAGCGCTTCGCCGTCACCCTGCCGACCTTCATCAGCATCGTCGGCGTCTCCATCGGCATCTGGGCGCTCATCGTCGTCCTCGGCGTGATGCACGGCCTCCAGGACGACCTGCGCCAGAAGATCCTGCGGACGAACGCCCACATCCTCATCGAGCCCGAGCGCCCGGACGGCGCCCTCGGCGACGCGCTGACCCTCGAGTCGGAGATCGCGTCCCTCGACGGCGTCGCGGAGGCCCACGCCTACGTCACCGGCGAGGTGATGATCTCGTCGCCCACCGGCATCGCGAAGGACGTCACCATCAAGGGGATGAGCGACGACGCCCTCGCCCACTCGCAGCAGCTCGAGGGCGCCATCGTCGCCGGCTCGCCGCGCTGGATCACGCGCCCGGAGGCGCTGATCCCGGACCGCTATCGCCTCCCGAGCGAGGCCGCGTTCTTCGACTCGCCGCCCCCCGCCGAGGACGGCGACGACGCCGACGGCGCCGGCAAGGACGACGACTTCGCGCCCATCCTCGGCACGCCGCCCAAGGCGCCGCTCCTGCCGGGCATCCTCCTCGGCTCCGAGCTCGCCAACAACACGCTCCTCGTCGACGTCGGGATGGAGGTGCAGCTCATCTCGCCCGACGGCGACGTGGGCCCGACGGGCCTCCGCCCGAAGCTCCGCTCGTTCCGCGTCGCGGGCATCTTCCGCACCGGGATGTACGACTACGACCAGAACCTCGCATACATGACGACCAGCGAGGCCCAGCGCTTTTTCAACTACGGCGCTGATCTGAATCGGCTCGAGGCGCGACTCACCCGCGCCGAGGACGCGCCCGCCGTGCTCGTGGCGGTGCGCGACCTCCTGAAGGCGCGCTACCCGGGGCTCAAGGCGTCGGACTGGCAGGAGCGCAACAAGAACCTGTTCAGCGCGCTTCAGCTCGAGCGCATCGTGATGCTCATCATCCTCGGCTTCATCATCCTGGTCGCCTCCCTCCTCATCGTCAGCTCGCTCGTCATGCTCGTCGTCGAAAAGGTCCGCGAGATCGCTGTCTTGAAGGCGCTCGGTGCCTCCGATCGCAGCGTCGTGCGCGCCTTCATGGTCGTCGGCAGCTTCATCGGCGGGTTCGGCATCCTCGCGGGCGTGCCGCTCGGCATCGGCACCGCGGTGCTGCTCATCGCCCAGGGGATCCCGCTGCCGCGCGAGTTCTACATCACCGAGCTCCCGGTGAAGCTCGACGCCTTCGAGCTCGTCATCATCGGGCTCGCGGCGCTCGGCATCTGCCTGCTCGCGACCCTCTACCCCTCGCTCCAGGCGAGCCGCCTCAAGCCCTCGGACGGACTGCGCCATGGTTAGCACCACCGCAACGCCCCCCCGCGGGGACGCCTCCGCGGCCCCGCTGCTCGAGTGCGTGGACCTGCGCAAGAGCTACGTCCTCCCGGGCAGCAAGCGCCACGCGCCGGGGACGCTGAGCGTCCTCAACGGCGTGAACCTGACGATTCGCCCGGCGGAGATGGTGTCCATCGTGGGGCAGTCCGGCGTCGGGAAGTCGACGCTCCTGCAGATCCTCGGCACCCTCGACCGCCCCACGAACGGCAAGGTGCTCTACGAGGGCGAGGACGTCTTCGCCCTGCCCGGCGCGCGATTGGCGGCATTTCGGAATGCCCGCGTCGGGTTCGTGTTCCAGTTCCATCACCTGCTGGCGGAATTCTCGGCCCTGGAGAACGCGATGCTGCCGGCCCTCATCGCCGGAAAGCCCCCGCGCCAGGCGGAGGAGATGGCCGCGCACTACCTCGAGGAGGTAGGGCTGGCGGCGCGCGCCAAGCACAAGCCGGGCGAGCTGTCCGGCGGCGAGGCGCAGCGCGTCGCGATCGCCCGCGCGCTGGTGATGAAGCCCGACATCGTCTTCGCGGACGAGCCCACGGGAAACCTGGACACAAAGACTTCCGATGAGATACACCACCTCCTCGTCGATCTGAACGGCCGGCTCGGCACGGCGTTCGTCGTCGTGACGCACAACGTGAGGCTCGCGTGGCTGCTCGACCGACACCTCCTCTTGGAGGACGGGGTGGTTCGCGACCTCGCCGACGACGAGGCCCCGGAACAATTTCTCCCCAAGAAGGACGCCAGAGGGCACGGGTGAATCGCTCCGCACGACAGCCAGCCGACCGTCGCGGTCCGCGCCAGCGCCAGGCCGCGATGCTGCTCGCGCTCCTGGCCGGCCTCGCGACGCTCTTCGGCCCGACCGACGCCCCCCGCGCGGCGAGCCCCGAGGAGCTCATCGCGCCGTTCCTCCCCATGGCCGACCCGCCGGTCGTCGACGCCATCGAGATCGCCGGGCTCCAGCGCATCGACGCCGCCGGGGTCCGCTCGAAGATCTACACGCAGGTCGGCCGCCCGCTCGACCAGTCGCGCCTGAGCGAGGACATCAAGCGCGTCTACGCGATGGACTTCTTCGACGACATCCAGGTCGCGATGAGGCCCACCGACACCGGCGGCGTGGTCCTCGTCTTCCGCCTCGAGGAGCGCCCGACCATCGTCGGCATCGACCTCGACGTGGACGGCGACGCCGTCGACAAGGACGAGATTCAGAAGGTCGTCGACCTCAAGAAGTTCGCGATCCTCGACGAGGCGAAGATCCGCTTCAACCTGTCGAAGATCCAGGAGCTCTACATCGAGGAGGGCTACTTCCTCGTCGACACCAGCTACAAGCTCACCGACCAGCCCAACAACGGCGTCCTCATCACGCTCATCGTGCGCGAGGGCCGCAAGGTCGAGGTCCGCCACGTCGACATCGTCGGCAACGACCACATCCCGGCGAGCGAGCTGAAGGGCATCATCGGGACGCGCGAGGGCGGCTACTTCTCGTTCCTGACGAAGTCCGGGCAGTTCAAGCGCGAGCTCTTCGAGCAGGACATCCAGCGCATCCAGCTCTACTACCTCACCAAGGGCTACGTGCAGATCCAGGTCGACGACCCGGTCGTGACGCTGTCGCCCGACAAGAGCTCGATGTCCATCTCCATCAAGGTGACCGAGGGGCCGCGCTACAAGACCGGCGAGCTCGACGTCGAGATGGTCGACGGCGACTGGCTCGTCGAGAAGGGCGACCTCCTGAAGAGGCTCGCGCTCGCGCCCGGCCAGTGGTTCGACTACGCGATGATGCAGCAGGACGTGCAGACCCTGGCCGGCGTATACAAGGACCGCGGCTACGCCAACGCGACGGTCAGCACCGACCACCACGTCGACCCCGAGACGCTGACCTTCGGCGTGACCTTCCGCGTGCAGAAGGGCGACCCGGTCTACATCCGGCGCATCGAGATCCAGGGCAACCGCACCACGCGCGACAAGGTCGTGCGCCGCGAGATGAAGATCGACGAGGGCGAGCTCTACAGCGGCGCGAAGATTCGCCGCTCGCAGCAGCGCATCCAGGTGCTCGGCTTCTTCGACCAGGTCGACATCACCGAGCGACCCACGGCGAGCCCCGACCAGGTCGACCTCATCGTGAAGATCCGCGAGAAGCAGACCGGCACCTTCCAGGTCGGCGCCGGCTTCTCGAGCCTCGAGTCCTTCATCCTCACGGCCCAGATCGCCAAGGACAACTTCCTCGGGCGCGGCCAGACGCTCTCGGCGCAGCTGACGCTGTCCGGCATCCGGCAGCTCTACTCGATCAGCTTCTTCGAGCCGTATCTGCTGGATACGCCGGTCACCTTCGCGTTCGACATCTTCAACTTCCAGGAGGAGTTCGTCGACTTCACGCGGCTCCGGACCGGCGGCAGCCTGTCGCTCGGCTACCGGCTGACCGACGACCTCTCGCTGAGCCTCACCTACACGCTCGAGAACGTCGACGCGAGCTTCCGCCGGACCAGCATCCCCATCAAGAAGCTGAAGCAGGAGGGGCTCACGAGCTCGCTCCGCGGCACCGTCTCCTTCGACACCCGCGACAACCGCCTCTTCCCGACGAGCGGCCAGTTCACGACGATCACCGCCGAGCTCGCCGACAGCGCCCTCGGCTCGGAGAACGAGTTCACCCGGGTCATCGGCCGCACGCGCTGGTACTTCCCGCTCTTCTGGGAGTTCGTCCTGCGCCTCAACGGCACCGTCGGCTGGGTGAACAGCCCCACCGAGGAGCCCGTGCCGCTCTTCGAGCGCTTCTTCGTCGGCGGCATCTTCACGGTGCGCGGCTTCGAGCGGAACTCCATCGGCGAGAAGCTCTACGTCACCGACACGCCCGACGGGACGACCAACGACATCACCATCGGCGGCGTGAAGGAGCTCATCCTCAACGCCGAGATCGAGTTCCCCATCTTCAAGGAGGTGGGGATCCGGGGCGTGGTCTTCTTCGACGCCGGCAACGCCTGGGGCGCCGACGAGAGCTTCGACCCCTTCGGCCTCCGCACCGCCATGGGCTTCGGTTTCCGCTGGAACTCCCCGGTCGGCCCGCTCCGCTTCGAGTGGGGCTTCCCGCTCAAGCCGCTCCCCGGCGAGGACGGCATGGCCTTCGAGTTCACGATTGGGAATAGTTTCTGACCCGGGGCTGCCCCCGCGGACACGGTCGCAGCGGCCTCGGTCGCAGGAATGAAGCCGGCCAGGTCGCGGTTGACAGCCGCACATTACGGGCGATAAAGCAGCGTCCCCGAGCGTAAGAGGAGAATCACCGTGCGCCGAGCCCTCGTCATCAGCGTGTCCCTCGTGGCCTTGCTGGCCGTCTCCACGGCCGCGAGCGCGGCGGAGCTCAAGGTCGGCGTCATCGACGTCGAGTACGTCATCCAGAAGTCGAAGGCCGGTGAGGGCGCGAAGAAGAAGCTCAAGAAGCTCTTCGACCAGAAGCAGAAGGAGCTCGACGACAAGCAGAAGGCCCTTCTCGACCTCAAGAAGCAGCTCGAGAACCCGTCGGACATGATGACCGACAAGAAGAAGAAAGAGCTCGTCAACGACTACCAGAAGGGTCTGCTCGAGCTTCAGAACAGCTTCCTTGAGAACCAGCAGGCGCTCCAGAAGAAGGAAGCCGAGCTGATGAAGCCCATCCTCAAGCGCCTCGAGGAGGTGCTGACGAAGATGGCGCAGGACGAGGACTACGACCTCATCATGAACCGGAGCCAGAACGGCGTCCTGTTCACCAAGCCGACGCACGACATCACCGAGGCCGTGCTCAAGGCGCTCGACGCCAAGTAGTCACGCCCGCCGGCGCGCCCCGAGCGCGCCGACCGCGAACCCACGGAATCCGGGTCCGGCTGCTGCCAGGCCCGGATTTCGTTTGTATGATGCGGCCCCCGCCCCGGCGCCCAGGAGCCCGACGAGATGCCCACGCCGAGACAGCTCCAATTCGACCTCCGGCCCTCCTACGTGGTGCTGCGGCTGCTCATCATCAACGCGGCGATCTTCGCCCTCGTCGCGCTGCTCGGCGAGCGCACCGAGCGCCTCGTGGTGCGCCCGTACCTGATGCTGACCCCGGGGCAGACCCTCGGCGACCTCTTCGTCTGGCAGCCCTTCACCTACATGTGGCTCCACGAGGGCTTCAGCCACCTCTTCTTCAACATGCTGGCGCTCTTCTTCCTCGGACCGCCGCTCGAGCGCCGCTGGGGCCGCCGCACCTTCCTCAAGTTCTACCTGCTCACCGGCATCATGGCCGGCGTCTTCTCCGTCCTCGTCGGCGTCGTCGTGGGGTCCTTCTACTGGGTCCCCATCCTCGGCGCCTCGGGGGCCATCCTGGCGCTCGTCGCGGCCTGGAGCATGGTGCTCCCCAACACGCAGATCCTGCTCTTCTTCGTGCTCCCGGTGCGCACGCGCTACGTGGTGTGGATCGCGCTCGGCATCGACCTCGTCTTCTTCTTCTCGTCCGCCGGGGACGCGACGCGGGTCGCCGTCCAGACGCACATCGGCGGCGCGCTCGCGGGCTGGCTCCTCATCACCGGCAACTGGCGCCCGCGGGTCGCCTGGTTCCGCCTCAACCAGCTCATCCACAAGTGGCGCGGCGGCGGGCCGAGGCCCCCGTCCAAGCGCAAGACGAACCTCCGCGTCATCAAGGGCGGCCGCGACGACGACCGGACGCTCCACTGAGGGGCGCCGGCCGGCGGCTCAGTCCACGTCGATGACGGGCGGGCGCGGGCGCCGCGGCGGGCGCGGGGCGCGCTCCGGCGGGAGGAACTCGACCTCGGGCTGGTTCTGCCGGTCGGGCTCGGGGCGGCGCTGCGGCTCGCGCGGCGGCTCACCGAAGCCCTGGGTGTAGAAGTAGAAGCTCTGCGCGCGGCTCTGCGACGCCCGCGCCTGGCGCTCGAGGAGCCCCTGGCCCCAGCGGCGCACCACCATGCGCACCGGCGGCAGGAGCAGCAGGACGCCGACGCCATCGGTCAGGAAGCCCGGCGTCATCAGCAGCACGCCGGCGACGAGGATCATCATCCCGTCGACGAGCTCGCTCGCCGGGACCTCGCCCCGCGCCACGCGCTCCTGGACACGCCGCAGCACCGAGCCCCCCTGCGCCTTGGCGAGCCACGCGCCGACGACGCCGGTCACCACGCAGACCGCCAGGGTCGGCAGGAGCCCGATCGAGCCGCCGACCGAGATGAGGAGCCAAATCTCGAGCACCGGCAAGCCGATGAAGAGCGCTGCGAGGAGGAGGAACAAGACGGGTGACCTCGGGTCGTGGACGAAACGCAGCCTAGATTAGGCACCGCCTGTCTGGCCACAACCCGTCCGCGCGCGGCGCCTCTCCGCGGGCGCGGAACGCGTTGCCCTCCGGCAACCCGGCTGCTAGGTTGCGGCGCCCCTCGCCGGGGTCCAGACGCAGGGAGGAACCGCGATGATCGCCTGGCTCGTCAACATCGTGCGCGGCATGTGCATGGGCATCGCCGACGCCATCCCTGGCGTCTCGGGCGGAACGATCGCGCTGATCCTCGGGATCTACGAGCGCTTCATCGGCGCGATCAGCCAGGTCGGGGCCGGCCTCGTCCGCGCCGTCTTCACCCGCGCGTTCTGGGGGAAGCTGAAGACCGGTCTCACCAAGCCGGACTCCCTCGGCGACGAGGGCGTCGACCGCCACGCCCACAACGTGCTCTTCCTCGGGACCCTCGTGGTCGGCATCGGGACGGCGCTCCTCATCGGCGCCCGCTTCATCCCCGACCTGCTCGCCCACTACCCGGCCCCGATGAACGGCTTCTTCCTCGGGCTCGTCCTGGCGTCCATCGCCATCCCGTACAAGATGCTGAAGAAGCGCGGGATGCCGCAGATGGCCGCCTTCGTGGCCGCCGCCGTCGCCACCTTCTTCTTCGTCGGCATGCCCATCGACCAGAGCCAGAACGCCCAGGGCGCGGTGACCGTCCGGCTCGCCGCCCCGGCCTCCGAGACCGTCGTGATCACCCCCCACGAGGAGCGCGTCGTCTTCATGACCAACCGCCACGGCGGCGAGGACAAGAAGCGCGAGGTCGCCTTCCTCCCGGCCCGCCCGGTCGAGATCCCGGCCGGCGCGACCGAGGCCGTGGTGCCCGTCGTCGCGCGCCTCGCGGGCGACATCGCGAACCTCGGCGCGGGCGAGCTGACCGCCCAGTCGGGGCTCCCCGAGGGCGCCACGTTCACCCAGACGGCCCCGACCCAGGGCGGCGCCAACCCGGCCCTGTGGTTCGTCTTCGTGGCCGGCATCATCGCCATCAGCGCGATGGTGCTGCCCGGCATCTCGGGCTCCTTCGTGCTGCTCATGCTCGGGCTCTACAACTACATCTTCTTCAACGTCCGGGCCTTCGTGTACGACCACGAGTCGAGCGCGCTCATCGTGCTCCTCGTCTTCGCCGCCGCGGTCCTGACGGGCATCCTCTCGTTCTCGCGCTTCGTGGCCTGGCTGCTCCACCGCTACCACGACGCGACCCTGGCCGCGCTCGTCGGCATCATGGTCGGCTCGCTGCGGAAGCTCTGGCCGTTCACCGGCATCGACGCGGACGGTGGGGTGCACCCCA
>SBGO01000666.1 GCA_006226565.1 Deltaproteobacteria bacterium | reverse complement strand
GCCCCCCGACGCGGCGCCCGCTCCGGTCGCGGCGCCCGTGCCGGCGCCTGCGGCGGTCGAGACGGACGCCGCCGCCATGTCGACGCCGACGCCTCGCGAGTCCACGCGCACGCAGGTCCTGTCCGTCGGGCACGCCGCCCACGAGTCCACGGTCCCCCGCAACTACGACCGCCGCAACGACGATCCCGAGTACGTCTTCACCCCGCCGCCGAGCGACGTCTTCGTCGTCGCCGGTGAGTACGAGCCGGTCCAGGCGCTCATCCTCGCCCTCGCCGACGACGCGATCGAGCTCATCCCGCGCTTCGTCGACATCATCGAGGCGGGCCAGCGCGAGGCCCGGGTGGTCATCCTCTACAGCGCCGAGGCGACCAAGGACGAGCTCCTCTCGGCCCTGGCGCACGCCAACGTGGAGCTGCTCGACGTCGAGCTCGAGCAGGTCCCCCTCGACTCCTCCTGGGTCCGCGACTACGGCCCGGTCTTCGCGCTCACCAAGGCCGGCGACTTCCGCATCATCGACACCCGCTACTACGACGCCCGGCCCGCGGACGACGCCGTGCCGACGCGGGTCGGAGACGCGTGGGGCTTCAGCGTGAGCCGCCCGCCGCTGGTCGCCGAGGGCGGCAACCTGCTCTTCGATGGCCACGGCCGCTGCGTCGTGAGCGACGAGGTCCTCGTCCGCAACGACGTCTGGGAGATCTCGGAGCTGCAGGACGTCTACGCCTCCTACTTCGGCTGCACCCAGGTCACGGTCCTCCCGGCGCTGGCCGGCGAGGGCACCGGGCACGTCGACATGTTCGTGACGATCACGGGCCCCGGCGAGGCCATGGTCGGCGCCTACCTCGACGGCGCCGACCTCGAGAACGCCGAGCGCCTCGAGGAGTCCGCCGCGCTCCTCCGCGACGCCGGCTTCACCGTCCGCCGCGTCCCGATGCCGACCAACCAGGACGGCCGCTTCCGCAGCTACACGAACGCCCTCGCCATCAACGGCTCGGTGCTGGTGCCGATCTACCGCGACGACCGCCGCTACGAGGAGCGCGCCCTCGCCGTCTTCGCCGAGGCCTACCCCGAGCGGCGCATCATCCCGATCGACTCCACCGAGCTCATCCAGTGGTCGGGCTCGATCCACTGCCTGACCATGACCGTCACGCGCTGAGCCCCTTTCGCGGCCGGTGACGGCCGCGTGGCGCACGCCCCGGAGGCCGGGGAAGAGACCGCCGGCGCGGGGCCTACGGGGTGACGCCGCCGGGGATGGTCTTGGCGAAGAGCGACGAGGACGGGCCGTGGGTGTCCGCTTCGAAGCCGAAGGGGGCGAAGATGACGCGATCCCCGAGGACGAGCGTCTGCGACGGCCCGTCGACGCCCGCCGCGACGGTCACGCGGCGGCCGCGGTCGCGCTGGCAGTAGACCTGATCCTCCTCCGACCAGCACACCACCCCCGGACCGGTGGACACGAAGGTCGCGGAGCCGCGCGCGATCCGCTCGGGCTCGCCGCCGCTCAGCGCGAGCCGCCACACGCCGTCCCGGTCGGGCCGCGGCCGGGTCCAGAGCAGGTGGGTCGGGGTCCCGACGAGGTCGTTGGGGCTATCGACCGCGCCCAACACGGTGACGGTCCCGTCCGCCTCGTACCGCTCGAGCTTGCCGCCCGCCTCCCAGGTCGGGCGGCCCCCGGCGAGCACGACGCCGTTGTACGGCGCGCCGTGGTCGGCCAGGGTCTCCGGGGTCCCGCCCGCGATGGGGACGCGGTGCACCTGGCCCGAGAGGAAGGTGCCGATGTAGGACGCGTAGTAGACGTAGCCGTCCAGGACGACGACGTTGGGCCCCATGCGGAGCCCGGGGTGGCGCGCGAGGTCGGTCGCCGGGCCGCCGGCGAGCGGGCGCTTGGCGAGCCGGTAGTCGCTGTCCCCCTGATAGCCGGGGTCGGTCTGGTCGACCCAGATGCGGTAGACGTAGTAGAGGTCGGTGCCGTCGGCGGTCATGCCGACGATCTTGTCCCGCTGCCGGAAGACCTCGACGGGCATGCCCCCCGCGATCGGCACCCGGTAGACGCCGTAGCGCTCGGCCGCCTCCTCGTCCTCGGAGAACCAGAGGAGCTCGTCTTCGTGGGCGACGAGGCCGCCGGGGGTGTGGAGGCGGCCCGCGAGCACCGAGAGCCCGGGGACGACCGAGATCGTCCGCTCGTCGTGGGCGCTCCCGGAGGACGCGGAGATGACGGCCCGCCCCTCGGCCTTTCCCGTGACCCGCCCGTGCCCGTCGACCGAGGCGACGGACGGCTCCGACGAGGACCAGCGGACCTCGTCCGTGCACGGGCGCCGCTCGCCGCCGCTCCGATAGCACTCGGCCTCGAAGGCCACGGTCCCGCCCGGCCCGAGCGCGAGGGCGCTCGCCTCGACCCAGATCCGGCTCTCGCCGGCGCAGCCCGCCAGCGCAACGAGCGTGGCCCCCATGCCGTATCCGCGCAGCGCGGCGCCCCACGATGTTCTCGCCATCGTCCCCTCTCTCGGTTCGGCTGGAATCCTTCGAGGTCCAACCTAGCACCGAAGCCGGGGCAATGAACATCGCGGCGGACCACCTCGCCGGGGAGGCACCGCGCCCCTGTACGGTGGCCCCTGTTCCTACTGCGTCAGCGTGACCCCGAGCTTCTTCGCGAGCGCCGGCGTGAGGTCGGCGGTCTCGACGCCGTAGAGGATGCTCGGGACGCCGTCTTCGCGGCCGACCGTCGGGACGAGGAGCAGGGCGAGGGCCGCGATGACGAGCGCCTTCATCACCGCAAGGCCACGAGGGCCAGGGAGGTCTTCATCGGGCGTCCTACCGGGCTGGAGGTGGGGATGGCGAACGGCATACCGCCGGAGGGCTCCGTGCGCACCGTGGCGGGCGCGGATCCAGGCTCTGCGGCCGGTGACGGCTAGGCGGGCGGCTCGCCGTCCTCGCCGTCGGCCGCGGGGGCCGAGAGCGTGAGTGCCCCGCCGGCGTCTTGGGGTGCGGCCAGGGAGAGGCGCCCCGGAGCCACGTCCCCCGCACGGGCCTGAATCCGCGCGATGGCCTCGCGCGCCGCGCGGCGGTCGTCGCCGGCCAGCAGGGACCGCGCGACCCGGTCGAGGGGCACCACCGCGTCGAGGGACCCGCGCTCGGCCAGCGCCGCGATGGCCGCCCCGCGGAGCGACGCGTCTTCCAGCATCGCGACGAGCAGCGGCTCCGCTTCCCCCGTGCGTTGGAGTCGCGCCGCGGCGGCGCCGGCGATGACGAGGTCGTCGGGGCGCAGGAGCTCTCGTGCGAGGAGCGACGCCGTCGCGGCGTCCACCGCCGCCCGGTCGCCGCGCGCGGAGCCCTTCAGGAGCGCGATCCAAGGGTCCTCGAACCGCGGCGCTGGTCGCGCGAGCGCTTGCGCCTGCGGGTGCTCGGGGAAGTAGGCCAGCAGCAGCGCGAGGTTCCGCGCCTGCGCGGCGGGGAGCGGCTCACGCGCGACGTTGTCCGCCAGGCGCTCCGGCGTCTCGCCGTGGCCGAGCGTGCGGGCGATGGCCGCCAGGCGCGCCGCGGCGGCCTGGAGCTCGGCGCCCTCGAGGCGGTGGTCGTAGGAGCGCGACACGGCGCCGTCCCGCACGCGCCCGTCGTCGCGGAGGAGGAAGCCCACCAGGGCCTCGCGCGCCGCGGGGTCGAGGCGGGCCGTCACGTCGAGGATCTCGCCCCGCACGTCCGCGATGGCGTCGAAGCCCTCGTCCTCGGTCGCCACGTCGCCGCGGGCCGACGACAGGCCCTGGGGCGCGACCGCCAGGCTCCTCGGGAGGCCCGGGCAGGTCGCCCACAGCATCGTGAACGCGCGATCGGCGCCCGCGCCGTGCGTCACGGTGACGGTGACGTCGTCGAAGGTCAGCTCGAGGTCCGTCGCGCCCTTCGGCGGC
Organism: Deltaproteobacteria bacterium; assembly: GCA_006226565.1. Lineage (GTDB taxonomy): Bacteria > Myxococcota_A > UBA9042 > PHBI01 > PHBI01 > PHBI01. Next base: position 2,603 of record SBGO01000666.1, on the reverse strand, counting down.
CGCGGCTTGCCCGCGGCGCGCGCGCGGCGCCGGCGCCGGATCGCGAGCGCGACCCCGCCGAGCATCGCCAGATACGCGCCGGCCACGAGGAGGACGGAGAAATCATCCACCGCGGCACGTTCGTCCGCGGGGCCGCCATCGTCAACTCGCCGGCGGCGCCGGCCCACGACGCGCGGCCCCGGACCTGGGACGCGCGGGACACGCGTGACAGGTCACAGGGTGTGACAGTGTGACAGCGCGGCGCCTTCGGGGGGCGTAACCCCCTGAGATGACGTGCGCGCGAGCTGGCACACCGCTTGATAGGGAGACGAACGCCACACGAGGGCAGGGGGAGGCGAAGGGACCCCGGACGCGGCGCAAAGGGGGAGAGAGCGTCGCGTCCGGGGGCTCGCCACGGGCTACTCGCCGCGCAGGGCGCGCGGATGAAGGACGTTGTTCTCGAGGTGGATGTGGGCGTGGAGGTCGGTCTCGAGCGCCTCGAGCCCCTCCCAGAGGGCCCGCCACGAGCCACACGCGTCGGCGGGCAGGTCGTAGCCCCCGCTGAGCGCGCGCAGCTCGGCCAGGAGCGCGCCGGCCTCCAGGTGCTCGTCCTCGAGCGCGCGAATCGGCTCGGAGGCCGTCTCGCCGCGGCCGCCGAGGACCCACGGGAAGAGGATCTGCTCCTCCTTGTCGAGGTGGGGCACGAGGTCGCCGGCGAGCGCGAGGAAGGCGTCGCGGACCAGGACCAGCTCCGGATGTCGGTCGCCGTGGACCCGCGCGACCTTGCGGGCGAGCGCCTCGAGGCGGGGCAGCTCCTCACGGAGCGGCTCGTGGAAGCGCACGAGGATGTGCGCGATCAGATCGGCGAGCGGGGCGGTGGTCCACCCGACCTCGTCGGGCTCCGGGGCCTCCGCCGCGATCTCCGCGAGCACGGCGTCGGGGGCGAGCCCGCGCACGGCGCACGCCTCGGCGAAGGGGCGGGCGCCGCCACAGCAGAAGTCGATGCGGTGGCGCTGGAGGACGCGGGTCGCGCCGACGCCCTCGCGGGCGACGTCCGCCACGGTCCGGCCGGGGAGGGGGTGGGGGGTGAGCAGGTTCATCTCGACTCCGGGCTCGTTCACGCTCGACTCCCTTCGCAAGCCCCGTGCCACCGGAGAGCGCGGCCATTCATGCGGTCGCGCCGTGCAGCGGTCGTCCTCGTGATGTCATTTCAACAGCGATGATGTCTGGATGACATGCTGGTGTTGATGTAGAAATGACGACATGAGCGACGCGACCCTCAACGCCCTCCTCGAGATCGCGGCGGACCTGACCGCCAACCTCGCCGCCGAGGACCGCTACGACCGCCTCCTCTCCGCCGTCCGGCGCGTCGTCCCGTGCGACGCGGCGTGCCTCCTCGAGCTCGACGCCGGGGGCCTGCGGCCGGTCGTCCAGACCGGGCTCCACCCCGACGTCCTCGGGCACCGCTTCGTGCCCGCCGAGCACCCGCGCCTCGCCGCCATCCTCGGCGGCCACGGCACCGTCCGGTTCCGGACCGCCGAGCTCCCCGACCCCTTCGACGGGCTCCTCCTCGCCGGCGGCAAGGACGCCCTGCACCGCGTCCACGCCTGCATGGGCGCCCCGCTCCGGGTCGAGGGCGTCGTCGTCGGCGCGCTGACCCTCGACGCCCTCGAGCCGTCGGCCTTCGACCCGGTCGACGACGCCACCGTCGCGACCCTCGCGGCCCTCGCGGGCGCGGCCCTCCGCACCGCCCGCCTCGTCGACACCCTCGAGGCCCTGCTCCGCCGCCAGGGGCTCGTCGCGCACGAGCTCTCCGCCGAGCTGCGCGCCCGCCGCGGCGGCGAGATCATCGGCGACACCGACGCGGTCCACCACCTCAAGCACGAGATGGAGCTGGTCGCCTCGTCGGACCTCACCGTGCTCATCACCGGCGAGACCGGCGTCGGCAAGGAGCTCGTCGCGCGCGGCATCCACGCCGCCTCGGCCCGCCGCGACGAGGCCCTCGTCTACGTCAACTGCGCCGCGCTGCCGGAGTCCATCGCGGAGAGCGAGCTCTTCGGCCACGTCCGGGGCGCCTTCACCGGCGCGACCACGACCCGCGCCGGCAAGTTCGAGGCCGCCCACAAGGGTACGCTCTTCCTCGACGAGGTCGGTGAGCTCCCGCTGTCGGTCCAGGCGACGCTGCTCCGCGCCCTCCAGTCCGGCGAGGTCCAGCGCGTGGGCGCGGACGCGCCGATCCACGCCGACGTCCGGATCCTCGCCGCGACCAACCGCGACCTCGCCGCGGCCGTCCGCGAGGGGCGCTTCCGGGCCGACCTCTACCATCGCCTCAGCGTCTACCCGCTCCACGTCCCGCCGCTCCGCGAGCGCCTCGCCGACGTGCCGGTGCTGGCCGGCTTCTTCCTCGACCGGGCGCGCCAGCAGCTCGGTCGCGGCCCGCTGCGGCTGACCCCGGCGGCCCGCGACGCCCTGCTCGGCTACCACTGGCCGGGGAACGTCCGCGAGCTCGAGCACGTGCTGCTGCGCGCCGCCCTCCGGGCCGCCGAGGCCGGCGTCGGCCCCGTCCTCGTCGACCTCCGCCACCTCGGCCTCGACCCCGAGCGGCCGCACGCGGTGGCCCCGCC
>SBGO01000299.1 GCA_006226565.1 Deltaproteobacteria bacterium | reverse complement strand
GTCCCAGCCGTGGCGGTCACGGTAGCGGGCGAGCCAGGTCCGCACCTCGTCCCACGTGAGCGCCCGGAGGAGGACCTCGTGTGGGCCGAGCTCGGGTCGGGCCGGCGGCGCCGGGAAGTGGATGTGGAGGTCGTAGCGCCCGGCCTCGGCGGCGGCGACGCGGAGGGTGACGGCGACGCCGTCGGAGGCGTCGTGGCAGGTGGTGCTCCAGAGCGTGGTCATGTGAGGCTCCTCGGGGTGGTCGGGTCAGAGGGCGACGGCGAGAGGGGCGTCGTGGGAGACGCGGCGGAAGCAGCCGACGAGGGCCTCCGCCCGACGGGAGCGGCGCGGCGCGAGGCGCGGCAGGGGCGAGGTCCACCCGTGGGTCATGCCGTGCCGCTCGAAGAAGCCCATCACCTCCTCGGCGTCGAGCCGCGGGACGATGAGGTCGACGCCGGCCATCGGGTGCTGCGAGGCCGCCGGGAAGTGGAGGTGGAGGTCGAGGTCGCCCCCGCCGGTCGGCACGATGCGAACGCGGACGCCGAGCGCGTCGGTCGGGCGCCACTCTCCTTCCCAGGGACTCGTCATTCGGGGCTCCTCGTCGTGGTCGATGTAGCCGCCCAAATCAAGAGCCGTGCCAGCGGCGCTCGGCACGGTGCCATGCGGGTGTGCAGGGTGGACCGAGCGCTCGGGGCGGCTCGCGGAGCGCTTTGCCGGGGTCCACGCCCCCCAAATCGTGGGGACACGTGGCCCCGGCGGGCGCACACGAGCGTCCGGGACGCCGGTCGTCCCGGACGCTAGGCGACCTCGGGGAGGTCGGGCCGCCCGCTGCGCGCACCAGGCCGCGTCCGACGGCGCGCCTCGACGAGCCGAGGGGACACGCGACGGGTGTCCGGGCTCGAGAGGCGCCCACGCGAGCGGAAGAGGGTGCGGCCGCCTCTGGGCCTCGCGCCGTCGTCGGCGTGAGGAAACGACGCGGGCGCGGACGCGGGCGGCGGTGTCGGGGTCCAGCCGGTGACCATGTCGCACCGGGTCAGGTAGCTCCGGACCTCGGCCCAGCTCATGCCGCGCCCGGCGACGAGGGTGAATCCGTGCCCGGGCGCTCCGGCGACGCCGATGGGCGGGTAGTCGAGCACGAGGTCGTAGCCGCCCGCCGCGGCCCCGTAGACGCGGGCGCGGATGTGGAAGTCGGAGGCGAGGGACCAGTGCCCCTCCCAGACGAGCAGCGTCGGGTGCGTCATGGCGATTCCTTTGGGTCGAAGAGGAGCTCAGGGCCGCCTCTCGTGCGGGCCCGGCGCTCTCCCGACAGGGCAAGGGACGTGCCAAGGGGGCCGAGCGGGTGGAGACCCGCGGCGGCTGTCGCGCGCACCGGCGGGACGGCGGTTCTTTGTCGCAGGCGCGCGCGTCCGCGGTGGTCGAGAGACCCTGTTTGGGGGCCTTCGGACCCCAACGCCCCCGGGCCCCGACCTGTCCCGCTTGTGTTCCTCCTGGAGAAACGTATGTTTCTTCAGTATCTTGAGGTGTGTCATCGGCGCCGCGTGCGCCGGGAGGGGCGTTTGGAGGAGCGGCGGGTCAAGGTGTTTGTGTACGGGACGCTTCGTGCGGGCGAGGCGAACCACGATCTTCTGCACGGGCACGAGCACCTGGGCACGACGATGACGGAGTCGGCGTTCGAGCTCGTGGACCTCGGCGCGTACCCGGCGATGGTCCCGGGCGGCGGCACCGCCGTCGTCGGTGAGCTCTACGCCGTGGACGTGGCGACCCTGACCGCGCTGGACTACCTCGAGGGACATCCGGAGTTCTATCGCCGGGTGCCGATCCGCCTCGCGACCGGAGACGTCGCCCACGCCTATCTCCTGCCGGCCTCCGAGGTGCGCGGGAAGCCGCGGATCAGCAGCGGCGACTGGACGGCGCGCTGACCGCGCGCGCCTGAGCGGCGGGCGCCCGGCGGTGGCGAACCTTGCCGCGCCCGGGGCGCTCGGCTACGGTGCGGCCGTGGCACGCTTCTCCATCCCGTTCAACGGCGACCTGGACCTCATGCGGGAGGCCGTGGCCTCCGGACAGGTCGAGGAGATCTACTTCTCCGGCGCGCGCGACCACAACGTCAGCGACTGGTACGTCGACGCCGACGAGGTGCTGAGCTACGAGCAGGCGCGGGTCGAGGCACTCGTGGCGCTGTGCCGCGCGGAGGGCGTGCGGTCGAACCTGCTGCTCAACCTCGCCTCGCTCTATTTCGAGGACCTGAGCCGGGCGGCGGCCTACGCGCGCGCGCTCGGCGTCGACGCCGTCACGGTCGCCGACCCCTACGCGGTCACGGCGCTCCGCGACGCGCTCCCCGGCGTCGAGATCCAGCTCTCGGTGAACCTCGCGCTCGACTCCTTCGCCAAGGTCGAGCGGATGCTCCGCCTCGGGGCGGGCACCATCAACGTCGCCGGCAAGATGAACCGCGACATCGTCGGGCTGCAGCGGCTGCGGGTGCTGAAAGAGCGCTTCCCGGCGTTCCGGGTGAAGCTGCTCGCCACCTACATCTGTCACTACGACTGCCCCTTCTGGGCGGCCCACGCGACCCTGAGCGTGCACCGCGAGCACGGGGATCACAGCCGCCGGAGCTGCTTCGGCGCGGACATCGACATCGACGCGTGCGCCGTGCCGGCGGAGGACCTGATGGACCTCATCCGGCGGCCCTTCATCCGGCCCGAGGACCTCTCCTATTACGAGGAGGCTGGCGGCGTCGACGTCTTCAAGCTCGCCTTCCGCAACGACGACTCGGAGACGCTGCGCCGGATCTTCCGCGCCTACTTCGAGCGCCGCTGGTCCGCGGACCTCTTCGACATCATCCCGCGCGGCCCGCAGTGGCCCGAGCTCGCCTGCGACAACACCGCCTTCCCGGCGGGCTTCGTTCACAAGGTCACGACCTGCGACAAGGTGTGCTCGGAGTGCGACTACTGCGCCCGCGTCGCCGAGCGGGTCCTGCAGCCCGCCTCGCGCTGACGTTCGCGCTTCGGCTGTCCGGCGAGGGGCGGCGCGGGGTGATCCCGTGGCGCCCCATCGCCTCGGTCGAGAGGCGCCGCGACTCGAGGGAAAACCGTAACCTTGTAACCGGACGCGAGGCTGGAATACGGCGGTCCGGCGCAGGGGACGCCCGAAAATTCTGAGAACGGGACGATCCTCGTCCTTGCTGCGGCGTCCGGAAAATGCGATCTGGCTCAAAATCCCATGCCGCGGTCGCGGCACCGATCCATCCGATCTTCCCCGTCGAGCCCCCAAAGAGGCGAGCATGCACGCTCCAGCGTCCGTTCTCGGTCTGTCTGCGCCGTTCCGCCTGATCGCAGGCGTAGCCTTCACCATCTCGATCCCCGTCGCCGCCTGCACGTCGCGCGCGCCCGAGCCGGACGCCCCCGCGCGGACGGTGAACGCCGCGCTGAGCGCGCTCGATGACGATCTCTGCCTGCAGGAGGTCGAGGACCTCGTCGGCGACGGCCACGGCCTCAACTGCACCGCCAACGACGTCGACATCACCGAGCTCGTCGCGGTCGACATCCACGACGATGGCTGCGCCTTCCCCGGCGACACGGTCACCCTCGACGCCACCTTCCGCGTCCAGCTGAACGCCGACCACCGCTACGACATCGCCGTCTTCTTCAGCCAGAACGGCGAGTCGGCCCTGGTCCGCAACGACCGCGGCGGCTGCCTCGGCCACACGCTCGGGCTCGACGAGACGGTGGACCTCGAGGCGGGCATCCCCGACCGCGGCCGCTACTGCTCGGGCGGGCTCACCCACGCCTGCAACGGCGACGAGGACTGCCCGTCCGGCGAGACCTGCGTCTCGAAGACCGGCACCGACACCTGCGGCGACATGGAGGGCGAGGTCATCACCGTCGTGCGCAACCTGACCCTCGTCTGCGCCGACAGCGACGTCGACGGGCTGGCGGACTTCATCTACTGCAGCAGCTGGCGCCAGGACGGCGCCAACGACCTGTGCACGACCGCCTACGCGAGCCCCCCGGGCGCGCCCTCGAAGTGCAACTGCGGCAGCGTCCCGTCGAGCATCCCGGTGCGTCACCCCTGCGACGGCGTCGTCTGCGGCGACATCGAGTGCAAGGTCAACGGCGTCTGCGACGAGACCCTCGCCAGCCAGGGCCTGAGCGGCACCGACCTCTGCGTGTACGAGTCCCTCAGCGGCACCGCCTGCTCCGATGACGGCAACGCCTGCACCGACGACGTCTGCGACGCCGGCGCGTGCGTCCACAACGCCACCGACGGGGCGGTGTGCGGTGACGACACGGAGTGCACCCAGGACCGCTGCGTCGGCGCCGTCTGCACGACCCAGGAGGTAGCCGGCGCCTGTGACGACGGCGTGGCCTGCACCGACGACAGCTGCCAGGCCGGCGCGTGCGTCCACGAGGCGAACGCGGGCCACTGCGACGACGGCGTCGCCTGCACCGACGACGTCTGCGACCCGACCGCCGGCTGCAGCAACGCGCCGAACGACGGCCTCTGCGACGACGGCGTGGCCTGCACGGCCGACGTCTGCGACCCGACCGCCGGCTGCGGCAACGCGCCGAACGACGCCCTCTGCGACGACGGCGTCGCCTGCACCGACGACGTCTGCGACCCCACCGCCGGCTGCGGTAGCACTCCCAACAACGGCCTCTGCGACGACGGCGTGGCCTGCACCGACGACGTCTGCGACCCGACCGCCGGCTGCGGCAACGCGCCGAACAACGGCCTCTGCGACGACGGCGTGGCCTGCACCGACGACGTCTGCGACCCGACCGCCGGCTGCGGCAGCGCGCCGAACAACGCCCTCTGCGACGACGGCGTGGCCTGCACCGAGGACGTCTGCGACCCGACCGCCGGCTGCGGCAGCACCCCGAACGACGGCCTCTGCGACGACGGCGTGGACTGCACCGCCGACGTCTGCGACCCGACCGCCGGCTGCGGCAACGTGGCGGACGACAGCTTCTGCGACGACGGCAACGTCTGCACCGACGACGCCTGCGGCGCCGCCGGCTGCGTCTACACCGACAACACCGCGCCCTGCGCCGACGACGGCGACGCCTGCACGAGCGACGTCTGCGAGGCGGGCGCCTGCACCCACGTCGACGCCGGCCTCTGCAGCTGCGAGACGGCGTTCGCCCAGGCCCAGACGGCCTTCTGCGACACCGACATCGACGGCGACGGGCTCGTCGAGACGCGCTGGGGCTGGTTCGGCCAGGCCTCGCCGGGCACCAGCGTCGAGTACACCCTGTACGCCGGCGCGGCGCACTGCGATCCGGCGCGCGGCACCGCGGTCGGCACGGTCGAGGTCGTGTACGACGGCGAGACGGCCATCTTCAACCTGACCGGCGACGGCTTCTCCTTCGAGGAGAGCCACGTGTACGCCTCCACCCAGCCGATGACCACGATGGCCCCCGGGCAGTTCACGTCGGTCCTCGAGCTGGACGCGGCGGCGAGCAGCGTCACCCACACCGTCAGCGGCCTGTCGGGCGACATCTACTTCAGCGTCCACTCGGTCGCCTGCGGCATGTACGACGCCGGCGACGACGGCGCCGTCAAGGACAGCGGCCTCTAGGCCCAGGTCGCCGCGGGCTCCGCGCCCGCGGCGCCGAACGCTCTGAACGTCCGGCCATCCGCGAGGGTGGCCGGACGTTTTCGTTCATACGTCGCGCTCGCGGGTCAAGGCCGCGCGCGCGGCCCGCCGGCGTAGACCTCAGAGGGCGCGCGCGACCTGCCAGGCGGAGCGGAGGGCCCCCTCGATCTGGCCGAGTTCGTGGGCGTCGCCGACGACGTGGACCTCCGGCGCCAGGGACGCGACCTCCGGCCAGGCCGGCGGCGCGGGGCGGGTCCCGGTCGCGACGACGAGGGTCGCGAACGGGCCGGCGTCCAGCTCGCCGTCGGGGCCGCTCAAGGTCACGCGACCGCCCTCGGCCGCGACGGCGGTGACCGTCGTGCGGGTGAGGACGCGGACGCCGGCGCGCTCGAGGCGCGGCAGCGTCAGCTTGCGGGTGATCATCTCCATGTCGCCGGCGATGGCCTCGCGCTGCTCGACCAGGGTCACGGCGGTCCCTCGGGCGGCGAGGACCTCGGCGAGCTCGACGCCGATGAGGCCGCCGCCGAGGATGAGCGCCGTGGCGCCGGCGTCCCGGGCGCCGGTGAGGAGCGCCTCGACCGCTTCGAGCCCGTGCAACGCCGCGTCGGCCAGGCCGGGCACTGGAGGCACCGTCGCCGCGGCGCCCGTGGCGACGATGAGGACGTCGGGGGCGAGCGCCCGGAGGGCCTCCGGCGTCGCCTCCACCCCACGGAGGAGGGTCGCGCCGCTCGCCTCGGCGGCGGCGATGAACGAGTCCTCCATCGGCCGCATGGCCGCCTTGCCGGGGGCGAGGTGGGCGAGGGCGAGCTGTCCGCCGAGCCGATCGGCCCGCCGCTCGAAGACGGTGACGTCGTGACCGCGCTCCGCGGCGGTCCGTGCCGCCATGAGCCCGGCGGCGCCACCTCCGACGACGACGACGCGCCGGGCGGGG
>SBGO01000353.1 GCA_006226565.1 Deltaproteobacteria bacterium | reverse complement strand
CACGGAGGGCACGGAGGATGTGTGGCCGCTCTAGCCGAAACTCCGGGCGCGACCCGCTCCCCCCTCCGTGAGCTCCGTGCTCTCCGTGGTAGAAAAGACGTGCCGGTTCAGCGCCTTGTGGCCTATCTGATCGGCGTTGTGGCTAGGCTCGCCTGTCGGCACCGTTCTCCAGCGCCTGCATCTCCTCGAGGAACGCGCTGGCCGCGGCGCTGAGCGCCCGGTCCGCGCGGTGCACGATGCCGAGGCGGCGCGCGAGCGGGCCGTCGGCGCAGCGCAGGCCGGACTCGCTCCCGCGGAGGGCGTAGCGGCTGACGAAGGCGGCGCCGATGCCCTGGGCGACCATCTCCTTGATCGACTCGATGGATCGCAGCTCCATCACGATCTCGACCGGCGTCTTGGCCTCGGCCAGGCGCCCGTCGATCAGGTTCCGCACGCTCGTCTGCGCCTCGAACAGCACCAGCGGCGAGCCGGCCAGGTCCTTCCAGCGAAAGCTCGCCCGCCCCTCGAGGCGATGCCCCGGCGGGACGATGAGCCGCAGCTCGTCCTCCATCCACGGGGTCACGGCGAGGCGCGGCCCCGGCTCGTCCACCGGCAGCGTCACCACGCCCAGATCGAGCTGCCCCGCGAGCACCGCCTCGATGACCGACTGGCTCCCCTGCTCCCGGACGAAGATGCGGATCGCCGGGTGGCGCCCGTGGAAGCGCCCGAGCAGCGCCGGCAGGAGGTAGGTCGTGGCCGTCGCGCCGCCGCCGATCGAGAGCGTCCCCTGCTCGAGCCCGGCCAGCCGCGCCAGCGCCTCCGCGCCGTCCGAGAGCCGCATCAGCGCGTCCTCGACGTAGCTCCGGAAGAGCGTCCCCGCCTGGGTCAGCACCAGCCCCTTGGGCGTCCGGTGGAAGAGCGACTGCCCGAGCTCGTCCTCCAGCTTCTTCAGCTGCGCGCTCACCGCCGGCTGAGTCAGGTGGAGACGCTGCGCGGCGCGCGTCATGTGCCCCTCCTCGGCGATCACGAGGAAGCTCTTCAGCGGTGCGATCTCCATCAATCCACTCTATCGACTGGATAGAATGTATCAACTTCCTTTATGCGGGGGCCGGGTCTATGGTCCGCCCGTCAACCCCGCCAAGGAGATCACCGATGGCACCGCAAGATCACTTCGGTACGAAGTCCCGCCTCATCACCGCCGGCGGAACGCTGTCGATGTACAACATCAACGCGCTCACCGGCCTCGGCGACGTCGACTCGCTCCCGTACTCGATCAAGGTCCTGCTCGAGTCGTGCGTCCGCAACTACGACGGCTACGTCGTGACCGAGGACCACGTGAAGACCCTCGCCGGCTACGACGCCAAGAACGTCGGCGAGCAGGAGATCGCCTTCAACCCGGGCCGCGTGGTCCTGCAGGACTTCACCGGCGTCCCGGCCATCGTCGACTTCGCGGCCCTGCGCAGCGCCATGAAGCGCCTCGGCGGCGACACCGCGAAGGTCAACCCGCTCATCCGCGCCGACCTCGTCATCGACCACTCCGTCCAGGTCGACGCCTACGGCACCGCCGAGGCGATGAGCGAGAACACCCGCCTCGAGTTCGAGCGCAACCGCGAGCGCTACGAGTTCCTGAAGTGGGGGCAGAAGTCGCTCTCGAACTTCACGGTCGTCCCGCCCGCCACCGGCATCGTCCACCAGGTCAACCTCGAGTACCTCGCCGGCGGCGTGCTGACCGAGGAGCGTGACGGCGAGCAGATCGCGCTGCCCGACAGCCTCGTCGGCACCGACTCGCACACCACCATGATCAACGGCCTCGGCGTGGTCGGCTGGGGCGTCGGCGGCATCGAGGCCGAGGCCTGCATGCTCGGCCAGCCCATCTACATGAAGCTCCCCGAGGTCGTCGGCTTCGAGATCACCGGCGAGATGAAGGAGGGCACGACCGCGACCGACGTCGTCCTCACCGTCACGCAGATGCTCCGCGCCCACGGCGTCGTCGAGAAGTTCGTCGAGTTCTACGGCGAGGGCCTCGCCCAGCTCAGCCTCGCCGACCGCGCGACCATCGCCAACATGGCCCCCGAGTACGGCGCGACCATCGGCTTCTTCCCGGTCGACGACAAGACCATCGACTACCTGCGCCTCTCCGGCCGCTCCGAGGACCAGATCGACCTCGTCGAGAAGTACTGCAAGAAGCAGGGCCTCTGGCGCGACGACGCCCGCAAGATCACCTACACCTCCGACCTCCACCTCGATCTCGACGACGTCGAGCCGTCCCTCGCCGGCCCCAAGCGCCCGCAGGACCGGATCGAGCTGAAGAGCATGAAGAAGCAGTGGCAGGCGCTGCTCACCGACCTCGGCCACGAGGTCCCCGCCAGCGCCGAGACCACCTACAAGGGCGAGACCTTCGACCTCACCGACGGCGCGGTCGTCATCGCCGCCATCACCTCCTGCACCAACACCTCGAACCCGGCCGTGATGCTCGCCGCCGGCCTCGTCGCCAAGAAGGCGCGCGCCCTCGGCCTCAAGGCCAAGCCGTGGGTCAAGACGTCGCTCGCCCCCGGCTCCCGCGTGGTGACCGACTACCTCCAGCGCGCCGGGCTCCTCGACGACCTCGAGGCCGTCGGCTTCTACACCGTCGGCTACGGCTGCACGACCTGCATCGGCAACTCCGGCCCGCTGTCGGACCCGATCGTCGGCGCCATCAAGGACGGGGACCTCAAGGTCGCGTCGGTGCTCTCCGGCAACCGCAACTTCGAGGGCCGCGTCTCCCCGCACACGCGCGCCAACTACCTCGCCTCGCCGCCGCTCGTCGTCGCCTACGCGCTCGCCGGCAGCGTCGACTGGAACCCCTACAAGGACGCCATCGGCGAGACCGAGGACGGTGAGCCCATCATGCTCGCCGACGTGTGGCCCTCGAACCACGAGGTGGCCGAGGTGATGGGGACGGCGGTGACCCGCGAGCAGTTCCTCACGCAGTACGGCAACGTCTACGCCGGCCCCGACGAGTGGCAGGCGCTGTCGGCCGAGGCCTCCGCGGTCTACGCCTGGGACGACGCCTCCACCTACGTGCAGGAGCCGCCGTTCTTCGTCGACATGGGCAGCGAGGTCAGCCCGATCAAGGCCATCGCCGGCGCCCGCGCCCTGGCCCTCCTCGGCGACTCGGTCACCACCGACCACATCTCGCCCGCCGGCGCCATCCCGGTCGGCAGCCCCGCCGCGCGCTACCTCGAGGCCCACGGCGTCGAGAAGAAGGACTGGAACAGCTTCGGCAGCCGCCGCGGCAACGACCGCGTCATGACCCGCGGCACCTTCGGCAACATCCGCATCAAGAACCGCCTCGCCCCCGGCACCGAGGGCGGCTTCACGACCTACCTCGGGCCCGACGAGGACCTGGCCGGCCCGTTCGAGGGGCTGAGCTACGACTCCGACGTGGCGCCGAAGCACGGTGAGGTGGCCGCGATCTACGACGCCGCCGTGAAGTACATGAAGCACGGCGTGCCGCTCGTGGTGCTCGCCGGCAAGGACTACGGCATGGGGTCGAGCCGCGACTGGGCCGCCAAGGGGACCTACCTCCTCGGCGTCAAGGCCGTCATCGCGGAGAGCTTCGAGCGCATCCACCGCTCGAACCTCATCGGGATGGGCGTGCTGCCGCTCCAGTTCGTCGCGGGCGAGAGCGCCGAGAGCCTCGGCCTGACCGGCCAGGAGGTCTTCTCCATCCCGGTCGACGACGCGCTCGAGCCGCTGTCCCAGGTGACGGTCACCGCGACGGCGCCCGACGGGACCGAGAAGCGTTTCGCCGCCAAGGTGCGTATCGACACGCCCGTGGAGGTCGAGTACTACCGCAACGGTGGTATCCTGCACACGGTCCTGCGTCGGCTGGCTTCGGCCTAGCCTGCTGAGCTCGCGAGGGCGTGCGCGCGGAGCTCTGGCGCTGCTCGCCGCCCTCGTCGGGTTGCTCGCGCCGCCGGCTGACGCGCGCGAGCTGACCCGTGCGAGCCGGCTCGATCTCGTGCTCTTCCGCCCCGGCCCCGGGGCCACCGACTTCCTGGGGCTCCGGGGCGGGCGCATGGCGCCGGCGTGGACCCCGTCCCTGGGCCTCGTCGTCGGCACGGCCGCGCGCATGCTCGAGGTGACGGTCCCGACGAGCGGCGCCGAGGGCGTCGCGGTCGAGCAGCAGCTGACCGTCGACGTCCTCGCAGCCCTCGCGGTGACGTCCCACCTCGAGCTCGGGGTGGCGCTGCCCGCGGCGCCGCTGACGGTCCTCGGCGACGGCGCCGGGCTGCTCCCGACCGTCGACGACGAGCCGCGGCTGACGGCGTCCCTCGGGGACGTGCGCGTCTCGGCCAAGGTTCGCCTGCCCGATCCGGTGCGCGGCCTCGCCGCCGCCCTCGACCTCACCGTGGCGCTCCCGACCGGCGGCGCCTACGCGGGGCACGACGGCGTGACCGTGACGCCGACCGTGGTGCTCGACGGCGAGCTCGGGAGCGAGGTGCGCGTGGTCGGCAACCTCGGCTTCGCCTTCCGCCCCGAGCGCAGCGTCGGCCCCGTCATCCTCGACGACACCTTCCAGGCCGCCGTCGGCGTCGAGGTCCTCCCGGGCGGCGCCGCCGCCGCGCACGCCGTCCGCGGCGAGGCCTGCGCCTTCGTGGGCTTGGCCGAGCACGACCCCGAGGAGGTCGGCGGCGAGCTCCGCGCCAGCTACGCCTATCGCGCGACCGCGGGCTTCGAGCTGGGGCTCGGCGTCGGCCTCGGGATCGGCGACGGCGTCGGGATCCCCCGCTGGCGGGCCTTCGGCGGCGTGCGCTACCGCCCGGGACGCTGCGCCACCGGCCCCGAGGACGTCGACGGCTGGGAGGACGACGACGGCTGCGGCGATCCCGACAACGACGGCGACGGGATCGACGACGCGGCCGACCTCTGTCCCAACGAGGCCGAGTCGCGCAACGGCTTCATGGACGAGGACGGCTGCCCCGACGCGGAGCCGGGCTTCACGCCCTTCGCCGCCGCCGCCGCCGCCGCCGCCACCGCCGCGCCCGCCGGCGACCGTGACGGCGACGGGCTCGACGACGACGCCGACGTCTGCCCGGACGCGCAGGAGGACGTCGACGGCTTCCAGGACGGCGACGGCTGCCCCGAGCCCGACGACGACCTGGACGGGATCCCGGACGCCGCGGACCAGTGCCCGCGCTCGGCCGAGGTCGTCAACGGCACCGACGACGACGACGGCTGTCCCGACGTCGCGACCGTGAGCGTGTCGACCGAGGGCATCGTCCTCCGCGACATCATCCGTTTCCTCCCCGGCAGCGCCACCCTCGACCACGAGAGCGACGCGCTGCTCGACTCCATCGCCGCCATCCTCGCGGCCCACCCCGAGATCCTCCGGCTCGAGGTCGCCGGCCACACCGACGCCGCCGGGCCCGACGCCGCCAACCTCGCGCTGTCCCAGGCCCGCGCCGACGCCGTCCGCGCGTATCTCATCGGCCGCGGCATCGCGCCGGGCCGGCTGGTCGCCGTCGGTTACGGAGAGACGAGGCCGATCGCCTCGAACGCCACGCCCCGCGGGCGCCTCCTCAACCGCCGCGTCGAGCTGACCGTCCTTGAACTCGAGCAGACTCCGGGCAACTCTCCCTAGCGCGGTGCCGCGCACGACAGGAGGCAGGACGATCCGCTTCGCTCGCACGCTGATCCCGGCGCTCGTCGCCGTCGCGCTCTGGATCCCGGCCGCCCGCGCCGCGGAGCCCTGCGGTGGGATCCGCCTGGTCGACGGCCAGGTGGCGCTCGGCGTGGAGCTGCCGCTCGACGGGGACACCTTGGAGAGCCCGAGCTGGGCGGCCTGTCTCGACGCCGTCGCCGCGCGCCTCGGCGAGCGGCCGACCGTCCGCGCGGTCACGGTCGCGGTGCGCATGCCCGAGCGCGATCGCGGCGAGACGGACCCCCTCGCGCTGGCCGAGGTCATCTCGGGCCGCCTCGGCGCGACGCTCGGCAAGGGGCGCGTCTCGGCGGTCGCGCCGCGTCCCCGCCTCGGCGAGCCCGCGAACGTCCAGATCGCCTACGTCGAGCACCGCGCGCCGCGGCCGGTGGCGCAGCTCGTCTTCGCCGGCGGCGCCGTGACGACCGGCTTCGACGACGAGTCGCTCGCCCCCGCCCACGTCGGCAAGCTCCTCGCCCCCTCCGAGCTCCTGCGCACCGCCGCGGGCTCGGTGGCGGTCATCCGTCTGGTCGACGGGAGCCAGGTCTGGGTCGCCCCCGGCTCGCTCGTGCGTCTGAGCCGCGTCCTCGTCGACAAGGCCACCGGACGCACCGTGCGGATCGAGCTCTTCGAGGGGCACGCCGAGGTGGTCGCGACCCACGCGGACGGCACCTTCGACGTGGTCACCCCCGCCGCCGTCGCCGGCGTGCGCGGCACCGACTTCCGCGTCGTGGTGGTGCCCGCCGGCGCGCGCCTCGAGACCCTCGACGGCGGCGTCGCGCTCGGCACCCCCGAGGGGGAGGTGCTGGTCGGCGCCGGCACGGGCTCGCGCGTGACCCGGGGCA
>SBGO01000661.1 GCA_006226565.1 Deltaproteobacteria bacterium | reverse complement strand
CCGGACCGGCGGCGCGGGGCCGGCCCCGGAGCCGCCGCGGCGGCCGGGGGGCGGCGGCTCTACGACCCGAAGCAGGACGGGGGCCTGGTGCGTGCTTCCGTGGATGGCGACCCGGCGCGTGCCGGGGCCCGCGACATCCACGCCGGCTGGCGCAAGGACGCCGCCAAGAAGCTGCGCCCGGGCAAGCGCCAGCTGACCAAGGAGAAGGAAGAGCTGCGCGCGGTGGCGCAGCAGCTCGCCAAGGACAAGGGCGTCCCGCTCGTCCACGCCTATCGCATCCTGAAGGGGCAGGCGACGCTGAACGACGTGCTCAAGGGCATGATGCGGAAGGAGCGCTTCGAGCAGCTGGTGCTGCGCGAGGGCATCGACCGCGAGCTCGCCGGGCAGGTCGCGTCGGGCCACCTCTCCAAGAAGCGCGCCCAGATCCTCACGCGCATGCGCGCGCTGCGTGGGCCGAAGCTCCACGTCGACGGCGTGACCGCGGCGCACGGCTCGAAGGATCTCTACGCGCTGAGCTTCTTCGGCGACGGGTGGAAGGTCGGCTACGTGAAGGTGGCGCGGCCCTACGACTTCGACTTCCTCGAGGAGGGGTCGGTCGAGCTGCACACCCGCTACAAGCACGACGTCAAGGCGATCTGCCTGGCGGCGGACCTGCCGACGGTGGTGTCGTCGATGACGACCGACGAGGTGGTGAAGAGCCAGGGCCTCGCCGGCACCGAGCAGCGCACCGAGCGCGTGCGTCCGGACGACGAGTGGATGCTGAAGCTCGTCGCCGGGGGGCGGGTCGTCCGCTTCACCATGCGCGACGGCGATGGCTTCGTCGGGCAGCTCCGCGCCTTCGGGCGCTGGGACGCCGACCTGGTCCTGCCCGGCGGCGAGGTCGTGACCGTGTTCTTCCACGGCCTGCACCCGGTGGCCCACACCCTGGGCCTGAACGAATAGCAGGGCCTGATGCGCATCATCGCCGGCCGGTTCGGCGGCCGGCACCTCAAGGTCCCGACCGGGCGTGACACGCGGCCGACCAGCGACCGCGTGCGCGAGGCGCTCTTCAGCGTCATCGGCGACGCCGTCCGGGGGGCGCGCGTCGCGGATCTCTTCGCGGGCACGGGGGCCCTCGGGCTCGAGGCGCTGTCTCGGGGCGCGGGCGCGGTGGACTTCTACGAGAGCGGCCGGCCGGCCCTCGCGGTGCTGCGTGCGAACGTCGCGGCGCTGGGGGCGCAGGACGAGGTGCGCGTCGTCGTCGCGCCGCTCCCGCGGGGCCTCAAGGCGGGGCCGCCGTGGGACCTGGTGCTGATCGACCCGCCCTGGGGCAAGCAGCTCGCCGGGCCGACGCTCGGCCACGCGCTGGCGGTCGGGCGCCTGGCGCCGGGGGGCCTCGTCGTCGTCGAGGAGCGCCGCGGGCAGCAGCCGCCCGCGGCCTACTGGCGGGAGCTGGGGCTGGCGCTCGAGGACGAGCGCGTCTACGGCGACACCACGCTCCAGCTCCTGCGGGTGCCCGACGCCGGGTGAGCCGGCATGCCTTTTCAAGCGTCGCCCGCTGCGGTACGGCAGAGGGGCGAGGAGGACACGACATGCCCGAGCGTCTGGCCATCTGCCCCGGCTCCTTCGACCCGTTGACCAACGGCCACGTGGCGATCATGCGGCGGGGGCTCGCGCTCTTCGACCGCATCCTCGTCGCCGTGACGATCAACCTGAAGAAGACGCCGCTCTTCACCGCCGAGGAGCGGATGGAGATGGTGCGTGGGTCCTTCCCGGACGATCCGCGCATCGAGGTCGCGCAGCTCGACGGGCTGCTCGCGGCCTACGCGCGCGACAAGGGCGCGGTGGCGATCCTGCGCGGCCTGCGCGCGCCGAGCGACTTCGAGTACGAGCTGCAGATGGCGCAGATGAACCGCCACCTGTACCGCGACCTCGACACCGTCTTCCTCGCCTCCGACGCCGACGGCTCCTACGTCTCCTCGTCCCTCGTGAAGGAGGTGGCGCGGCTCGGCGGGTACGTCGACGACATGGTCCCGGCGCACGTGGCCGCGGCGCTGCACCAGAAGCTCCGGGCGGGCGCATGAAGACCGCGCGGCGCACGGCGACCCTCGGCGCCTCGGCGACGGTGGCCATCACGAGCCGCGCCAAGGCGCTCGTCGCGGAGGGCGTCGACCTGGTCACGCTCAGCGCCGGTGAGCCGGACTTCGCCGCGCCGGGCTTCGTGCTCGACGCGACGGTGGAGGCGCTGCGCGCCGGGCACACGAGCTACGCGCCCGTCGGCGGCGTCCCGGCCCTGCGCGACGCCGTCGCCGAGCGGTTCACGCGCGACTACGGCGTCCCCTTCACGCGCGACCAGGTGATCGTCACCGTCGGCGGCAAGGAGGCGCTCTACGACCTCTTCCAGGTCCTCGTGGACCCCGGCGACGAGGTCATCGTCCCGGCGCCGTACTGGGTCAGCTACCCGACGCAGATCGCCATGGCGGGCGGGCGCGCGGTCACCGTCCCGTGCGACGCCTCGCGCGGGCACGCCCTCGACATCGAGGCGCTGAAGGCCGCGCTGACGACGCGCACGGTCGGCGTCGTCCTCAACAGCCCCAACAACCCGTCGGGGGCGGTGTACGACGCCGAGTCGCTGGGCGCGCTGGCCGACCTGGCCGTGCAGCACGACCTGTGGATCATCAGCGACGACATCTACAGCGCCATCCGCTACGACGACACGCCGTTCACCTCCATCCTCCACGTCCGGCCCGAGCTGCGCGAGCGCGTCTTCATCGTCCACGGGGTCGCGAAGACCTGGGCGATGACCGGCTTCCGGGTGGGGTTCCTGGCGGGCTCGCGGGTGGTGCTGGGCCGCTGCATGGCGGTGCAGAGCCAGACCATCACCAGCGCGACGACCTTCGCCCAGCACGGGGCGCTGGCGGCCATCACCGGCGACGACGCCTTCCTCGGGCCGTGGCTCGCGGCCTACGACGCGCGTCGGCGGCTCGTTCACGCGGCGCTGGAGGCGATGCCCGGGGTCCGCTGCGCGCTGCCGAGCGGGGCCTTCTACGCGTTCCCGGACATGCGCGGGCTCCTCGACAAGCGCCACCGCGGCGACCTCGTCGGCAACGACCGCCACCTCGCGGAGCTGCTCCTCGAGCGCGCGCACGTCGCGGTCGTCCCCGGCTCGGCCTTCGGGAGCCCCGGGTTCCTCCGCCTCAGCTACGCCTGCGCGACCGACCGCCTGGCCCTCGGGCTGGAGCGCATCGCGGCCTTCGTCGCTGAGCTGAGCTGAGCTGAGCCGAGCCGAGCACGCAAAAGTGTGATGTGGCGGGGTCTGACCCCAGATCATCACACTTTTGCTTCGAGCCCCGGAAAGTGTGATGTGGCGGGGTCTGACCCCTGATCATCACACTTTTGCTTCGAGCCCCGGAAAATGCGAAGTGAGGGGGTCTGACCCCTCGACTTCACATTTTAGAACTTGGCCCGGATGGCGAAGTCGATGCCGAGGGTCCAGAGGCCGCCGGTGCGGTAGCGCGTGCCGGGCTCGTCGACCCCGGAGAGCCAGGTGGGGTCGAGCTCGTTGACCCCCGAGCCGTTCTCGCGCTGGACGTCGTTGACGCCGTCGAGGTCGACGCCGGCGTCGGTGAAGGTCAGGAAGTGGTCGCTCTCGCGGAAGACCGACGCGCGGGCGCGGAGCTCGAGGGCCTCGAAGACCTCGTAGCGCAGGCCCAGCCAGCCGCCGATCACGAGGTGGTGCTCGATGCGCGTGATGCCGTCGGTCTTCTTGGGCAGGCCGGTCACCGGGTCGACGTCGCCGCGATCGTAGGTCGTCAGCGTGCACGGCTCGGCGTCGCTCGGGTCGCAGGTGCTCGTGCCGAGCGCGTCGGCCAGGTCGCTGAAGCCGCGGCCGTCGAAGACCACGTCGAAGCGCCCGCCGAGCTCGAGGCGCACGGCGCTGCGGGTCTCGTGCTTCTCGAAGGGGACGAGCTCGAGGCCGAAGCGCGCGCCGATGCGGTGCGCCGGGCTCGAGAGCGTGGCGGTGGGCCCGAGGTCGACGTAGGGCGAGGCGCCGCCGGGGATGGCGATGGTGCCGTTGAGCTCGAGGAAGGGCTCGAGCCAGCGGACCACGCGCGACGACACGGCGGTCGAGAGCCCGAGACGCCAGACGCCGTCGCCGGGCGCGCTGTTGTCCGCGCGGCGGATGGACGCCGTCGGCAGGTCGAGCGACACGCCGAGGACCCAGTCGGGATCGAGCCGATCCCGCGCCTTCGAGAGCGGCGCCACCCGGAGCGCGAGCTGCAGATCCCCGAGGCCGCTCCGCTCGCGCGCCTCGAAGGGGACGTCGAAGAGGCTCGGCTGGTTGTAGGGGTCGGTCAGCGAGTTGTTCTCGCTGACGCCCGGGGCGAAGTCGAGCGCGTTGCGGTCGTAGAGGACGACCGGCAGCGTCGCGCGCAGCTCGAGGAGGCGCCCGAGGCCGAGGCGCGCGTCCACGTTGAGCACCGCCGAGGTGCGGAGGACCCGGAGCTCGTCGGCGAGCCCGACGCGGCTCCCCTCCGGGCACAGGCTCTCGCCGCCGAGGGTCTCGTTGGCGATGCACGGGTACTCGCGCCGGATGCCGCCCCGGCGCTGGCGCCACTGCCAGTTCAGGCCGATGCTCGGGTTCAGCTCGAGCGCGTCGGTCTGGTCGAAGTCGTCGACGATCTCGGTGACCTCGGCGGCGCGCGCGTCCCCGGCGGTCGTGAGCGCGAGCGCGGCGACGAGCGCGCCGACGCGCCAGCCGTGGCGTGGCGCGGGGCCGCTCGCGGAGGCAGGGGTGGGACGCGACATGCCCGTCAGGAGTCGTCCCGGAGGTTGAACTCCTTCATCTTGTTCTGGAGCGACTTGCGCGAGATCATGAGGAGCTGCGAGGCCCGCGTCACGTTCCCGCCGGTCTGCTCGAGGGCCTGGACGATGAGCTCCTTCTCGAGCTGGGCGGTGGTCTCGCGGACCAGCTCCTTCATCGAGACGCGGCCGGTGAGGTCCCGGTCGAGGCGCGGGGCGTTCGCCGCGGCGCCGGCGGCCAGCGCCGCGCTCCCCGAGCGGAGCTCGTCGGGGAGCAGCTCGAGCGAGATCTCGTCGCCCTCGCAGAAGAGCACGAGGCGCTCGAGGACGTTCTCCATCTCGCGCACGTTGCCCGGCCAGGCGTAGCTGCGGAAGGCGGCGATGGCCTCGGGGGAGAGCCGCTGGACGCCCTTCTTGAGGCGATCGTTGAAGCGCTCGAGCATGTGCGACACCAGCATCGGGATGTCGGCGGGGCGCTCGCGCAGCGGCGGCAGGTGGATCGGGATGACGTTGAGCCGGTAGAAGAGGTCCTCGCGGAAGCGGCCCTCCTCGACCTCGACCTGCAGGTTGCGGTTGGTCGCGGCGATGAGGCGCACGTCCACCTTCATCGTCTTGAGCCCGCCCACGCGCTCGAAGGACGACTCCTGGATGGCGCGCAGGAGCTTCACCTGCATCTCGGTCGGGATCTCGGCGATCTCGTCGAGGAAGAGGGTGCCCTTGTCGGCGAGCTCGAAGCGGCCGGGCTTCGACGCGATGGCGCCGGTGAAGGCGCCCTTCTCGTGGCCGAAGAGCTCGCTCTCGATGAGGGTCTGCGGGATGGCGGCGCAGTTGACGCGGATGAACGGCCGGTGCGCGCGGCTCGAGTGCTCGTGCAGCGCCTGGGCGACGAGCTCCTTGCCGGTGCCGCTCTCGCCGGTGATGAGCACCGTCGTCGGCGTGTCCGCGACCTTCTCGAGGATGTCGTAGATGTCCTGCATCGGCTTGGACATCCCGATCATCCCGAACTTGCCCTTGGCGTCGACCGTCCCGCCGCGCATCGGCTCGACCGCGTCCATCTCGGCGCGGGCGGTGTTGACCGCCTTGGCCATGACGGCGCGCAGCTCGTCGGCGTTGAAGGGCTTGGTCACGAAGTCGAAGGCGCCGACCTTCATCGCCTCGACCGCGGTGTCCACGGTGCCGTGCGCGGTCAGCATGACCACCGGGCGCCCGGGGTAGCGCTTGCCGATCTCCTCGAGCAGCGTCATCCCGTCCATCTCCGGCATCCGGAGGTCGGTCAGGATCGCGTGCACGTTGCCGCCCGAGCGCTCGAGGGCCTCGAGCGCGGCGCGCCCGTTGGCGGCGGCCTCGACGACGTAGCCCTCACGGGACAGGAGCCCGGTGAGGACGGTGCGCATGTTGGCCTCGTCGTCGACGACGAGCAGGCGCGCGGCTGAGGTCATGGTTCCTCCGGTTCGTAGACGTTGCGCTCCGAGCGCTGCGCCACGGTGGCTTCGAGCGCGCCGGCGTGGAGGATCACCTCGACGCTGGCGCCGATGTCGACCTGGCGCGCGTCGCGCACCACCAGGCCGTCCGGGCGACGCACGATGGCGTACCCGCGTTCGAGACTGGCCGTCGGGCTCAGGACCGTCAAGGTGCGACGCGCGAGGGCTGCGCGATCGCGGCGCGCGGCCAGGAGCGCGCGCATCGCCCGGTCGAGGCGGTCGCGGAGGGCGGCGGCGCGGGCCCGGGCGGCG
>SBGO01000395.1 GCA_006226565.1 Deltaproteobacteria bacterium | reverse complement strand
GGTCGGCGCGGGCGACGAGGGCGGCGCCGTCGAGCGGGGCGGGGAGGGCGCCCTCGCCGTGCTGTACCCACACCCGCGCGTCCGGGTGGGCGGCGGCCCAGGCCGCGAGGGCGTCGACCAGGCGCGGGAAGGGGCCCTTGGTGCCGATGACGGCGACGACCGAGGCGGGGGCGGTCACAGGAGCCCTCCGACGTAGCGGGCCCAGGGCGCGCGCGTGTCGCGGAGCGACGGCCACTGCACGTAGAAGCGGGTCGCGAGGCGGCGCATCAGGCGGCCGGTCAGGGTCAGCGCGGTGACGGCGCTCGACGGCTCGACGTAGAGGACCGGGATGCCGGCGAGGCGCGCGATCACGGCGGCGGGCACGGCGGGGCCGGCGCCCATCGAGACGAGGGCGTCGGGGCGCTCGCGCGACAGGAGCGCCGCGAGCTCGACCAGGTTCCAGGCGACCTTCCAGTCGCGCTCGGCGTGGCTGATGACGTAGGCGCGGGCGTCGGGCGGCAGCACCGGCGAGTGGTCGTTGAGGATCCAGACCAGCTCGTGGCCGGCGAAGGCCTCGGCCAGCTCGAGGAGCTCGGCGAGGTGGCCGCCGATGGAGGAGACGAGGGCGATCTTCATGGGGCTACCGGTCGGGGTAGCGCTCCTCGACGACGAGGGGCTGGTCGAGGTGGTCCATGGCGGTGACGCGGTTCTTGTCGCCGGCGTCGCCGATGACGCAGGCGACGCGGTTTTTGCCGTAGCGCTGCTTGAACGGGATGTAGAGCAGGCAGCTGCCGCCGAAGCAGAAGGCGTCGCAGGGCTTGAAGATGGTGGTGTGGGCGATGGCGTAGGTCTTGCCGGTCGCGGTGTCGCAGACGCGGTTGTAGGACTCGGCGCGCGGCCCCTTGTCGTCGCCGCTCCCCGGCTCGTCGATGGAGTGGACGCTGGTGACGATGGCGCGCGGGATGCCCTTGGCCCACATGCCGTTGCGCTCGTTCTGGGCCTTGAGCTGGAGCGCGATGAGCTCGGGATCGGGCACCTCGTCGCCGTAGGCGTAGACGTGGGCGAGGCCTTCGGAGATGAGGCGCTTTCGCAGCTCGGGGCACGCGACGAGGATGCGGCCGTAGCCGTCGGCCGAGCCGTCGGAGGTGCACTCCCACTCCTGGCTCTTGGCGAGGGCGGTGGCGTCCTTGTGGGTGTGGTAGAGGTCCCAGCCCGTGAAGCCGCCCCAGAAGTGCACCGGCCCGTAGGACTCGAGGGTGTTGTAGCCGGCGAGGCGCGCCTTCTGGCCGTCGCGGCGGCCGCCGAGGATGCGGAAGGAGTCGCCGTCGTTCCAGTTGACGCGCTCGGTGACGCCGTCGAGGAGGATCGTCTGCTTGCGCGCCGGCTCCTTGGCGTGGGCGGCCGACGCGCCGAGGGCGAGGGCGAGGAGGGCGGCGACGAGGGAGAACGGGCGCATGAGGACCTCGGGGCGGGGCTCTGGGCGGGTCGGAGGGTAGCACGGCGCGGGCGGGGCCGGGCAGGGTCTCATCTCGGTTTCTTCTTTGCCTGAGCGCTTGCGCCGCTTATCGTGTCCGCCGCAAGCGCCGGGGGCCCGCCCGGCGATATCCGACGGGCCCGCACGCTGACTTCCGAGCAGAACACGACGCCCCGTGCGGGGGTTCCCCGGCGGGGCGAGACGACACCCAGGGGGATCCTCATGCGACGCCTTGGCCTCCTCATTTTGGCGATCGCGGCGACGACGCTCGGGGCGTGCCTCGACGACCCGGAGCCCGGGCTGAGCCAGCCGGACAGCGCCGCGGTGGACGCGCTCGACGACGGCGCGGACGGGGGCGACGAGGACGGCCTCGCGGGCGACGCCGAGGACCCCGGCCCGTGCGAGACCGACGAGGACTGCGAGGGCGCGATCCCGAACCTCGGGCCGTGTCGCATCGCGCTGTGTCATCAGGCGTCGGGGCAGTGTCTGCCGGCGGAGGCGCCGGAGCTGACGAAGTGCGACGACGGGGACCCGTGCACGAAGCGGTCGTTCTGCGTCGGGGGCGTCTGCGACGCCTTCACGAGCGACCTCATCGACTGTGACGACGGCGACCCGTGCACCGACGACTACTGCGCCGCGGACGGCAGCTGCCTGCACGGGGCGGTCGCGGGGTGCGGCGTGGACCCGTGCGGCGACGGCGTGTGCGGGGCGGGCGAGGACCCCACGAGCTGCCCGGCGGATTGCCCCGTCGCGGACCCGTGCGGAGACGGCCAGTGCGCGGGCGGCGAGACCCACACGACCTGCCCGGCGGACTGTCCGGCGCCGGATCCGTGTGGCGACGGCGTGTGCGGAGCCGGCGAGACCGCGACGAGCTGCCCGGTGGATTGCTCCACGCAGGTGACGTGCGGCGACGGCGTGTGCGCGGGCCACGAGGACGCGACGAGCTGCCCGCAGGACTGCACGACGGGCGGCGGCGGCTGCGGCGACGGCGTTTGCGACCAGGCGACGCTGGAGTCGCTGTGGTGCCCGCAGGACTGCAGCACGGGCGGCGGCGGCGGCGGTTGCGGCGACGGCGTGTGCGACCAGGCGACGCTGGAGTCGCTGTGGTGCCCGCAGGACTGCAGCACGAGCGGCGGCGGGAGCAGCGGCGGCGGCAGCGCCGGGGGCTGCGGCGACGGCGTGTGCGATCAGGCGACGCTGGAGACGCTGTGGTGCCCGCAGGACTGCAGCACGAGCGGCGGCGGGAGCAGCGGCGGCGGCAGCGCCGGCGGCTGCGGCGACGGTGTGTGCGATCAGGCGACGCTGGAGACGCTGTGGTGCCCGGACGACTGCACCAACAGCGGCGGCGGGAGCAGCGGTGGCGGGGCCGCCGGCTGCGGCGACGGCGTGTGTGACCAGGGCACCTTCGAGCAGCTCTGGTGCCCCGACGACTGCCCCTGAGGGCGCGATGACGGCGCGGCGTCCTCGCTCCCCGGGCGGGGCCGTCGGGTCGGCCGGTGGCGCCCGGGGCCGCCGTCGAATCTCGCTCCGGACGCTTTGGACGGGATTCGATCGTCGGCGCGAGAAAACCCGTTGACAAGGGACGCCGTCGCCTCTAGATATGCGCACCGGTCGCGGCGACGCGGCCCCTTTGACAGCTGGAGAAAGGCATCGGCGGACGTCTCTTCGGAGATGCCGCGGGGTGGAGCAGTCTGGTAGCTCGTCGGGCTCATAACCCGAAGGTCGCAGGTTCAAATCCTGCCCCCGCAACCAACACGATCCGCGATGCCGCGGGGTGGAGCAGTCTGGTAGCTCGTCGGGCTCATAACCCGAAGGTCGTAGGTTCAAATCCTGCCCCCGCAATCTCCACGAGAAAGACCCCGGAAGCCTCAGGCTCCCGGGGTCTTTCGCTTTCTGCGGTCGGCCCCCGGCGCCGCCGTTCGCGCGGCGTCGGCGCCGTCGATCAGGCCTTCGCGCGACCGTCGTGGGCGACGCCGTTGTCCCGGAGGCGCTCGCCGAGGTACGCCTCGGCCGTGATGTCCGCCCAGCGCCGCGGCCGCGCGTCGCTCACGAAGCCCGGCAGCGGCGCGAGCACCTGGTCGGGCACCGGGTGGACGAAGAACGGCATCGAGTAGCGGTGCGACCGGATCCCCGGCGGCGCGAGCACGCGGTGCGTCGTCGCCGGAATGGCCCCGTTCGTGAGCCGCTGGAACATGTCGCCGGTGTCGGCGATGAGCTGCCCGGGGATCGGCGTCACCGGCAGCCACGTGCCGTCGCGGCGCAGCAGCTCCAGCCCCGGCTCGGTCGCCTCGGGCAGGAGCGTCATCAGGTTGATGTCCTCGTGCGCCGCCGCCCAGACCGCGCCCTCACCGACCGGCTCCGCCTCGTGCGGGGGCGGGTAGTGGATCATGCGCAGGATGGTGTTGCCGCCGTCGACCATCCGCAGGAGCGCGCCCTCCTCGGCGTCGAGGAAGCGCGCCAGCGCCCGCAGGAGCACCGCCGCCACGCCGTGCATGCTGGCCCAGAGCCGCGTCGCCGCCGGCCGCAGCGCCGGCAGCACGTCGTCCGGCCACAGGTTCGGCTGGATCCGCCCGGCCATCGGGTGGTCGGCGGCCAGCTCCGGGCCGACGTGCCAGAACTCCTTGATGTCCGCGACGTCGCGCCCCTTCGCCCGCTCGCGCCCGAAGGACGTGTAGCCGCGCTGCCGCCCGCCGGCCGGGTCCTCGAAGCGCCGCTTCACCTCGTCGGGCAGGTCGAAGAGCGACTTGATCGCCGCGAAGGTCGACGCCAGCGCCGCCAGGTCGAGCCCGTGCCGCTCGACGGCCACGAAGCCCCACTCGGTGAGCGCCTCGCCGAGCGCCGCCACGAACGCGCGCTGGTCGGCGGCGTCTCCGTCCAAAAACCGCGCCAGGTCCACGACCGGGATCGTCTGCTCAGCCATCCGGACACCTCCGCAGGCGACCTTGCCCGATCGTCACCCGCGCGTCATCCACCCGTTTTTGCGCACGGTCAACGTCGCCAGCGGCTGCACCCAGATCAGCCCGAACATCGCGAACCACGCGTAGAGGATGCCGAAAAGCACCTCGGTCGAGCGCTCGCTGCGGAGGAAGACCAGCCCGTAGAGCACCGCGATCAGCGTGGTCGCCAGCGCCGCCCGCGCAAACCAGATGGGGTGTGCGAAGAGGACGTAGAAGGCGAAGCCGAAGCCGACGAGCTTCGCGAAGATGGTCAGCGGCTGCAGCACGGCGTCGAAGAGCATGAGCGGCCCGCGGACCGGCCCCAGCAGGAGCGTGCGCCGCGGCGCGAAGCGCATCGCCCGGAGCCCCTCGCGCGTCGCCGAGCGGCCCCAGCGGAGGAACATCTTCGTCAGCCGCACGTAGTGGCTCGGCACCAGCGTGAAGACCGGCGCGTTCGCCTGGTAGACCGTGTGGTAGCCCAGCGAGAGCACCAGGTTCGTCATGGCGTGGTCGTCGCCGTTGGTGCACTGCGCGCCGAGGAAGCGCTGGTCGCGCCAGCCGTCGAGGTGCGGCGCGATGACGGCGCGCCGGTACGCCTGGAGCGCGCCCGGGCAGCACCACACCGTGCGCAGCATGCTCTGGTAGGCGCGGATGTAGTCGAAGCCCAGGATGTAGCGGACGCCCAGCATCCGGGTGAGGAGGTTCTGCTCGCGGTTGGCGACCAGCACCTGCCCGGCGACCCCGCCGATGCGCGGGTCGCGGACCATCGGCGTCACCAGGTTCGCGAGGCTGTCCGGCGGCACCACCGAGTCCGAGTCGACGGTCGCCACGATCTCGCTCCGGGCCCGCGACCAGCCGGCGTGGACGGCGCGCCGCTTGCCGCCGTTCTTCGGCATGTGCAGCGCGGTCACCCGCTCGGGGCAGGCCGCCGCCGCCGCGTCGATGTGGACGCCGGTGTCGTCCTTGGACCCGTCGTTGACGGCGATGACGGTCAGGAGCTCGGGCGGATAGGCGCTCGCGAGGATGCTCTCGATGGTCTTCCGGACCCCGGGGCCCTCGTTGTAGGCCGGCACGACCACGGTGAGCGACGGCAGGCCCGCGAGCTCGTCCGCGGCGGGCGCCATCGGCCGATAGACCCACCACAGGACGGTCCGCATCCCGAGGGCGAAGAGGACCATCGACGACAGGAAGGGCAGCAGCACGCTCCGGACGCCGACGCCGCGCAGATCGGCGCCCACGTCGCCCCAGAAGAGCAGGGCGAGCGCCGCGAGCGTGGCGACCGCGATGAGGATCTTCGCGAGCTTGGGGCTCACCCGGTCGGCTCGAGGAAGGCGAAGATCTCGGCCGCGATGCGGTCGACGGACGCCAGGAGCCCGTGGTCGTCGTCCACCTCGACGAGCCGCACGTTGGCGTGAGCGGCGGCGTAGGCGCGCGAGCTCGCGATCGGGACGACCTCGTCCCGCGTGCCGTGGAGGATCAGCGTCGGGCACGCGACGTCCGGGGTCGGCGGGTGCCGCAGGGCGTCCTCGATGAAGCCCCAGTGGACCGACGTCGGCACGCCCGCGCCGTCGGGGAAGGTGAGCACCCCGTGCGCGCGCCAGCGGGCGATGGCGTCGGGGCCGAGGAGCTTCGGCCAGCGGTCGATCATCTCGAAGCCCGGGCACAGGAGCACCAGGCGCGACACCCGCTCGGGGTGGAGCTGGGCCCAGCGCGCGGCGAGGTAGCCGCCGAGGCTCGAGCCGATGAGCACGACCGCGTCGTCCTCGCCGGCGACCTGGTCGAGGACGCCGAGGGAGGCCGTGTGGGTCAGGTGCGCGAAGTCCGGCGCGTTGAGGTCGGGCTGTAGGAGCGTGAGCCCGCGCGCGGCGAAGGCCTCGCGGAGCGCGTGGCCCTTCCTGGACTGGGGACCGGAGGCGAAGCCGTGGAGGAAGATGTGGCGGGTCGCGACCATGGCCCGTCTCATAGCACGGCCGCCCAGCACGGGCGCGAGTTTCCACCCTGGATGGTGTACCGTCGGGGCGTCCCGCCCACCGCCCGGAGCTCGCCCCTGGCCACCAACGTCGCCCAGATCCTGCGCCAGCCGGCGCTCGCGCAGCCCGACCGCGTCGCCGCCGTCGTGCTCGGCCCCGACG
>SBGO01000516.1 GCA_006226565.1 Deltaproteobacteria bacterium | reverse complement strand
GCGGGCGAGAGCGCGGGCGAGAGCGCGGGCGCGGGAGCGGGCGAGAGCGCGGGCGAGAGCGCGAGAGCTGGCGCGCCACGTTGGAGCGGGTGCGGGCTCGGTGCGACGAGACACCGTACCGCCCGAAGGCACCCATCCGCCGCCGAAGCCGATACGCCTCCCCCGCGCCAGCGGAGGCGGGACGAAGCCCCGCGCGGGGACGCCATCAAAACGAAACAGGCCGCAGCGAGTTGTCTCGCCGCGGCCTGTTCTTGTCGCGCCGACGGGCTACTGGAGCCCGTGCATGTTGACGATGACGTTCCCGGTCGGCCCCGAGCCGGAGTCGCTCCCGGAGAAGAGGACGATGCCACCGACCACGAGGGCGGTCGTGATGCCACCGGCGATGGTCCAGAACCACCAGGTCTCGGTGATGGGCTTGGTCTTCTTCTTCTCGTCCTGCTTGAAGATCGGGTCGTTCGGGTCGATGAAGAGGTCACCGCCGCCCATCACGCTCGACTGCGGCGGGGCGTCGAGCGCCACCATGTCGTCGTCCGGGGCGGGCTCGGTGCCCAGGATGCCGGCGAGGAAGTTGCCCGCGTTCTCGAGGAGCTGGGCGTCCTCGTTGAGGCTCACGCGCTGCCGCTCGACGTCGCCGGCCCCGGAGCGGCTCCACCCCTCGAAGGTGTAGGCGCCACCGGACTTGTCGACCTCGAGCACGATGACCGCGTCGGCGGCGGCGATGCGCTGGACCTGCGACAGCGGCGACGCGACCTGGTTCGACCGCATCAGCCGGGCGACGTTCGCCATCGCGGCGCGGAAGGTGCGGCCATCCGCCGCCTCGTCGAGCTCGAGGTAGGCGATGCTGCCCTCCCCCGGCTGGACCATGATGAGCGTGCCGGCCCGGGTGCGGCCGTCGATCGTCGCCTCGACCCAGTGCTCGCCGATCGCCAGGTCACCGACCTCGACCGGCGCGAAGCCCCGCAGCACGCCGTCCACGTGGACCTCGGCGCCGTCGGGCTCGGTCGTCACCTCGATCGAGCCGAGCGCCGCCTCCGAGCGCTTGCGCTCGATGTCCCGGAAGGTCGTGCGCGAGTCGAGCGTCCACCCGTACTCGCCGACCTGCTGGTCGGGCCAGACGTTGAGCGCCGCCACGATCATCCGCTCGGCGTCGGGGATGTTGCCGTTGAGCACGCTCGCCACGCCGAAGCCCTTGAGCGTCCGCGCGAAGAGGCGCCGGTCGAACGGACCGCGGTAGGTCGTGACGAGGTCGAACGCCTTCGAGAACGCGTCGACCGCCTCACCGGCCTGCTTGTCGTTGAGCGCTCGGAAGCCCTCCTCGACGAGCGGCCCGGCGGTCCGGGTGATCGGCACCGCGGGGTCGTTGTTCACGCCCACGGCCACGATGCCCCGGAGCTTCCCGAGCTCGCCCCGCAGCAGCGACTCGAGGACCTTCGCCTCGCCGTCGCCCCCGCGCCGCTTCGGCACCACGAAGAGCGCGACGCGCCGCTTGGCGCCGCTCTCCGCGGCGTGCGCGCCGCGGACCGTCAGCGCGCCCGACGGCAGCACCGACAGGTCCGCCACGGCGGCGAACGCGAAGACCATCGTCACAGCGACCACGCGCATGAGACGGCGCCGGGCGCTGAAGCGTCCAATGCTGAGCACTCGTTCCATCTCAGGGCTCCGGGAGGGTCGAAGGCGTGAAGACCTCGACGGTCGCGCGGTGGAGCGCGCCGATCGGACGAACGCTCGCCTCTCCCCCGATGAGCGCGATCGGGCCGCCGTGCACGACGAGCCCCGTGGCGCCGCCGCGCGCGCCGAACATCCCGGCCGCGTTGTTGTCGGAGGTCCAGAAGGCGGTGGGGTTCGAGAGGTCGAAGTACTTCACCGTGTCGGTCGTGATGGCCTCGAGCCCGGTGAAGCCCCCGACGACGGCGACGTTGACGAGGTCGCTCGACAGCGCCGTGTGGAAGACGCGCCCGGTGCCGAGGCCCGGGACCTTCTGCACGTTGATCTTCGGCGCGGGGTCCTCGGTGTAGGTCAGCAGCCACGCCTCGTCGCTGTGGGGGGCCTGGATGGCGTCGGCGTCCCACGCCGCGCCGCCCGTGACGAGGAAGCGGTTGCCGGTCAGCGGCGTCGCCTCGTGGAAGAACGTGTAGCTCGGCGCCTGGTTGGTGATGGTCACCTCGACGAAGGTGCCGTTGACGCCCTCACGCTGCCGCCCGGACTGGCGGAAGACCTCGGCCGGGTGCCCGACCGAGCGCTCCGGGTTGGTCCCGCCCCACACGAGGAGCTGCGTCAGCCCCTCGGCGCTGTTCTTCAGGAAGGTCAGGCTGTGCCCGGCGCGCGTGTAGAAGCTCCGGAAGTTCTTGATGTCGAGGAAGCCGCCGGCACCGTCGTTCTTCTCGGGGTCGTAGATCTCGACGTCGAGGTAGCCCGGCTCGTTGGTGTCGAAGGGCCACGGCCCGCCGCCGGTGATGACCGCGGTGCCGTCCGACAGCGCGTGGGCCCGCGGGAAGCCGCGGCCGAGGGCCATCGTCTCGGTCCCGGGCGTGAAGGTGCTCGTCGCGATGTCGAAGATGACGTAGTCGGAGCGAGCGTTGTCCTTGTCGGTCGGGTCGAAGACGAACGGGAACGCCCGCGTCTCGTCGAGGCGCAGCGACGTGAAGCCGCCGACGATGAGCACCTGGTCGGTCTCCTCGAGGTAGACCATCGCGTGCCCCGCGCGCCCCTCGTCCGCCCCCATCGAGCCGACCGGCGTCAGCGCCCCGGTCCCGGGGTCGAAGATGAACGCCTGGTCCGACGCGTTCGCCAGCCGCGTGCCGCCGCCGTCGGTCACGACGTCGGTGAAGCCGCCCGACACCAGCACCCGCCCGTCACCGAGGGTGACCGCCGCCGGGAAGATGGTGTTGTTCACCGTCGCCGGCGCGGGGACGCAGCTGAACCCGCCGTAGCGGCTGAACAGCACGTTCACGGCGGTGTCGGTGTTCCGCTGGATCGTGACGTCGGTCGCCTTGCCGTACCAGTCGAAGGCCGACCCCTTGCCGTAGAGGATGACCTCACGGCCGGTGCCCTCGGGGATGTTCTTCACCCGCAGCGCCGCGGCGCCCTTGAGCGAGGTGCTCTCGCTCACGAGGGTGTCGAACGCGCCCGTGTCGGGGTCGATGCCACGCACCGCCACCGTCAACGAGCTGATGTCCTGGAACGGGTTGGCCCCCGCGGTCGGAGCGTCCGGGTCGCCGCACGACGTCCCCGACAGCGCGGTGACGTTGAGCGACACCGGCGCCTCGGCCGGCGGCCCCTGGTCGCATCCGACGAGCGCCACCCCGAGGGCGAGCGCCGAGATGGGCACGTGAAGTCTGGCTCTGAGTCTCATCCGGTCTCCGAACGTGCGGCGCTCACACGAGCGTCGGCATCACGGGGTGTAGAAGACGACCTTCCACTTCCCGCCGTCGTCCTTCTTCACGGTGATGGGCGGGTTGCTCTTCGTCGGGTCCGTGCTCTGGATGAAGATCTTGATTTTGCCGTTGTCTTCGCGGCGGTCGCAGATCTTGTAGACGACCCCCTGCGAGGGGTCGCCCAGCAGGTACTTCGTGACGTGCTTGCGGGCGCGCGGCCAGAACTGCTGGCGGACCCAGCTCTCGGCCTGCGACTCGTCGAACTGGGCGTAGAACTTCTGGAACGCGTCCTCGCTGTCGTCCTTCGTCCGAGCCGCGTCGAGCAGCTGGTAGATGACCCACTCCGGCGTGTCCGCCTTGGGGTCGACGACCTCTTCGTTGAGCTCGCACCGCGGATCGATCGTGATCTTCTTCTTCGGGTTCGAGGAGGTGGTCGGCAGCCCGAGCCCGCCCTCGCTCTGCTCCTCCGTGAGCTTCGTGCGGTTGTTCTCGCAACCCGAGGTGATGGTCAGCCCCACCAGCAGGCCCGCGATCGCGGAGCCGAGGACGAGCTTACGGAGGATTCCCTGGCGCATCAGTCTCTCCTGAGCCAAAGTGCACGACTATCTACCACGCGGGCCAGCCGCCTACAAGGCGACCGCGCGCCCCGGGTGGGCGAGCAACCACCGGCGGGAGGCCCGCCGTGACGCGGCGGGAGAGATGGATTTCGGGGCCTTCCACCTGAACGGCTACTCGCTCGGCGGGGTCGAGACCGCGGTCGCGGTGCCCGAGCTGCGGCTCGCTTTCGACGTCGGCCGCGGCCGCGGCGATCTGCTCCGGTGCGACAACATCGCCCTGACCCACACCCACGTGGACCACGTCGGCGGCCTGCCCTACCTCATCGCGCTGCGCCAGCTCTACCGCATGGCGCCGCCGCGGGTCTTCGTGCCCGCCCAGCTCGCCGGCGAGCTCGCCGCCATGCTGAAGGCCTTCGAGCCGCTCCAGCGCTTCCCGATGGCGTGCGACATCGTCCCGGTCGAGTCCGGCGCGCGCTACCCGCTCCGCCGCGACCTGCTGCTCGAGCCGTTCCGCACCTACCACCCGGTGCCGTCCTTCGGCTACACCGTCGTCCAGACCGTCGAGAAGCTCGACCCGCGCTTCCGGGGCTTGCCCGGCGCCGAGATCGCCGAGCGACGCCGCCGCGGCGAGCAGCTCACCCGCACCGAGGAGCGCGCCCTGCTCTCGGTCACCGGCGACACCCTGGTGCAGGTGCTCGAGAAGCAGCCGCACATCCTGCGGTCGGAGGTGCTGGTGCTCGAGTGCACCTTCCTCGACGACCGCAAGCCGCTGGCCGAGGCCCACGCCGGGGGGCACGTCCACCTCACGGACCTGTGGCCCTTCGTCGACGCCTTCGAGAACGACACGCTGGTCCTGAGCCACTTCAGCCAGCTCTACACGACCGCGCAGATAGGGCAGCTGCTGCAGCCCTTCGCCGAACGGATTCGCCCGCGCCTCCGCGCGTTGCCGACCGAGCCCGGCGGCGTGGCGCTCGAGTTCCCGACCGCTCAGTAGCCCTGCGGCGTCGCGCGCGCCTCGTGGTAGGCGTCGAGCAGGCGGCGCTCGTTCGGGAAGACGTGGACGAAGCGGCAGGCCGTGCCGGCGTCGGTGAGGCCGGTCACCTGGACGAGCGGGCGGATGCGGTCGCCGCTCGGGAGCGTCATGCGGACCCACGCGTGGGCGCCGAGGGCGAGGTCGACGCCCTCGAGGATCACGCCGCGGCGGCCGACCTTCAGCGCGCGAGCCTCGACCGGCGGGTGGTTCGACCGCGTCCCGGCGACGACCTCGGCGGTCGCGAGGGCGGCGGGCTGGCGGATCGGGCTGACGATGTCGAGGGCTGCGCTCACGTGTGTCTCCTCTCCACGAGCGTGTGGAGAGCAGGGTCGCCGCAGCCTCGGCGCCCGTCCAAAATTTCACCCTGTCTCAGATGTGCAGGAGGCGCCGCAGACGGTGCTCGTCCCAGCCGAGGACGACCTGGCCGTCGACGAAGAGGATCGGCGTCCCGTTGAGCTGGCTCGGCGGCACGCCGGCCTTCTTCCCGAGCTCGGCGAGGCGCCGGCGGGCCCCGGGGTCCTCCTCGACGTCGAGCTCGGTGTAGGGGATGCGGTTGCTCTTCAGGAAGCGCCGCGCCTGCTTGCAGTAGCCGCACCCGGGGGAGCTGAAGAGGAGGACCTGGTGGCCGGCCGGGCTCGCGGCCGCGCCCGCGACCGGCGTGTCGCGCGTCGCCACGGCGAAGGCGAAGCTCTCGCGCGGCTCCGCGCGGGTCGGCAGGCCGCGGGAGAGGTCGGCGACCATGTCCCACCCGGCCGGCGGCGGCGCGTTCGTGTCGAACACGACGACCTGACCGCGGGCCGGCCCCGGGATGTCGGCGAGCGCGGCGGCCGTGGCGACCTGGCCGGTCGCGGGGTCGAGGTAGCGGTAGACGACGCCGTCACGATCCCCGGCGATCTCGAGCGGCGCCGGGGCCGCCACGGCGACCGGGGCGACCGCCTCCCCCGCAGGCCCGCTCTCGGAGCAGGCCGAGGCGCCGAGCGCCACCATCATCCCCACGAGCAAGCCGCCGAACCGCTTCACGTCAGCCTCCGTACCGCTGAACCGTGGCCTCCACCTGACGGACATAGCCGCCGCCGAAGAGGTGGACGTGCACCAACAAGGGGTACAGGTTCAAAACGTCGAGGCGCGCGTCAAGGTTCCCGTCGAAGCGACCGGCGACCTCCTGGTAGGCGTCGTAGAAAGCCTGGGAGAAGCCGCCGAAGAGCTTCGTCATCGCGAGATCCACCTCGGGGTGGCCGCGGTAGGTCGCCGGATCGATGAAGACCGCGTCGCCTGTGTCGGTGGACATGAGGTTGCCGCCCCAGAGGTCCCCGTGGAGGAGCGCGCAGCCGCCCTCGGGCTCGGTCAGGAGCGCGTCGAGGTCGAGGCGCTCGAGCCCGCGGCGGACCGCCGGCGGGAGCGCGGCGGCGAGGGCCCCGAGGCGCCGCTCGCGGAAGAAGGCGATCCACCCCGGCGCGGACGCGGGACGGTTGTCCTGCGGGACGGCGCCCATGTAGTTGTTCCGGTCGAGCCCGGGGGCGTGCCCCCGCCGCGCGTGGAGCTGCACCAGCGCCCGCCCGGC
>SBGO01000399.1 GCA_006226565.1 Deltaproteobacteria bacterium | reverse complement strand
CGGGCTCGGGGGCGGTCGCGGTGTCCGCGGGCTCGGCGGCGGGTGCGGCGCCGGGCTCCGCGATCTTCGCCTCGTGGCTCGCGCCGGTGGTCGCCACCGCGGGCGTGGCCGGGGTGGGGCTGGGGGCGGGGGTAGGGGACTTGCTCGAGCACGCCGTCAAGAGAGCGGCGAGCGCCAGGACGTACGGGGACAGGTGCATGGTCAGCCTCGGGGGAGGGGGTCCGATCACGATACACCCGCTCGGGATCCGCCGTCAGCCCGGTCGCGTCGCGCGCGGGCGCGCCGATCGCGCCTCGGAGCGAACGCATTGGACGCGAGACCCGTGAATGCTGGAGATTGCTGCGCTCACTCCCCTCATCGTCGAGGTGCACCATGTCCAGCTCCCTCTTCCGCGTGCTCGGCTTCTCCCTCCTGATCGCCGTCGGCTCGGCCGGCGCGAGCGCCGTCGCGGCGCCGGCCGACAAGGCCGCTCCCGCCAAGCCCTCCCTCGAAGGCACCTACAAGAACGGCGGGGGCGCCACGCTCACCGTCCGCAGCGTCGTCGCCGACAAGGGCTTCAAGTTCGACCTCAGCGTGACGTCCGAGGACGACTGCAACGGCGTGTCCTACTCGGGCGAGGTGAAGTTCACCAAGCCCAACGAGGCGACCAACGACGAGGGCGACAGCTTCAAGGTCGACGGCGCCAAGCTCCACTTCGAGCCCGCCATGGACATGATCGGGATGGACTGCGCCCGCGTCTTCGACGTCGACTTCTCGAAGAAGTAGCCCGAGACGGGAGCGTCACCGGCCGCGTCCGCAGCCGGTGACGGCCGGTCGCCGCGTCCGCGACCCGGCCTGGGTCAGCGCACGGCGGTCGCCACGCACGCGTGCTTCTCGCTCGCGTAGGGGCTCCCGCCGCAGGCCTGGATGGCGGCGGCGGGGTCGCCGTTCGCCCCGGCGGCGGTCCTGAGGCAGGTGTGGACGTCGGAGCTGTACGGGCCGAAGAGGCCCTTGCAGGCGTCGACGGCCGCCGCCGGCTCGAAGCGGGCGCCGAGCAGCTCGGTCGTGCAGGCGTGGACGTCTGAGCTGTAGGCGCCGAAGGCGCGCTTGCAGGCGTCGACCAGCCCGCTGGCGTCGTAGCGCGCCGGGGCCACGTCGCGGATACAGGCGTGGACGTCTGAGCTGTAGGCGCCGAAGGCGCGCTTGCAGGCGTCGACGACCCGCGCCGCCGCGCGCCCGCGCTGGGCCTGGCCGCCCTCGACGATGCAGGCGTGGACGTCGGAGCTGTAGGCGCCGAAGGCCTGCTTGCAGCTCGCCACCAGCGCGCTCGCCTCGAAGTCGACGCGCGCCACGTCGGCCAGGCACTTCACCACGTCCGAGTCGTAGGGCTTGAAGGCCGCGCCGCAGGCGGCGATGACCGGGGTCGGATCGACGCGCGAGGAGGCCACCTGGGCCAGGCAGTCGGACTGGCTCGCGGTCGCCTCGCCGCAGGCCGCGATGACCGCCGGATCGCGGTTCCACCCGCCCGCCGCGCCGCCGCCATGCCCCCCGCCGTGTCCTCCGTGGCCGCCGTTTCCACCGTGGCCGCCGCCGTTTCCGCCGTGGCCGTGCCCACCCCCGCCGATGACCGCGCCGCCGCCGCCGCCGCCGCCGTGGAGCACGGCCCGCGGGGCCACCCGGAGCTGCGCGGACACGAGATCGAGCCCGCCGATCCGGAACCAACCGAGCTCCGCGTCCCGGGAGCGCCCGGCGAACCGCACCTCGGCGCCGTGGATCCGCGCCCCGCGCGGGATGGCGACCGTGATCCGCTGCGACGCGCGCTCGAGCGTCACCCGCGCATCCTCGCGGCCGCCGCGGTCGAGCGTGACGCTGACCAGCACCGTCGGGGTGATGCGGTGCCGGCCCAGCCAGTCCCAGCTGTCGCGGGTGACGACCACGTCCACGAGCACGGCGTCGAGGTCCTCGAAGGCCTCGAGGCGCTCGAGCTCGACGTAGGCGCTGGCGGGGCCGCTCGCCGAAGCCGGCAGCGCGACGAGGAAGGCGAGGGCGAGAGTCAGGGCAGAGGCGAGGCGGCGCACGGGATCCTCCATGAGCGGGCGCTGAGGGTAGGGCCGTAGACGCGCCAGCGCCGGAAATGTTTGACGCGCCGCGTCAGGACGGGCGCGGGCGCGTCAGTGCCGCGTGTAGCGGTGCTTGATGCCGGCGGGAAACCACGTGGGGTCGCCGTTGTCGTGGAGCGTGACCCGCGGCCGCTGCCAGCGCGCCGGCACGTAGTGGGCGAACTCGCTGTTGAGGCGCAGGAGCTGGGCCAGCACGGCCTCCTCGACCGCTTCCGCCGAGGCGGCCTCGACCGGGACGCCGGGCAGCAGCTCCACGGCGAGGCTCAGGACCGGATCCTCCTCGTCGTGGCTCACCCACAGGACGAACTTGCCGCTGCACCAGTCGCAGATCGGCGCCTGCTCGAGCCCCACGCTGACGTTCTCGGGGTAGATGTTGGCGCCGAAGAAGGACACCGTGAAGTCCGCCCGCCCGAAGACGTGGACGAAGGGCAGCTCCCGCGCCCCGCGCTCGCCCGCCGCCGCCACCAGCGCCTCGGGGTCGCCCCCGGCCGCGCGCACGGCCTCCAGCATCGCCGCGTAGGGTGTGATCCCGCCGTGATCGGCGATGTGGTAGCGCGCCAGCGGCACGCCGCCGTCGGCCGTGACGACCAGCGTGTCCTCGTGGACCTCGAAGAAGCGGTCGAGCGGGTCGTACTGCACCAGGGTCGGCAGGCGCGACTCGCCGAAGAGGGCCCGCGCCGCGTCGGGGCGCTCGGCGAAGAAGCGGCGGATGAGCACGCTCAGGGGCGTCTCGTTGCCGAGGACGCCGCTGTCCG
The DNA here is from genome assembly GCA_006226565.1 of Deltaproteobacteria bacterium. GTDB lineage: Bacteria > Myxococcota_A > UBA9042 > PHBI01 > PHBI01 > PHBI01. Next base: position 3,679 of record SBGO01000399.1, on the reverse strand, counting down.
CCGTGCCGTAGAGCGACGCCGTGGCGAAGGCCGGGTCGTCGGCGCCGACCCGCGCGCAGACGAGGTCCCGCCACGCCTCGCTGAAGACCTCGCCGGCGAAGACCAGCCGCGTCCCGTGCGCCGCCCAGTCGATGCCGCGCTCGGCCCCGCGGTCGAGCACGTCCTTCATGAACGGCGGGTAACCGAGGAGCACGAGCTGATCGTAGCGCGGCGCCAGCTCGAGCACGGTCCGGAAGATCTCGTCGGGCTTGTTCCCCGGCGTCGCCACCGTGATGGGGTAGCCCTTCAGCGCCAGCAGCCGACAGCACGCGGCGGTGAACATCCCGCCGACCCAGGTCCCGAGCGGGAAGCACACCACCGCCAGGGTCGAGCGCTCGTCGGCGCGGAAGGCGTCGTGGAAGACCTGCTCGAAGCGGAACGCCACCTCCGCCTCGTGCCGCAGGCTCCGCGGCCACACGATGGGCTCGCCCGTGGAGCCCGACGACACCGCGATCATCGACAGGTCCTCGAGCCTCCCGCCCGCGGTCCGCTCCGGCAGCGCGTGCCCGCGCACGTAGTCGGGCTTGGTGACCAGCGGCGCGTCGGCCAGGCGCATGATCGCGTCCACCCCGCGGTAGTCGAGGAACTCCGCGTAGGCCGGGACCTCGCGCTGCGCGCGCCACACCTGCGCGAGCGCTTCCCGCGCGGCGTCCGCGCGGCGCCAGCGGGCCAGGCGCTCGTCGAGCGTCGTCCGCAGGAACTGGTCCAGGGCGTCCAGGTCGTCCTGACGCGGCGTGGGCACGGCACACCTCCGGGCTGATCGATGCCCAGGAGGGTACGTCGCGCCCTCGCCGACGCCAACCGACCGGACGTCAGCGCACGTAGACCTGGATGTAGTTCTGCGCGGCCCCGGCGGTCCCGGTGTTGAGCGACTTGGGCCCCCCGAAGCCCCGGGCGGGGCGCTCGCTCGCCGAGTAGCCGACGGGGCAGTTCGAGCACTGGTTGACCGGCCCGAGGCCGGCCTCCGCCGGGTCGTCGAAGGGGCACGCCGAGTTGTTGTGGGTGCTCCAGACGGGCCCGATGGAGTGGTTGCGCCCCGCGGTGGTCCAGCTCGTCGTGCAGGTCGTCCCGTCGTAGTCGGCCACGCTGATGTAGAGGTCGGTGTCGCAAAGGGCGCCGCTGACGGTGAGCGTGCCGCCGGTCAGCGGGAAGCCCGATCCGCCGGTCCAGCCGCAGGTCGGCATCGGGTAGATGGCGATGAAGCTCCCGAAGTCGACCAGGCCGGCGCTGACGTCGTCGTAGGCGGCGGTGATCCCCGACGGCTGGTGGACGAAGAGGACGTCGGTGAAGGGCACGTCGTGGTAGGCCATCGACTTGAAGTCGTGGTCGATCTGGGCGAGGTCGCCGACGAGGGTGGTGTCGGTGGTCAGGAGCAGGCGGCTGTCCCAGGTCCAGGTCGTGACGGCGTCGTCGCTCGAGGTCATGACCAGCGTCCAGCCGCCGTCGACGGTCCCGAAGTCGCAGTAGACGTCGTAGGGATCGGCGCCGCCGAAGCCGTCGGGGTCGATCTCGTAGATCCCGTTCACCGTCTCGCCCGCGGCCAGGTAGTCCAGGCAGCTCGCCATCGCCTGGTTCCGGGTCACGCCGAGCGTGGCGCTGTCGAAGGTGCTCGCGAAGGCGATCCCCGCGGTGGCGCTGTAGAGGATGCTCACGCCGTCGCCGCCGCCGAGCTCGTGCTGGCCGCAGACGAAGGCGCCGCCCGCGTCGTAGAGCGGCACGTCCCAGTCGACGTAGGGCCAGCGCGTGCCGACCGGGGTGACGCCGCCCTCGAGGGTGCCGTCCGACACCGTGGCGGTCGCCGTCACCCGGCAGTCGCTCTCGAGGGTCGCCCCGAAGGCGTCGGCGTTCAGCCCGAGCGCGACGTTCCAGTAGGCCTTGTTGTTGGTGCCGAGCAGCTCCACGCCGCGGAAGACGGCGGCCTGGAACAGGAGCTCCGTCGTGTTCGGGGCCGGCCCGGGGAAGGTCGGGTCGAGGTTGCCCGGCCCGGCGGCGACGTCGACGGTCGCGCTCGCGCCGGTCGCGCAGCTCAGCGTGACCTCGCTCATGTGGAGCGCCGTCGCCTGGCCCGGGCCGGCGGTGCAGGCGAACCCGAGGACGGCGGTGCGCTCGCGCGCGCCGGTGAGCGGGTTGAACAGCAGCGCCAGGTCCTCGAGGCTCCCGCCGACGTCCTTCTTGCAGTCGAGCTTGGCCGAGCAGAAGACGTCGCTGAAGTTGACGGAGATGTCGAAGAAGCCCTGCTGGGCGGCGCGCGCGACGGTCAGATCGAAGGTGACCGCCACGTCGGTGTCCGCGGCGCAGGTCGCGGTCTGGGTCACCGGATCGCCGGTCGGGGCCGGGTTCATCCAGTCCACGCCGACCGTGAGCGGCTGCCCGCCGGCCTCGAGGGCGTCGATGACGAGCTCGACCGTGTTGGGGTTGTCGTCGGCGTCGCACGGCCCGACGTAGCTGAGCGAGCCGGCCCCGTCGCCGTAGGCGGTCGAGCGCACGCTCCGCGTCCACACCGTCTCGCCGCTGCCGTTCTTGACCGACAGCGTGTAGGCGACGTCCGACAGCCCGGCGAGGCTCAGCGGGGCGACCTCGACGCCGACGTGGCCGCCGGGCGCGTCCGTGCCGGCCTGCGTGCAGGCGAAGAGCGCCGCCGCCGCGAGCGTCGCGAGCGCGTGGGTGCGGTGTATCACGGGAACCTCGGGGGGAGCCGCAGGCGTGGTCAGAGCCACAAGGAACGCAACGATAACCTGGGTGTTGCGTTGCAGCAAGGACGGGCCGTAGGGGCGCCGGGGACGTCTCGGCGGAAAAAAATGCGCGGATTCGATCCGGCCGGGGTGAACGATCCGAGCGCGGGCGGTGATCCTGTGAGCGACCATGAACAACCCGACCGACGAGGAGCTGGTCCGAGCGACCAGGGCTGGTGACGGCGCCGCCTTCGACGCGCTCTACCGGCGCTACAGCGGCAAGCTCTTCAGCTACCTGCTGCGCCTCACGGGCGACCGCGCGGCGGCCGAGGATCTGCTTCAGGACGTCTTCCTCGCGGTCCTCCGCGACCGCGGCTTCGATCTGCGCGACGCCGGCTTCGGCGCCTGGCTCTTCACCGTCGCGCGCCGGCAGGCCCTCAACGCGGCGCGTGGCGACCTCCGCCGCGACCGCCGCGACCGCGCCGTCACCCCGGCCGACCTCGCGCCGGCGCCGACCCCCGAGGCCGCCGTGGCCCAGCGCGAGCTGGTCCTGAGCGGGCTCGCGGCCCTCCCCGAGGCCCACCGCGACGCCCTCGTCCTGAAAGAGGTCGCCGGGCTGACCTACCGCGAGATCGCCCGCGTCCAGGACGTCCCCGAGGGGACCGCCAAGTCCCGGCTCCACCACGCCATCCGAAGCCTGCGGGCGCTCCTGCGCCCGGAGGAGGAGACCGCGCCATGAGTTTGACCTGCCCCGACTGTCAGGACCGGCTCATCGACTACCGCCTCGGCGAGCTCGACACGCCCGCGCGCCGCGACATCGCGGCCCACCTCGCCGAGTGCGGGGCCTGCGCCGTCGCCTACTGCCGCCTCGACGCCGACGTCTCCGGCATCGGCGCGGCGCTCTACGAGGCGCCGCCCGCCCGCGTCCACGCGGCGCTCAAGGCGCAGGTCGCGGCCGAGTTCCGCCC
>SBGO01000086.1 GCA_006226565.1 Deltaproteobacteria bacterium | reverse complement strand
GACCCCGCCGCCCGCGCCGCCGTCATCGGGCCCGGCGGCGTAGCGCGCGCCGCCGCCGCCGGGGAAGCTGGCGTCGTCGTAGCGGCCGTGGGGCACGCAGCGCGAGGAGACGCCGATCTCGTAGCCGAGACCGCCGTGACAGCCCCCCGACTGGCTGGAGGCGGCGTAGCCGTCGCTCCCGTCGGGCCAGGCGCCGGCGCCGGTGGTGGCGGTCTCGCCGGGCCAGCCCTTGCCGTCCACGTCGATGGCGGCCCCGCTGGCGATGGAGACGTTCGTCGCCGCGATGTCGAGCCGTTGGATTGGCCCTGCGGCCACGCTCGCCGGGTGCGTGAGGGTGCTCGTGTCCTGGAGCGCCAGGGTGCCGTTGACCGTCACGTTCGGCGCGGTCGTCCCGGTGACGGTCGCCACGGCCGCACCCTGGAGGGTCCAGTTGCCGCTGTTGGTGGTGACGGTGGCGGCCTCGAAGCTGCCCCCGTTGACCGTCAGCGCGGTGCCGGCCGTGACCGCCCCGAGGGTCGCCGTCACGTTCGTCAGCGTGATCGCCCCGGAGGACGCCAGGCCGCCGCTGAGGGTCGTGCCGCTGGCCGTGATGGAGCCGGCGCTGGCGGTGAACAGCGGGGACGTGACCGCGCCCGACACGCTCCAGGCGGCCTGCGCCACGCCGCGCAGGTCATCGACCACGAGCGTGCTGGTCGAGCCGATGACGACCGAGGTGGCGCCATTGAGATCGAGGGTCTTCACGTCGAGCTTGCCCGCCGACAGGTTGAACCGCGTGGTGTTGTTGCTCGCCACGTCGCCGTCGCGGACCAGGATCTCGGCGTCGGCGACGAGGATGGCGCGCCCGCGCACGTCGAGGTTGTCGAAGTGGTAGGCGGCGGCCCAGGGCGTGCCCGAGCCGACGCCGGCCGCCACGGGGTCGCCATCGAGCGCGAGCACGGTCGACGACACGGTGTCGGTGATGGTGAAGACGAGGTCGTCGGCGAGGCTCTGCGGATCGGCGCCGGTGCCGAGGCGGATCAGGTGGTCGTCGATCGGGCCCGAGGCGTCGAAGACGGGGCTCGCGCCGGTGTCCTCGACGGTGTTGGTCGGCGCGCCCACGGCGCCGGTCAGGGTGCCCCACTTCTGGAAGGTCAGCGGCGTCACCGCGTGCGGGACGGTCCCCTCGTTGTCGACGATGAGGTCGCCGTCGCCCGCCCCGATCTTGCGGAAGAAGGTGCCGGCGCCGCCGTTGCCGTTGACCGTGCCGCCCCGGACGTTGAAGCCGCCCCAAGGCGCGCTGGTGCCGAAGACGTCGTCGATCTGGGTCGTCGCGACGAGCGCGATGCGGCCGCCGCCGCCACCCGCCGCGTCGTCGTCGGCGCCGTTGCCGCCGTACGCCTCGAGGGGGCCGACGCCCTGGATGATCGGCGCCTCGACGTAGATCGAGCCGCCGGCGCCGCCGGCGGTCCCGTAGCTGCCGGGGTCGACGCCGTGGCCGCCGTTGGCGCGAATGGGGCCGTTGAGGACGGCGCGCGTCGTCGCGACGATCTGGACGGCGCCGCCGCCGGAGCCGCCGCGGTTGGCGTAGCTGGTGTTGCCGCCGCCCCCCGCGCCGTTGTGGACCGGGTGGTAGAGCGAGCCGTAGGCCGCGCCGCCGTCCCCGAGGTTGTTGTCGCGCGCGCCGTCGCCGCCGTGGCCGCCGCCCTGCGAGGCCGGCGCGACGGCGAAGCTGTACGGGGCCCAGCCGCTGGTGTGGCTGTTGTTGCCGCCGAGCCAGCCGAGGCCCGAGAGGTCGATGGCGCCGGACGCCTCGACGATGACCTCGTCGGCGGTGATGTCGAGGTGCCGCTCGGGGCCGGTGCTGGTCGCGGGGTGCTTGAGGACCGTGCCGGAGCCGGTCACGGTGAGGATGGTGCCGACGTCGAGGGCGGCGCTCTCGATGGTGACGGTGGCCCCGCCGCGGAACGTGGCCCAGCTGTCGACGGTCAGGGTGCCGACGTTGACGGTGCCCGCGTTGGCGTCGAAGGAGCTGGCGAAGACGCTGTTCTTGTCGAGGAGGCCGCTGGTGATCGCGATGTCGAAGGGCGGCGCGTAGGTGGCGGACCCGACGGCGCCGCCGGCCCACTGATCGTTGCTGTCGTCGATGTAGAGCTTGGCGTTGCCGTCGCGGAGCTTCAGCTGCGTGACGGGCCCGAGGTCGAAGACGCCGTTGACGTCGAGGCGGCCGCCCATGTTGAAGGTGGTGGCGTCGGCGGCGCCGGTCGCGGCGTCGGTATAGAGGTCGCCCTCGTCGACCCGCAGGTCCCCGTGGACGTCGAGCCAGGCGGCGCCCCGCAGCTCGAGGTTGTCGAAGCGGTAGTAGGCCGACCACGGGGTGCCGGCGGCCACGCCGGCCGCGACCGGGTCGCCGTCGAGGCTGAGGGACGTGGAGGTGTTGGCGGTCACGGCGAAGACGAGGTCGTCCGCGAGGCTGACCGCGTCCGCGCCCGCGCCGAGACGCACGTGGTAGTCGGCGACCGGCCCGAGGGCGTCGAAGAGCGGGCTCGCCCCCGTCGCCTCGACCTCGTTGTCGGGGGCGCCGAGCGCGCCGGTGAGGGTGCCGCTGCCGCGGAAGACGAGCGGGGTGTACGCGTGCGCGGCGTACCCCTCGTTGTCGACGATGAGGTCGCCGTCGGCGCTGCCGACCCGACGGTAGAAGGTCCCCGCGCCGCCGTTGCCGTTGGTGACGCCGCCGCGGACGTTGAAGGCGCTGTAGGGGGAGAGGCTCCCCGGGACGTCGGTGATGGCGTCGCTCGCGATGAGCGCGATGCGACCGCCGCCGCCGCCCGCCGCGTCGTCGTCGGCGCCGTTGCCGCCGTAGGCCTCGAGCGGGCCGTTGCCCTGGATGAGCGGTGCCTCCACGTAGATCGAGCCGCCGGCGCCACCCGCGGTCCCGTAGCTGCCCGGGTCGATGCCGTTGCCGGCGTTCGCGCGCAGCGCGCCGTTGAGCACCGCGCGGGTGGCCGCGACGATGTGGATGGCGCCGCCGCCGGAGCCGCCGCGGTCGGCGTAGCTGGTGTTGCCGCCGCCGCCGGCGCCGTTGTGGAGCGGGTGGTAGAGCGAGTCGTACGCCTCGCCGCCGTCGGCGGTGTTGTTGTCGCGGGCGCCCTCGCCGCCGTGGCCGCCGCCCTGCTGGGCCGGGGCGATGGCGAACGTGTAGGGGGCCCAGCCGTCGGTGTGGCTGTTGTTGCCGCCGAGCCAGCCGCGCGCCGACACGTCGATGACGCCGCCCGACTCGACGATGACCTCGTCGGCCGTGACGTCGAGGCGCCGCTCCGGGCCGGTGCTCGTGGCCGGGTGAGTCAGCTTGGTGCCCGTTCCGGTGACGGTCAGGGTGGTGCCGACGTCGAGGGTGGCGCTCTCGATGGTGACGGTCGCGGCGCCCCGGAAGGTGGCCCAGGTGTCGGTGGTGAGGGTGCCGACGTTGACGGTGCCGGCGTTCACGTCGAACGTGCTCGCGAACACGCTGTTCTTGTCGAGGAGCCCGCTGGTGATGGCGATGTCGAAGGGCGGCGTGTAGGTCGCGGAACCGAGGGCGCCGGCCGCCCACTGGTCGTTGCCGTCGTCGATGTAGAGCTTGGAGTTGGCGTCGCGGATCTTCAGCTGCGTGACGGGCCCGAGGTCGAAGACGCCGTTGACGTCGAGGCGACCGCCCAGGGAGAAGGTCGTGGCGTCGTCGGCGCCCGTGGTGGCATCGGTGTAGAGGTCGCCCTGGTCGACCCGCAGGTCGCCGTGGACGTCGAGCCAGGCGGCGCCGCGCACGTCGAGGTTGTCGAAGCGGTAGTAGGCCGACCACGGCGTCCCGGCGGCCACGCCGGCGGCCACGGGGTCGCCGTCCAGCGTGAGCAGCGTCGAGCTGTCGGTCGCGACGATGGTGAAGACGAGGTCGTCCTCGAGGCTCACCGGGTCGCTGCCCGTGCCGAGGCGGATCAGGTAGTCGTTGACGGACCCGAGCGCGTTGAAGAGCGGGCTCGCGCCGGTGGCCTCGACCTTGTCGTCGGGGTCGCCGAGGGCGTTCGTGAGGGTGCCGCTGCCGCGGAAGATGAGCGGGGTGTACGCGTGCGCGACGTTGCCCTCGTTGTCGACGATGAGGTCGCCGTCGGCGCTGCCGACCCTGCGGTAGAAGGTCCCGGCGCCGCCGTTGCCGTTCGTGACGCCGCCGCGGACGTTGAAGGCGCTGTAGGGCGAGCGGCTCCCCGGGACGTCGGTGATGGCGTCCGCGGCGATGAGCGCGATGCGACCGCCGCCCCCGCCCGCGGCGTCGTCGTCGGCGCCGTTGCCGCCGTAGGCCTCGAGCGGGCCGTTGCCCTGGATGAGCGGCGCCTGCACGTAGATCGAGCCGCCGGCGCCGCCGGCGGTCCCGTAGCTGCCCGGGTCGACGCCGTTGTAGCCGTTCGCGCGCAGCGCACCGTTGAGCACGGCGCGGGTGGTCGCGACGATGTGGATCGTCCCGCCGCCGGAGCCGCCGCGGTCGGCGTAGCTGGTGTTGCCGCCGCCGCCTGCCCCGTTGTGGATCGGGTGGTAGAGCGAGTCGTACGCCTCGCCGCCGTCGGCGACGTTGTTGTCGCGGGCGCCCTCGCCGCCGTGGCCGCCGCCCTGCTGGGCCGGCGCGACGGCGAAGCCGTAGGGGGCCCAGCCGTCGGTGTGGCTGTTGTTGCCGCCGAGCCAGCCGCGCCCGCTGACGTCGATGGTGCCGCCCGAGTCGACGACGACCTCGTCGGCGGTGATGTCGAGCCAGCGCTCGGTCGGGCCGGTGCTGGTCGCCGGGTGGGTGAGCTTGGTGCCGGTGCCGGTGACGGTCAGCACCGTGCCCACGTCGAGGGTGCCGTTCTCGATGGTGACGACGGCGCCGCCCTGGAAGGTCGCGAAGGTGCTCACCGTGAGCGTGCCGAGGTTCACGGTCCCGCCGTTCACGAGGAGGGAGTTGGCGACGAGATCGTTGCGGTCGAGGGTGCCCGAGCCGATGACGATGTCGAAGGGGAAGTCGGTCGCGCCGCTGCCGACCGCGCCCTGGACGAGGCAGTCGTTGATGAGCACGCCGTAGACATCGCGCATCTCGACCTGGGTCACCTCGGCGAGGTCGAGGCAGCCCGAGACCTGGAGCTTGCCGCCGAGGCTGAAGGTGGTGGCGTCGGGGGCGCCGAGGGTCGCGTCGGTCTGGAGGTCCCCCTCGTCGACCCGGATCTGCCCGCGCACGTAGGCGTAGGCCCGCCCGCGGATCTCCAGATTGTCGAAGCGGTAGGCGGCGGACCATGCCGTGCCGGCAGCGGCGCCGCCCGCGACCGGGTCGGCCGCGAGGGCGAGGGAGGTCGGCGAGAGCGTGTCGGTGATCGTGTAGAGCACGTCGTCGCCCTGGCTCACGGGGTCCGCGCCGGTGTCGAGGCGGATAGCGTAGTCGTCGATGGGCCCGAGCGCGTCGAAGGCAGGGCTGGCGCCGGTCGCCTCGACCACGTTGTCCGGGGCCCCGAGGGCGTTCGTCAGCGTGCCCGAGCCCTGGAACACGAGCGGCGTGTAGGCGCTCGGGGTGACGCTCTCGTTGTCGATGATGAGGTCGCCGTCGGCGGCGCCGACCCGGCGGAAGAAGGTGCCCGCCCCGCCGTTGCCGTTGACGGTGCCGCCGCGGACGTTGAACGCGCTGTACGGGGAGGCGCTGCCGGGGACGTCGGTGATGGCGTTGGCGGCGATGAGCGCGATGCGGCCGCCGCCCCCGCCCGCGGCGTCGTCGTCGGCGCCGTTGCCACCGTAGGCCTCGAGCGGTCCGTTGCCCTGGATGAGCGGCGCCTCCACGTAGATCGAGCCGCCGGCGCCGCCGGCGGTCCCGTAGCTGCCCGGGTCCTCGCCGTTGCCGCCGTTGGCGCGCAGCGCCCCGTTGAGCACGGCGCGGGTGGCCGCGACGATGTGGATCGCGCCGCCGCCGGAGCCGCCGCGGTTGGCGTAGCTGGTGTTGCCGCCGCCGCCCGCCCCGTTGTGGATCGGGTGGTAGAGCGAGCCGTAGGCCTCGCCGCCGTCGGCGACGTTGTTGTCGCGGGCGCCCTCGCCCCCGTGGCCGCCGCCCTGCTGGGCCGGCGCCTGGGCGAAGGTGTAGGGAGCGTAGCCGCTGGTGCCGCCGTTGTTGCCGCCGAGCCAGCCGCGCGCCGACACGTCGATGACGCCGCTCGCCTCGACGATGACCTCGTCGGCGGTGATGTCGAGGCGCCGCTCGGTCGGGCCGGTGCTGGTCGCCGGGTGGGTGAGCTTGGTGCCCGAGCCGGTGACGGTGAGGGTGGTGCCGACGGCGAGCGTGGCGCTCTCGATGGTGACGGTCGCGCCGCCACGGAAGGTGGCCCAGGTGTCGGTGGTGAGGGTGCCGACGTTGACCGTGCCGGCGTTGGCGTCGAAGGTGCTCGCGAACACGCTGTTCTTGTCGAGGAGCCCGCTCGTGATGGCGATGTCGAAGGGCGGCGCGTAGGTGGCGGCGCCGACGGCCCCCGCGGCCCACTCGTCGTTGCCGTCGTCGATGTAGAGCTTGGCGTTGCCGTCGCGGAGCT
>SBGO01000018.1 GCA_006226565.1 Deltaproteobacteria bacterium | reverse complement strand
GCCAACGCCTCGAGGTCGGCCGCGGCGTCGGCGTGCCGGCCGGCGCGAACGAAGAGGAGCGCGCGGTTGAAGCGGGCGGCGGGCAGGGTGGGGTGGGTGCCCAGCTCGCGCGCGAGGAGCGCGATGGCGTCACGCTCGTTCCCCGCCTCGAGGGCGAGGAGGGCGAGGTTGTTCGCTGCCCCGGCGATGCGCGCGTCCCGGTCGAGCGCCTCTTCGTAGAGCGCCTTCGCGCGGTCGCCGTCTCCGGCCTGGTGGGCCGCGACGCCGGCCGCCATCGCGCGCTCGGACTGCCGATGGGCGCACCCGGTCAGCCCCCCGAGGGTCAGCACGACGATCGCCGACAGCGCGGCGCGGGCAGGGCGCGAGGAGACCACGTGGGCGATGTACCACGCGCCCCGGGCTGCTACAATCCGCGCCATGAGCGAGCGCACGCTGCTGACCGGGATCTCCGAGCTGTTGACGATGCCCCCCGAGCCGCCGCCGGGGGCGAGCGCCGAGGACGCGCTGGGGCTCGTGCGGGACGCGGCGCTGCTCATCACGGAGGGACGCGTCGCCTGGTGGGGCCCGCGCGAGGGCGCGCCGGCCTGCGACCGCGTGGTCGACCTCGGGGGGGCGGTCGTCATGCCCGGGCTCGTGGACTGCCACACCCACCTGGTCTACGCGGGCGACCGCACGCGGGACTTCGAGCTTCGCTGCGCCGGGACGAGCTACGCCGAGATCGCCCGCCGCGGAGGCGGCATCCGCCTCACGGTCCGGGAGACGCGCGCCGCCAGCGTGGACACGCTGGTCACCCTCGCACGCCCGCGCCTGGCGCGCCTCCTCTCCCACGGGTGCACGACGGTCGAGATCAAGTCGGGCTATGGCCTCGACGTCGCGGCCGAGCTCAGGCAGCTCGAGGCCGCGCGACGGCTCGGCGAGGAGAGCCCCGTCTCGGTGGTCGCGACCTGCCTGGGGGCGCACATCGTCCCCGATGAGTACGCCGACGACCGTCCCGGGTGGATCCGCGTGCTCACCCAGGAGCTCCTGCCCGTCGTGGCGGAGCGTGGGCTCGCGCGCTTCGCGGACGTCTTCTGCGACACGGGCGCCTACACCCTCGAGGAGGCCCGCCAGGTCCTCGAGGCCGCCCGGGACCTCGGCCTCGGGCGCCGGGTCCACGGCGAGCAGCTGACCCATACCGGGGTCGCGGAGCTCGCCGCGGAGCTCGGCGCCACCAGCGTCGACCACTGTGAGCACCTCGACACCGAGGGCATCGCGGCCCTGGCGGTCGCCGGGACCGTGGCCGTGCTGCTCCCGGGCGCGTCCATCTTCATCGGAGACGAGACGCGGCCGCCGGCCCGCGCGCTCATCGACGCCGGGGTTCCGGTGGCGCTGGCGACCGACTCCAACCCCGGGACCAGCCCGACGACGAACCCGTGGCTGATGGTGACCCTGGGCTGCACCTGGTACGGGCTCGCGCCCCACGAGGCGCTGCGCGCGGTCACGGTGAACGGCGCCCGCGCGCTCGCGCTCCGGGACGGGCAGGGCACCCTGCAGGTGGGCGCCCCCGCCGACCTCGCCGTGTGCGACGTGCCGGGGTGGCGACACCTGGCGTACGGCTTCGGCGACGCGCCGGTCGCGGCCACGTGGATCGCCGGCGAGCCGGCATACGCGCGGCCTGTAACCCGTTGTTGAACAAGGCCCGCCCGCGCCTCGTCCCATCCCTTCGTCATGGACGGTGAGGCGCACCAAGCGTAGACTGTGCGCGCCTTACATGCCGAGGAGGTTGCCCTATGAAGCCACTTCTCATCGCCCTCTTCGTGACCGCAGGCCTATCGTCCGTCGCCCACGCGGACGACCCTGCCGAGGAGCGATTCGGGGAGTTTCACGTCACCCTGAAGAACGCGGAGTACTGCAAGGTCGCCGTCAACGGCGCCGAGTGGACCGCGACCGAGTTCGAGCGGAACGGAAAGCTCTTGATGGTCAAGGCCCTGCGCCTCGACGAGGTGTCGAGCTTCGACATCGAGCTGACCCCGTTCAGCCCGAAGCTCGCGCCGGTCACGATCACCGTCGAGGAGAAGGAGTTCCGCCGCGTCCGCAAGGGCCGCGTCTACTACCTGATCGCGAAGGCGGCCAAGCCGGTGACGTTCCCGGAGGCGAAGCCCGACGAGGAGCCCACGCCCGACGGCCCCAAGAAGCCGGAGCCGCCGGAAGAGCCGACCGGCCCGCCCGACGGCCCGCCGGACCTGTAGACCGCAAGCACGTCCGCGAGCGCGCCCAGGGGGCGTGCTCGCGGATGGCGGAGGGGCAGGGCGGGCTTGCCGCGAGGACCTCGACGTTCAGGCGTCGTCGAAGTCGTCGAGCGCGTCCGACAGCCCCTCGGCCGCGAAGTGGTTCGAGAAGACCGTGTAGACGATGATGTCCTGGTCGGCCTCGGACAGCTCGGCGAAGCGAATCGCGTAGCTCGCGGGCGCCCCGGCGGCACCCGGCACGGCTCGGACCACCTGCCCGATCACGGTGACGAGCGCGGCGGCAGGCTGGTCGAGGACGAGCCGCACGTCGAGCAGATCGCCGACGGCGAAGGTGTCGACCCAGGTGAAGCCGAGGCCCGACCCCGAGATGTTGACGGTCTGGGACGAGAAGGCCTCGGTGTCCGGCGTCACCTGCAGCGCCATCTGCGCCGCGCGCGCCTCGGCCGGGCTCGTCGTGTCGGCGCGCGTCGCGTGGATCCGCGCCGGGACATCCGCGCGGCGGTAGTCGCGCCGGTCCCCCTCCTTGACCTCACCGACCGGCTCGACCGTGATGCGATCGGCGCCCACCTGCTCGCAGAGCACCCCGCGGAGCCGCATGACGCGCTCCCCGTGGGTGTAGATCATCGTCAGGGACTGCCCTTCGCTCCAATCCGGCGGCTCGCTGATGACGGTGTCCACCTTCAGCGCGATCTTGTGGGCCTTGACCACGAGCGCGCGCGCGGACGTGACCGAGATGTTGCCCTCGCGGACGGAGATCAACGTCACCTGCTGATCTTCCTGAGGAAGGGGGTTCTGCGTCATCTCACTCCGAGGGGGGGTAGGGGGCACCGGCCTGGCCGGAGGCCTCAGTCGTCGTCGCCACCGAGGATGTCACGCACCCGGCGCAGAATCTGCTTCATCTCCGAGGACTTGTCGCCGAGCGCCGTGAGCGTGTCGGAGATGGCCTCGAAGGTGTCCTCGAGGTCGGACGGCACGTCGATCCCGTCTCGGATCTCTTCGATGAAGTCCCCGAGAATCTGAACATTGTCCCGCCACCCGCGCGCGACTCCCTTGACCTCCTCGAAGGCCACGGTGACGTCCGTGAGGTTGGCGTCGCCGCCGCCACCGCCGGCGGACGCCGCCTTCGCCTCGGCCTCCTCGGCGCGCCGCCGCTCGTCCTCGAGGGACTCGCGCATCCGGTCGAGCTTCTCGTTGAGCCGGTCGCGCTCCTCGCTGAGGGCCGAGGTCTCGACACGGGCGTCGTCGAGCTTCTGCATGACGGCGTCGTACTCGCCGAGCGGCACCGTGTCGCCCGCGGGCGCCGCGGCCGCGGCCTTCGCCGCCTTCGCCTCGGCCTCCTCGAGCTCGGCCGTGAGGGCCGCGACCTTCTTCTCCGCGACGCCGAGTGCCTTCTCGGCCTCGCTCGCGCGCTTGTCCGCGGCCGCGAGCTGCTCGGCGGCCGCCGCGGCGTCGCCCGCGCCGGCGCGGAGGGACTTCAGCTCGTTCTCGAGCGCCTCGTTCTCCTCGAGCAGGGTGGCGAGCTTCTTCGTGTTCTTCTTGAGGAGCGACTCCTTCTCCTCGAGGCGCTGCTCGAGCTCGGCCTTGCCCTTCTCCGCGTCGCCGGCCGCCGCGGCCGACTTCTTGGACGCCGCGAGCTCCTCCTCGAGGAGGGCGACCTTCTCCATCGCGGCCTTGCTGGCCTTCTCGGCCGCGGCGAGCTTCTCCGCGAGGGCCTTGCCGTCGCCAGCGGCCTTCTCGGCCGCGGCGAGCTTCTCCGCGAGGGCCTTGCCGTCGCCGGCGGCCTTCGCCTCGGCCGCGGCGAGCTTCTCCCCGAGCGCCTTGCGCTCGGCCGCCGCCTTCTCCTCGGCCGCCGCGCGCTCCTCGTCGAGCGCCTTGCGCTCGACCGCAGCCTTCTCGAGCGCGGCCTCGAGCTCCTTGATGCGCGCCGCCGCCTGCTGCACCTGGGCGCCGCCGGCCTTCTGGGCCTCGTCGAGCTGCTTCTGGGCTTCCTTGAGCTTCTTCTCGACCTCGATGCGCGTCTTCGCGACCGCCGCGATGTCCTCCTCCTGGATGGACAGCTTCTTCTTGGCGTCGGAGAGCTTCTTCTCGAGGTCCGCGATGGCCTTGTCCTTCTCCTTCACGGCGTCGCCGGTCGCCTTCGCGGCCTTCTCGCCCTCGGCCTTGGCGCCCTTCAGCTCGCCCTCGAGCTTGGCCACCTTCGCCTCGAGCTCCGCGAGCTTGGCCTCGGCCTTGCCCTTGGCGTCCTCGAGGGCGCCGCGCGTCTTGTCTCCGGCCTGCTTCTCGGCGAGCAGGGCGTCGCGCTCGGCGTGCAGCTCCTCGAGCTGCTTGCCGAGGGTCTTGGCCATGTCGCTGCCCTGGGATGCGGCCTTCTCGAGCTCGGCGGCCTTCTTCTCGGCCTTCTCGGCGCGCTTCTTGGCGGCCTCGGCGTCCGCCTCGGCGCGCTTCGCCTGGTTCTTGAGGGCCTCGGCGTCGGCCGGCTGGATCGCGACCGTGAGGACGTCCGTGAGCTCCTTGTTCTCCTTCAGGAGCTCGGCGACGCGCTTCTCGAGGGCTCCGCCGCCCTGGGACGCCGCGTCGAGGTCGGCCTTGGTCTTCTTCAGCGCCGCGCGCAGCTCGTCCGCCTCGTCGACGGTCGCCTGCCGCGCCTTGTCGGCCGTGGCGAGCTCCTTCTCGACGTGCTCGAGCCGATCGGTGAGCTCCTCGATCCGCGCCTTCGCCTCGGTGAGGCCCTTCTCGGCCTTGCCGCCGCTCTGCGCGCGGAACTCGGCGTCCTTGAGGGCCTCCTTGAGGGCGACGTTGTCGCTCTCGAGGGCCTTGACCCGCTCCTCGAAGCCCATGCCGCGCTCGGCGAGCTTGTCCGCGTCCGCCGCCCGCTTCTTGAGGTTCTCGTGCTCGGCCTTCGGCACCGTCTCGAGCAGCATCTGCTTGAGGTGCTCGACGTCGGCGAGGGCCTTGTCGCGCTCCTTGAGGGCCACGTCGCGCGCGGCCTTGGCCTCGTCCCGCTCGCCCTCGGTGTCGGCGAGGGAGGCGTCGAGATCGTCGGCGTCCGCGCGAACGGCGGCGAGCTTCTCCTGGAGCTTCTCGAGCTGCAGGATGGCGTCCTCGGCCTCGGCCTTGGCCTTGGTGATCTCCTTGTCGAGCGCCTTCTTGGTGGCGGCGGCGGCCTCGTCGGCCTGCTTCTTGGCGGCGGCGACGGCCTCGTCGGCCTGCTTTTTGGCCGCGGCGATGGCCTCCTCGGCCTTCTGCTGCGCGGCGGCGACGTCCTTCGCGGCGGCCTCGGCGGCGGCGGCGGCGCCCTCGTCGTTGGCGGCGCGGAGGGTCTCGACCTCGACCCGGAGCTGATCGACCTCGGCCTTGAGCTGGTCCGCCTCGTCGGCGAAGGCGTTGGCGTCGTCGCGGAGCTGCTCCTGCTCGTCCTTCGACTCGTCGAGGGCGCGCTTGAGGTCGGCGGCGTCGGCCTCGAGATCCTGGAGGTCCTGCTTGAGGCCCGCGATCTCGGCCTCGAGCGCCACCTTCTCGTCTGCCAGCGCGCTCGACGCGGCCTCGGCCGCCATGACCTGGCCCTGCTCGAGCTCCTCGACGCGGGCCGCGAGGGCCTCGCGCTCGGCGGTGAGGGCGTCGACGCTCGCCTGGGCCTCGGCCCGCGCCTGCTCGGCCTGCTGGCGGAGCTCCTCGAGGGCCTCCACCTCGGCGAGGGCGTCGGCCAGCTCTTGCGCCATCTGCTCGGCCTCACCGGAGGCGGCAGCGCCCGCCTCGAGCTCGACCAGGCGCGCCTCGAGCTCGACGCGCGCCTCGACCTCCTGCTGGCGGAGCGCCTCGAGGGCCTCCACCTCGGCCAGCGCGTCGGCGAGGTCCTGCGGATCGACCGTGTCGCCGGCCGGGGCAGGGGCCGCGGCGCCCGCCGCCTCGAGCTCCTGGAGTCGCGCCTCGAGCAGCTCCACCTCGGCCAGCGCGTCGGCGAGATCCTGCGGATCGACCTGCTGCTCGGGGTCGGGCAGCGCGGCCTGGGCCGCCGCGAGCTGCTCCAGCGCCTGCTGGAGCTTCGCCTCGGCCTCCTGGCGCGCCCGGGTCTCGCGCTCTTCCGCGGAGCCGGCCTCGTCGAGGGCGGCGTTCATCTGCTCGAGCTGGATCTTGAGGAGCTCGTTCTCCTCCTGGAGCGCCGCGGCGATCTCCTCCAGCTCGGCCTGCACGGCGGCGTCGGCGGCCTCGACCAGCTCGGCGGCGTCCTCGGGGGACATCGCCAGGGTCGAGTCGGCCATCGGCGGCGGCGGCTCGAGGATGGTGTCCGGCGGCGGCGGCGCCACGCGGGCCGGCGGCTC
>SBGO01000617.1 GCA_006226565.1 Deltaproteobacteria bacterium | reverse complement strand
CTCCGGCAGGAGCGCCGCGCCGAGGTCGAGGGCGTCGAGCAGCGCGAAGGCGCGGGCGGGCGCCGGCCCGGTCAGCATCCGGGCGAGCTCGTCGCGCTGCCGCTCGGCGCTCGTCTCCAGCGCGCGCCGGGCGTGCCCGCGCATCGCCTCCCACGTGCGCTCCTCGATGGTGAGGTCGAGCTGCGCGGCGAAGCGGACGCCCCGCAGGACCCGCAGCGCGTCCTCCTGGAAGCGCCCCTCGGGGTCCGGGCCGCAGGCGCGGAGCCGCCGCGCCGCGAGGTCCGCCGCACCTCCCACGTGGTCGATGATGCGCTCCTCGACCGGATCGTAGAGGAGCCCGTTGATGGTGAAGTCGCGGTGCAGCGCGTCCTCGCGCGGCCCCTCGGCGCGGAAGCGGGCGACCTCGTACTCGTGGCCGGCGTGGATGACGCGCGTGATGCCGAACTGCGCGCCCACCGGCACCGAGCGCGAGAAGAGGGCGGCGACCTCGTCGGGGTCGGCGTCGGTGGTGACGTCGTAGTCCTTCGGCGTGCGCTCGAGGAGGCGGTCGCGCACGGCGCCTCCGGCCCACAGCGCCGAGTAGCCCGCGGCGCGGAGCGTCGCGACGATGGCGCGGGCGCCGGCGGCGAGGGGGTCGTGCGGCGGGGGCGTCGTCATGGTGCCGTGGTCCAACTTTCTCTGGGGCCCGGGTTCGGATAAGCTCTGGCGTCCTCGGGGCCAGCGGCCGCGGTTCGCCGCCGCCCAGCATAGCGCATGCTCACCTGGCCCTCGCCACCTGGTTGGAGCGACGATGACCGTTCACTCATCCCCCCTGCGCTCGCGGCCGCTCCTGACGTCGATCGTCGCCGCAGCGCTCGTGGTCGCTCTGGGGTCGGCGTGTGGCGGCGACGGCGGCGATACGGACACCACCGACACCCGGACCGACACGTCCGAGGCGGACGTCGAGCCGCTCCCCTCCTTCGACGTCGTCATCAACGCCTCGAAGCTGTCCGGCAACGCCCCGCTGACCGTCGACTTCGACCTGACGGTGGGCGGCGACATCAACGCCGAGACCCTGACCTACCGCTGGACGGTCGACGGCGTGACGGCCGCCGAGACCCGCTCGTTCTCGCACCCCTTCTACCGCAGCGGCTCGTTCGCCGTGGCCGTGCGGGCCGAGTACCTCGCCTCCGGCGGGCGCGTCGCCGTGGCCGAGGACAGCGTCATCATCCGCGTGCAGGGCTGCGCGGACCTCACCTTCGACCGCCTGACCCTCGACTCCCCGGTCGAGGTCGCCCCCGGCGAGGCGGTGACCCTCCTCGCCGCCAAGCTCTTCAACGAGGGCGACACCATCGAGGACGACTTCGACGTCGTCGTCGCCCTCAGCGTCGACGAGCGCTACGACCCCGACGAGGACTACGAGATCGACCGCTGGACCGTCGCCGGCATGGCCTCGGGCGTCTTCACCGACGTCTCCATCGACTACGCCGGCCGCGAGATCCCGCTCGCCGAGGACGCGCCCGAGGGCTTCTACTACGTGTTCATCGTCGCGGACCCCGACGACGTCGTGAACGAGTGCCAGGAGACCAACAACACCGAGCGCTCGACCAACAACCTCACCGTCGACGTGGCCGCCGGCCTCAAGCCGGACGTCACCCTCACCGAGGTCTCGCTGCCCACCGGGCTGGTCGTCCAGCAGGGCCAGAACATCAACTACGCGTTCACCATCGCCAACCTCGGCCTCGGCGACGCGACCCTGTTCCGCGTCGGCTTCTGGCTCTCCGCCGACCCGGTCCTGTCCCCCGAGACCGACTGGGTCGTGGCCGCGCCGGAGGAAGACAACTCGCGCATCAACAACGTCGGGGCCGGCGTCACGCTGCCGCAGTTCTTCAAGAGCTACCAGATCCCCGAGGACCTCCCGGACGGCCAGTACTGGCTCATCGGGATGGTCGACGCCACCGACGTCCTCAGCGAGTCCGACGAGACGAACAACGTCCGCGTCAGCGACACGCCGCTGACGATGCGCTACGCGGCGCCGGACTGCTTCGACCTCGCCATCGCCTCGATCGGCGTCGAGCCGCTGTCGACGTACTGGAACGGCAGCGTGCTCGTCACGGTCACCGTCGACAACCCCGGGACGGTCCCGACCCCGGAGGACTGGAAGGCGCGCTTCTACCTGTCGCTCGAGGCGTCGCTGAACCCGGTGACCGCCAAGGAAGCGGGCACGTTCACGATGCCCGTCGTGCCCCCGGGCGAGTCGCGGACCTTCGACGTGATCCTGCCCATCTCGGACGACCTGCCGCTTCGCAAGCACTACGTCGGCGTCATCCTCGACCCCGACAAGGAGCTGGTCGAGTGCAGCGAGTCCAACAACGCCGTCCTCTACGACACGCCCATCACCATCGCGCCCCAGGCCTCGGTCGACCTCGACGTCGGGACCATCGTCTACCACCCGTCGACCGTGACCGCGGGGGGCGTCATCAAGCTCGAGTACGAGGTGCTGAACCACGGCAACAGCGGGGCGACGGCCTTCACCCTCGGGTTCGTGCTGAGCCCCGACGCGACGATCACGCGGAGCGGCATCCAGTCGGGCGCGGACCTGCTGATCGGCACGGCGATCGTCACGAGCGTGCCAGGCCTCGGGAGCGTCTCGCGGATCGACGAGATCGAGGTGCCCATCGCCCTCGACCACGCCGTCGAGAGCTACTACCTCGGCGTCGTCGCGGACGTCTCCAGCCCGCTGACCATCGGCCAGGACACCAACGCCGCGAACAACATCGAGGTCGCCGGTCAGGTCCTCACCGTCGCGGGCGCCCAGGGCGGCTGCTACGAGGACGCGCTGGAGGACAACGACACCCGCGCGACCGCCGTCCCGCTGGCCCCGGGGCAGACCGTCGGGCTCGGCTCGTGCGGCAACGCCGACTGGTACACCGTGACGGTGCCCGAGGCGTCGAGCCTGCTGGTCGACCTCACGGCGACGCCGATCCTGGCGATGAAGGACGTCCCGAGCGAGCTCGTGCTCGAGCTCCGCGACCCGGCCGGCGAGCTGGTCGCGACCAGCGACTCGGGCACCGGCGTCGAGCGGGTGCGGCGCTACGCGGTCCCGACCGGGGGCGACTGGACGCTGACGGTCCATGGGCGGACGACCGCCGTGCGCGCGGCCTACGACCTGGACGTGCGGGTCGTCGCGCCGCCGGACGCCGTGGACCTCGTGGTCGGCGCGGTCGACGCGTCGCCGGAGTCGCTCTACCCCGGCGGGATCATGAACGTCGGCTGGGAGGAGACCAACACCGGCCTGGTCGCGGCCGAGCCGCATCAGGTGCGGGTGTGGGCGTCGCGCGATCGCGTCCTGGACCTCGCGACCGACACCGCGGTCGCGCAGCGGGCGGTCGACGCGCTCGAGCCGCTCACCGGGCGCGCCGGCTCGGTGGACTTCGTGGTGCCGTCGGCGCTCCAGGGCGGGACCTGGTACATGCTCGTCGAGGTCGACGCCGACGACGACGTGGTCGAGATCGACGAGGCCAACAACGTCGATCCCGGCGTGGTCGTCGACCTCGACGCCGACAAGATCTGCGAGGACGACGCGCTCGAGCCCAACGACGAGCTCCGCGTCGCCACGCCGGTGGCGCTCGTGGACGGCGCGGCCTCCATCGCGGAGAGCGTGGTCTGCCCAGGGCTCCCCGACTGGTACGCCATCGACGTCGCCGCGGGGCAGGCCCTGTCCGCGCAGGTGCTCTACGCCTACCAGAGCACCAAGGGGCTCCTCCAGATCGAGCTCTGGGATCCGTCGGGCGAGGCGCGCCTGATGAGCGTCGCGAACGCGTCCAGCCCAGCCGTGTCCGTCCCCTGGGCGTGGCTGCCCGGGACCTGGTACGTGAGCGTGGCCAACAAGGAGAGCGCGAACGCCGCGCCCTACACCTACACCCTCGACGTGACCGTCGGCCCCGGCGACGAGGCGAAGATGTGCACGGCCGACAGCTACGAGAGCAACAACAGCTTCTCCCGGGCCAAGCCGGCGGGCTGCGGCGTGCTCTCGGCGACGCTCTGCGCGGCCGATCGCGACTTCTACGTCATCGAGGCGGACGAGGGCGTCGAGGTGCGGCTGACGATGAGCCACCCGAACGGCGAGGCCCGGACCCAGCTCTTCACCGATCCGGACGGGACGGCCGTCGCGACGCGGGCCGGCAACGGGCTCCTCACCTACACGCCGGCCGAGGACGGGCTGCTCTACATCGGGGTCGAGCCGAAGAGCGGCGCGCTCTCGATGACCGCGTTCGACTACGCGCTCACCATCGAGGGCATCGCGGGCATCGACCTCAGCGTCGAGGGCGTCGCGACCGGGGCGCCGTCGGTCCTCCAGGGAGAGGACGTGCTGGTCGACTTCCGCGTGGTCAACGGCTGCACCGAGAGCGCCGAGCCCTTCGCCGCCCGGGTGTGGCTGTCGCAGGACCCCTTCCTCGACGCGGCCGACGTCGAGATGGCCGAGGTGACCCTCGCCGGCGGCGTCGCGGCGGGCGCCGAGGTCGCGGTGACGAAGAAGGTGACGGTCCCGCTGTCGACGCTGGCCGGCGACTATTTCGTGCTCGTCGAGGCCGACAGCACCGGGCTCATCGTGGAGTCGAACGAGCAGAACAACGTCAGCGCCGCGCCGCTGGCGGTGAGCCGGCTCTGCCTGCCCGACGCCTTCGAGCCGAACGACCACGTCGTGAGCGTGGAGGACGCGCCGCTCATCACGCCGCCGGGCGCGGAGGGCCTCGAGATCTGCCCCGGCGACCAGGACTGGTTCGCCGTGACGGCGCCCGCCGGCTCGACGCTGACGGTGAGCGCGCTCTTCAGCCAGGCCGAGGGGGACCTCGACCTGCGCCTCTACGATCCGACCACCTCGATGTCGATCCCGGTCGCGTCGAGCACCAGCGACGACGACGACGAGACCCTCGTCTACGACGTGCCGCTCGAGACCACCTTCCTCGTCCGCGTGGCCGGCTTCCAGGGCGCCAGCGCGCCCTACCAGCTGGCGATCACGATCGAGTGAGGCCGGGCGGGCGCGAGATGACGCCGAGGAGGTTGGTCATCATCTCGGCGGTGGCGCCCCAGACCACGTGGCGCTCGGTGAGGTAGAAGAACATGCGCCGCGGGCGCCCGCGCCAGCGGCCGACCATGCTGCGGCGCCGCGTCGGGTCGAGGAGCGTCGCGAGCGGGACGCGGAAGGTCTCGTCGACCTCGCGGGGGCTCGGCCGGAGGGCGAGGTCGTCGGGGATCCAGCCGACCCACGGGCTGACGTGGAAGCTGGTGATCGTTGGCAGGTCGTCGAGGCGTCCGGCGCGCGTGACCGCCTCGGGCGGGATCCCGAGCTCCTCGTCGGCCTCGCGCAGGGCCGCGGCCCAGCTGTCGGCGTCGTCGGGGTCGACCGCGCCCCCGGGGAAGGCGACCTGCCCCGGGTGGGTCGGCATCGTGTTGGGGCGGAGGATGAGCTGGACCTCGACGCCGCGCGGCCCGTCGATGAGCGGGACGAGGACCGCGGCCTCCCGCAGCCGACCGCGCTGGGCGGCCACGGGGGCGTAGCTCGCGAGCGCCGCGTCGATGGCGGCGCGCGAGGGGGCGGCGGCGTCCGAGGGCACGCCTGGGCTCAGGTGAGGTCGAGCTTCGAGTCGTAGCCGTCGGGCTTGACCGTCAGCACGTCGCACGGGGCGCGCCGGACGACGCGGTCGGCCTGGCTGCCCATGAAGATGTGGCGGAAGCCGGTGTGGCCGTGGGTGCCCATGACGATGAGGTCGCAGCCCTCGTCGATCGCGAAGCGCAGGACCTCGAGCCACGGCTTGCCGCCGCGGATCTCCAGGAACATCCGGTCACGCTCCTCGCGGGTGACCTTGCCGTCCTCCTCGAGCTCGTCGAGGCGGCGGACGAGACCCTCCTCGAGGCGGGTCAGCTCGTTGTGGTCCGACTCGACCGCGTCCACCGACGCCGGCGGCCCACCCTCACGGACGTGGAGCACGGTGAGCTTCGCGCCGAACATGCGGGCGTAGCCAACGGCGCGGTAGAAAGCCTTCCGGCTCGTCTCCGAGAAGTCCACGGGACACAGGATGTTCTTGTAGTTGACGTCGGTGGTGAACATGGATCCTTCCTGATCGCGTCTCGTCCCCGGTTCCCGCGCCGGCACGCCGCAGCCGGCCAGTCCGGGGAGGGCGCGTGTGCATGAGGGGTCGAAGAGCGCCGGACGTGTAGCGCAGGACTCGGTTCGACGCCAGCATCGATCACGTTCCGCCGGTCCGAGCGGGTGTGCTACCGTGCCATCGCGCGCCCACCGGGCCTCGCGTGACGCGAGCACGGCGGGTGTCCACGCCATCCTAGTCCGGTCGCCGCCCGGCGGCCACCCACCGCCCGCGGGCGCTCGACGTGCGTCGCAGGCCGGCCAGGCCCGGCCGCGATCGCGAGAGCCCCAACCGCCCCCTGCCAAGGAGACCCCGTGCGCATCGTCGTCACGTTCGTCGCCGCCGCCGCCCTCGTCGCGGCCTGCTCGAAGGAGTCCCCGAAGGACGCGCCCGCGCCCGCGACGCCGGCCGTGGAGACCGCGCCGCACGGCGAGCTGCACGCCGAGCCG
>SBGO01000300.1 GCA_006226565.1 Deltaproteobacteria bacterium | reverse complement strand
GGCACCAGCGCCGCCAGGCTGCGCGTCCCGCCGTGGCCGAGCACGGCCCGCAGCGTCGCGTCCAGGATCCCGGCCTCGGGCAGCGTCGCCACCGTCGCCTCGGCGCCGTAGGTCGCCGCGAGGATCTCGTCGAAGCGCCCGCCGTCGGCGGCCAGGAGCGTCGCCAGCCCTTCGAGGGGCCCGGTCTCCGCCGTGCGCCGCTTGAAGAGCAGGTACTTCGCCTGCCGCGCGTTGTCCTTGACCGCCGGGAGCTCCGGCTTGGCCACGTCCGCCGTCCGCGTGAGCTGCACCGGCAGCTCGCGCAGCGCGTCGAAGGTCGCCCCGGCCGCGTGCAGCGCCATCATCACGCGCAGGATGCCGCTCTGGACCTGGTGGCGCGGGACGATGTCGGCGTGCGCGCGCGCCATGCGCCACAGCGCCCGGTCGAGGCCGGGGCCGGAGGCGAGCTCGGTGACGCCGTAGCTCGAGAGCGCCGGCATGAGGTAGGGGCGGAGCTCGGCGTGGTCGCCGTCGGACACGGTCGCGCGCCGCCGGCAGAGCTCGTAGAAGGCCCGCTCGGCGCGCATCGTCGCGCCGTCGACCGCGATCTGGCCGACGAAGAGCTGCTCGACCTCGGGGAAGTGGCGCACCAGCGCGAAGAGCGCCTGCCACCGCTCCGGCGCGGCGATCTGCTTGAAGCTCGCCTCGGCCGCGAGCAGCGACAGCGCGCGCGAGAACAGGGCCTCCGGGACCTCGAAGCCGAGGAGCCGGGCGCCGAGCACCTCCGCGAGGTCGGCCACCGCCGCCAGCGCCTCGTCCTCGGGCAGCAGGTCGACCACCGTCGGGGCGGCCTCGCCCGCGACGAAGAGGCGCTCGAGCGGGCGCGGCCGCGGGGCCGGCGCCTCGGGCCCGCGCTTGGCCGTCCCGGCCGCGTCGGACTCGAGCACGACCAGGGTCTGCCCCGCGGACACCTGGGCGTTGACCTTGCACTGGACGACGCTCACGACGCCGGCGTCGCGCGCCAGCACCGGGACCTCCATCTTCATCGCCTCGAGGGTGCAGAGCCGGTCGCCGGGCTCCACCGCCTGCCCGGGCTCGACGTGCACGGCGATGACGAGCGCCGGTGCCGGCGCGACGACCTTGCCGCCCGACGCGAGCTCGATCCGGTGGGCCCAGCCGTCGACCTCGACCGTGATGCCCGTCTTCCCCTCGCTGTGGAGCAGCGCGTGACGCTGCCCGCCCAGCTCGAGCACCGCGGAGCGCTCGCCGGTCGCCTCCCAGTGGGCGTGATGGAGCGCGTTCGAGGTCCCGACGAGGTACTCGTCCGGGCCGATGGCGTACACCTCGAGGGTGGCCGCCTCGCCGCGGAGGGCGAGGTCGATGGCGCCGCCGGCGGGGGCGAAGCGGTACGGGATGCCGCCGCGGACGTCGGCGAAGAAGCCGGCGATGGCCTCCTCGATGGCGCGGCGGCGGGTCAGGATGGCGGCGGCGCAGAGCGCCTCGAAGCCGCCCGGCACGGGCCGGTCGTGGGCCTCCTTCTGGCGCCGGTCGAGCCAGCCGGTGTCGGCGGAGCCGTCGACGAAGGCCGGCTCCTCGAGGAGCCGCGTCAGGAAGGCCTTGTTCGTGGCCCCGTCCTCGACCACCAGCTCCAGCTCGCGGAGCGCCCGCGACAGGCGCGCGATGGCCTGCCGGCGGTCGCGGCCCCAGGCGATGAGCTTGGCGACCATCGAGTCGAACTCGGGCGCGATCGAGGAGCCCTCGGCGACGCCGCTGTCGACGCGGATGCCCGGCCCGGCGGGCGCGCGCAGCACGCGGACGGCGCCCGGGCTCGGCTGGAAGTCGCGCTCGGGGTCCTCGGCGTTGAGGCGCACCTCGATGGCGTGGCCCCGCGGCGGCCCCTCCGCCGGCTCCCACGGCAGCCCGCGGGCGATGTCGATCTGGATGGCGACCAGGTCGAGCCCGGTCACGGCCTCGGTGACGGTGTGCTCGACCTGGAGGCGCGTGTTCACCTCGAGGAAGTGCGCGAAGTCGCGGCTCGGGTCGACGAGGAACTCGACCGTCCCGACGCCGCGGTAGCCGACCGCCTCGCCGAGGCGCGCGGCCGACTCCTCGAGCTGGCGCGCCAGGGCGCCGCCGACGACCGGCGAGGGCGCCTCCTCGATGACCTTCTGGTGGCGCCGCTGCAGCGAGCAGTCGCGGATGCCGAGGGTCGCCCCCTTGCCGTCGGCGCCGACGACGAGCTGCACCTCGATGTGGCGCGCCGACGTCACCGCCGCCTCGAAGAAGACGCCGCCGGCGCCGCCGAAGCTGCGCTCGACCTCGTCCCGGACGGCGAGGACGGCGGCCACCAGCTCCTTCGGCTGGTGCACGACGCGGATGCCGCGCCCGCCGCCGCCGGCCGACGCCTTGACCACCAGCGGGTAGCCGATGCGCTCGGCGGCCGCGAGCAGCTCGGGCGCCTGCTCGGTGCCGTCGAGGACCGCCCACGGGGCCATCGGGACGCCCGCCGACTCGGCCAGGCGCTTGGCCTCGATCTTGTCGCCGAGGCGGTGCATCGCGGCCGCCGACGGGCCGATGAAGGTGATCCCGGCGCGCTCGAGGGCCTCGACGAAGGCCGCGTCCTCGGCGACGAAGCCCCAGCCGGGCCAGACCGCGTCACACCGCGCGGCCTGGAGCGCCGCGAGGAGGTGCGCGTGATCGGTGTAGGCGCTGGCCATCCCGTGCGGCCCCGGGCGGAGCGCCGGGCCGAGCGGCACGGCGTGGTCGGCCAGGCGCACGAAGGGCGTGTGCTTGTCCGGGTCGGTGTAGAGCGCGACGGACTCGATCCGCGTCCCGCGCTCGGCGTTGTAGTCCCGGAGGGTCCGGATGAAACGGACCGCGGGCTCCCCGCGGTTCACGATGGCGACTCGCTCGAACGTCATCAGCGGACCTCCGCCTGGACAACCTGCCCCGAGAAAGTGTGATGGATCGGGGTCTGACCCCACTTCATCACATTTCCAACCTCGAAAGTGTGAAGTGATGGGGTCTGACCCCACTTTCTCACATTTTTTTCCACGCCGCGCGCCGGGCTCACGACCGGGCCTCCAGCGTCACGAACGCCACGGCGCTGTCCCCGTCGTGGGACAGCGACACGTGGGCACGCACCTCACCGAGCTTCGCGACCGCCCGGGCCACCTCCCCGTGGAGCTGGAGCGACGGGCGCCCCCACGGGTCGCTCACCACCTCGATGTCGGTGAGCTCCACGGTCTCCATCACCGGCTCGCGACCCCAGTAGGCGCCGTCCCAGGCCTTCAGGAAGGCCTCCTTCGCCGCGAAGCGCACGGCCAGGTGACGGGCGGCGTCCCCGCCCGGGCGCGCCTCGGAGGAGACGCGCTCGGCGACGGTGAAGGTGCCGATGACGAAGGCGGAAGCCGGGTCCGCGAGCTGGTCGCGGAAGCTCGGCAGGTGCACGGTGTCGACTCCGACCGCGAGGATCACGCCTCACCTCCCAGGCTCACGAAGTGGCCGATGGCCGGGTCGAAGCGGGCCGACGGGTCGAGCAGCATCGCCGTCTCCTCGGCCTTCTGCGCGTCGGTGCCGTCGTGCGCGGCGAAGCGCCGGTCGACGCGCTTGTCGTAGAGCGGCTCCTTGCTCGCCAGGACGCGCGCCCAGCGGTCGCGGGCGGCGGCCCGGCGCTGGGCGGCGCGGGCGGCCCAGGTGGCGCGCGCCTCGTCGTCGAGGGCGTTGGCGAAGGCCGCCGGGTGCGCCACGCACAGGATGGCGCTGACGTGCCCGAAGCCGAGGCTCGTGACGAGCCCCGCCCGGAGCGGGTAGGCCGCCCCCGGGTCGAGCCGCGTGTTGGTGAAGAGCAGGTGCCGGTACTTCTCGTGGCCGGGGTCGATGGCCTCGAGGTTCCGGTTCGGCGGGATGACCCCGGCCGCCAGCGTCTGGCACAGCCCGATGGTCTGCCACGCCGCGGCGCCGCCCTTGGCGTGGCCGGTCAGCGTCTTCTGGCTGATGACCATCAGCGGGTTGCCGGGCGTCCGCCCGAGGGCCTCCTGGATGCCCTGGTGGAGCCCCGCCTCGTTGGGGTCGTTGGCGTTGGTCGAGGTGTCGTGCTTGCTGACGACGGCGATGTCGTCGGCCGTGAGCCCGATCCCCGCCAGCGCCCGGCCGAGGGCCGAGTCTCGCCCGCCGAGCGCCGCCGCCGTCGCGCCGATGCCGGGCGCCGGGATGGAGCGGTTGATGCCGTCGCCGAAGGAGGCGGCGTAGGCGACGACGCCGTAGACGGGGAGCCCCATCCGGAGCGCCACGTCGCCGCGCGCGAGCATCAGCGAGCCGCCGCCCTGGGCCTCCACGAAGCCGCGCCGCCGCCGGTCGTTGGCGCGCGACATCTGGTCGGGCTCGAGCCCCATCGCCAGCATCTGGTCGGTCGACGCCGTGGCGTTCATGTCGCCGAAGCCGATCACCCCCTCGAGGCTGAGGTCGTCCCAGCCGCCGGCGAGCACCACGTCGGCCTTGCCGACCCGGATCTTGTCGCAGGCGTCCTCGATCGAGAGCGCCGCCGTCGCGCACGCCGCCACCGGGTGCGCCATCGCCCCGTAGCTCCCGACGTACGCCGTCGAGACGTAGGCGAAGACGACGTTGATGAGCGTCTCCTGCAGGATGTCGCTCTGCCGCTCGCGCCCGAGCAGGTGGTCGACGTAGAGCCGGTGGAGGCTCTTCATGCCGCCCATGCCCGAGCCCTGGGTCGTGGCGACGCGCGCCGGGTGCACGAAGGACAGGAGCTCCTCGGGGGTCGTACCAGCGGCCACGAAGGCGTCCACCGTCGCCGCGACGTTCATCAGCGCCACCGGGTCGACGTTCTCGAGCATGTCCCCCGAGAACCCGAAGCGCGCCAGGTCGAAGCCCGTCGGCAGCTGTCCGCCGACCCGCCGCGTCAGCTTCACCTGCCGCGGCACCCGCACCGCCGTGCCGGCGCGCCGGGTCACGGTCCAGGTCTCGGCCTCGGCGTCGTAGCGGACGATCGTCCCCTCGGGCTCGGCCGCCGCGAAGCCGCGCGCCTCCTCCTCGGAGGCCGCCCGGAAGCTGAAGTCCTGCTCGAGGTACACGGTCTGGAGCACCGGCGAGGCGTTCGGGTCGAAGCCCGTCGTCTCCGGCTCGACGAAGCGCACCCCGGTCCGCGCCTTGACGACGTCGTGGTAGCGCGCGTGGATGTCGCGCTCCGCCACGGGCTCGCCGCTCTCGACGTCGACCCAGGTCCCGCCCTTGGCGTTCTGCTCGAAGCGGACGAGGCCCGTCAGCCACGCCAGCTCCAGCACCGCCGGGGACGACAGGCGCTCCGACACCTCCAGCTCGAAGCGCGTCCGCGCGCTCCCGCCCGGCCCGACCTCGCCGAAGCCGACCACGCAGATCAGCTCCTCCGGCTTGGCCGTCACCGCGCCCGGCCAGGCCACGTCGAGGTCCGCCTCGGGCGCCGCCGCGACCGGCCACATCGGGAGCGGCGCGACCTTCGCCGGCCGCGTGTCCACCTCGCGGAGGCGCGCCCGCTCGGCCCGGACCAGCTCGCCCACCGCGCGCTCGGTCGACTCCTCGGCCTCGATCTCGGCCCGGATCCCGTCCACCGCCCCCTTCAGGTCGGCGACCTTGGCGAAGCCGCCGGTCAGGTCGGCGACCACCGGGGCGCGCTCGGCCTCGGCCCGCGCGACGTCGCCGCACAGCGCCGCGAGCATCGCGCCCATCTCGTCGTTGGTGAAGGTGCGGATGCCGGTCGCCGCCTCGAGGCGCGGCGCCACGGCGTCGTTGCCCGCCATCAGCCCGGTCCCGCGGACCCAGCCGATGCGCGCCCCGACCAGGCTCGTCGCCCGGCCCCACGCCACCTGCTCGCTCCGCCACTTCGTCAGCAGCACCTCGAGCGCCGCCTTCGACTCGGCGTAGGCGCCGTCGCCGCCGAAGGCGCCGTGGTTCGGCGACAGCGGCAGCAGCACGTGGCAGCGGCCGGCCCCGCCGAGGGCGATGCGCCGGGTGGCGATGGCGCCGATGAGCCGCTCGGTCCCGAGCACCATCGCGCGCAGCGCCGCCTCGGCCTTGCTGCCGATCTGGTCGAGCGTGCCGTAGTCCTTGAGCGCCGCGAAGGGGACGAGGAGGTCGGGCTGGAAGGCGGGCTTGAGGACCCGCACCGAGGCGCCGTTCTGCTCGGTCTCCTCGCGGAAGAGCCAGTCCACCAGCGCGTCCATGTCGCCGAAGCTGGCCTGGTTCGCGGGCACCACGTGGAGCTCGGCCCCGGGGGCCGCGTGCCGCTCGTACCAGCCGCGGTAGAAGTCCATCCGCCGCCGCGTCGCCGTCGTCGTCGTGACCACGACCCGCGCGCCGCCCCGGAGGAGCTCCGCCACGATGGCGATGGCGATGGAGCCCGGGCTCGCGCCCGTCACGAGCGCCGTCCGCCCGCGGAAGTCGAGCCCGGCCTTGCCCGTGGTCGCGAAGAGCTCGCGCAGCGCCGCGTCGTCGCCGAGCCACGCCTCCGTCGAGAGCGCGCCGAGGGTCGGGTCGGGGACGGCCACGGTGTCCGCGAAGTGGCGGAGCGCCGCGGCGAGGCCCGGCAGCGCCCGGTCCTCCGCCA